>DATIWK010000103.1:0-26353 GCA_035519395.1 Anaeromyxobacteraceae bacterium | reverse complement strand
TGACCAGGCAGCCGATGAGCCCCATGTCGTGGTAGAGGGGCAGCCAGGACACGAGCGCGTCGGCGGAGGTGGGGCCGATCTCGGCGGTGAGCGCAGCGACCTGCGCGGCGAGCGCCCGGTGCGTGAGGGCCACCGGCTTGGGCGCCACCGTCGAGCCCGAGGAGAACTGCACCAGGCCGAGGTCCTCCGGCCGCGGCGGAGCGGCGCCGCCGCCGCCGCCCCGGAGCTCCTCCACGTCGCGGCAGCCGAGGTCCGGCGCCGCGCGCTCCACCGCCCCGCCGAGGAGGCGCCGCGTGGCGCCGCCCGAGACGACGAGGCGGGCCCCGGCGAGGCGGAGCATGCGCGCGGTCCCCTCGATCCACTCCTCCATCCGGCCGAGACGGACGGGCGGGTAGAGCGGCACCGGCACGGCGCCCGCGAGCCAGGCGCCGAAGAAGGCGTCGAGGAACGCCGGCTCGGTGCGCAGGACGATGGCGACGCGGTCGCCGCGCCGGATCCCGAGCGCGGCGAGCGCGCCGGCGGCCCGTGCCGCACGATCGCGGACCTCCCGCCAGGGCACGAAGGTCTCGCGCTCGCGCAGGTCGACGAAGGTCGCGCCGGAGGGGTGGGCGGCCGCGGCGTGCAGCGCCTCGACGAGGGTGGGGTGGCGCGGCAGGGGGGATGGCGGGCCGCGGAGGATCACGGGAACACCTCGGGGCCGGCGCGCCCGGCCACGAGCCGCGCCAGCTCCTCCAGGGTGCGCGTGGTGGCCGCGTCCTCGTCGGTGAGCACGACCCGGAACCGGTCCTCGACCGCCACCACCAGCGAGAGGAGCGCGAGCGAGTCGAGCCGCGCCGCGAGCGGCTCGCCGGGCCCGGGCTCCCCCTCGATGCGCAGGTCCTCGCGGGCGATGCGGAGGATCTCGCGCGCCACCGCTCGCTCCCGGTCGCTCACGGCGCGCCCCCCGCCGCCGCGCCCGCGCGCCCCTGCCGCCGCCGGGCGCCGGCGAAGGCGTCGCGCCACGGCTCGCCCAGCGCCGCCTCCTCCGCCCGGATGCGGACGGCGAGGAGCGCCGCGTTGCCGGCGGTGAAGGCCAGGGCCGTGCGCCAGGCCCCGAGCGCGAGCGGAAGCGCGGCGATCTCGGCGGCCACCGCCAGGTAGTTCGGATGGCGCAGCCAGCGGTACGGACCGCGCGTCACCGGCGCGGCACCGGGGAGGACCACGATCCGCGTGGACCACCGCGGACCGAGCGTGGCGACCGCCCACCAGCGCAGGCCCTGCGCGGCGGCGGCCACCGCCAGCGCCGCCCACGCCGCCGCCGCCGGCCAGGGCGCCGGGAAGGCGAGGGGCTCGGCGGCGCACGCGCCGAGGAAGGCCGCGTGGAACGCGACCATCCCCCGGTAGTGGCCGCGCCCGGACTCGACGGCGCCCGCGGCGAGGAGGCGGCGCGCGTTGCGGGAGGACACCGCCAGCTCCGCCAGCCGCTCCGCGCCCGTGAGGGCGAGCCACGCCCAGGCGATGGCGTGCGCCGTCACCATCGCAGCAGCACCAGCTCCGAGGCGAACCCCGGCCCCATCGCCGCGAGGACGCCCAGGTCGCCCTCGCGCGCCTCGCCCGCGTCGAGCAGGTCGCCGAGCACGAAGAGCACCGAGGCGGAGGAGAGGTTCCCGACCTCCCGCAGCGAGGCGAGGGAGCGGGCCACCGCCTGGTGGGGCAGGTCGAGGGACCTCCGGAACGCCTCCAGCACCTTGGGCCCGCCGGTGTGTGCCACCCAGTGGCGGATGCGGCCGCGGTCCAGCCCGTGGTCCCCGAGGAAGCGGTCCACGTCGGCGCCGATGCGCGCCTCGATCACCTCCGGCACCTTCGCCGAGAGCAGGACCTTGAACCCGCTGTCGACGACGTCCCAGCCCATCACCCACTCCGTGTCGGGATAGAACACCGACCGGGTGGCGACGATGCGCGGCCCGGCGCGCCGCGGCAGGGCCCGCTCGCCACCCGCGAGGATAACCGCCGCCGCGCCGTCGCCGAAGAGGCCGGTCGCGACCACGTTCGTGACCGAGAGGTCCTCCTGCTGGAGCGTGAGCGAGCACAGCTCCACCGAGAGCATCACCGCCACGTCGCCGGGCCAGGCGCGGAGCGCGTCCGCCGCCCGCGCCACGCCCGCGGCCCCCGCCATGCAGCCCAGGCCGAAGATCGGCGTCCGCCGCACGGACGGCGGCAGCCCGAGCCGGTTCATGAGCCGCGCGTCCAGCGAGGGGGTGGCGATGCCGGTGACGGTCACGAAGAACAGGTGGCCGACGTCCGCGGGCGAAAGCCCGGCGGCGGCGAGGCCGTCCCGGATCGCCCGCTCGCCCACCTCGAGGCCGACGCGCATGAAGGCCTCGTTCCGCTTGCCAAACCCGTCGAGCGACGCGTACTCCGCGAGCGGGAGGGACAGGTGTCGCCCGGCCACCAGGGCCGCCCGGTGGATGTCGGCGAGCCGCGCGGCGTTGAAGTGCTCCCGCGACCACGCCGCCGAGAGCGCGGCGGTGAGCGTCCCCTGATCCACGAAGTGCGGCGGGAGCGCCCGGCCGACGGCGAGGATCGAGGGGGAGTTCACCGGGGACAACGTTCCTCCGCCGGACGGGGGCCGTGCGCCACACAGGGATGACCCCCGGGGCGCGCTTGACGCAACGTTCTTGTCGGGGGGGTGTCGGGGGAGAGCGGAGGGCCAGGCGGAGGAGCCTGGCCCCCCTCCAGCCCAGGGTCGTGGAGAGTCCGAGGGCAAGCCGAAGCGACCGGGGGTCCGGGGGGCTGGTGCCCCGGCAAGATGCCACCAGCCCAGGAAGTCCGCCGGCTTGCCAGGGTCGATCCCGGCGTTACGTTCCCGCCATGCGTACCGAGAAGCTGACCGTCAAGGCCCAGGAGGCGCTCCAGGCGGCGCAGGCCGAGGCGCGCCGCCGCGACCACCAGGCCATCGACGTGGAGCACCTCGTGCTCGCGCTGCTCGACCAGTCGGAGGGAGTCGCCCGCCCCGTCCTGGAGAAGATCGGCGCCGCCCCGCAGCTCGTCGCCTCGCGCGTCGAGGACGAGCTGCGCGCCGTCGCGAAGGTCCAGGGCGCGGAGCCCTACCTCTCGAACCGGCTCATGAAGCTGGTGGACCGGGCCGAGGACGAGGCGAAGAAGCTCAAGGACGAGTACGTCTCGACCGAGCACCTGCTCCTCGCCGCCGCGGCCGAGAAGGGCGGCGCGGGCGACGCGCTCCGCTCGGCGGGAGCGACCGCCGACCGGATCCGCGGCGCGCTCAAGGACATCCGCGGCGGCGCGCGCGTCACCTCGCCCGAGGCGGAGGGCCAGTACCGCGCGCTCGAGAAGTACGCGAAGGACCTGACCGAGCTCGCCAGGCAGGGGAAGCTCGATCCGGTCATCGGCCGGGACGACGAGATCCGGCGCGTGGTCCAGATCCTCTCGCGCCGCACCAAGAACAACCCGGTGCTGGTCGGCGATCCGGGCGTCGGCAAGACCGCCATCGTCGAGGGGCTCGCCCGCCGCATCGTGGACGGGGACGTGCCGGAGGGCCTGAAGGGGAAGCGGCTCCTGGGGCTCGACCTCGGCGCCATGGTCGCCGGCGCGAAGTACCGCGGGGAGTTCGAGGAGCGCCTCAAGGCGGTGCTCAAGGAGGTCGTCGCCTCCGAGGGACAGATCGTCCTCTTCATCGACGAGATGCACACCATCGTGGGCGCCGGGGCCGCCGAGGGCGCGATGGACGCCGGCAACATGCTGAAGCCGGCCCTGGCGCGCGGCGAGCTGCACGCCATCGGGGCGACCACCGTCAAGGAGTACCGCAAGCACGTGGAGAAGGACCCGGCGCTGGAGCGGCGCTTCCAGCCGGTGTTCGTGGGCGAGCCCTCGGTGCAGGACACCATCTCCATCCTGCGCGGGCTCAAGGACCGCTACGAGCTGCACCACAAGGTGCGGATCCAGGACGCGGCGCTGGTGGACGCGGCTCGGCTCTCCCACCGCTACATCGCCGACCGGTTCCTGCCCGACAAGGCCATCGACCTGGTGGACGAGGCCGCGAGCCGGCTCCGCATCGAGATCGACTCGATGCCCACCGAGGTGGACGAGGTCCGCCGCCGCATCGGCCAGCTCGAGATCGAGAAGCAGGGGCTCGCCAAGGAGAAGGACGAGGCCTCGCGGGCACGGCTCGCCGAGGTGGAGAAGGAGCTGGCGGCGCTGAACGAGGAGTTCGCGGGCCTGAAGAGCCGCTGGGACGCCGAGAAGCAGGTGATCCAGGAGCTGGCGGGGGTGAAGGTCGAGATCGACCACGCCAAGAACGAGCAGGCGCAGGCGGAGCGCGCCGCCGACTTCCAGAAGGCCGCCGAGATCAAGTTCGGCCGGGTGCCCGAGCTGGTGCGCAAGCAGCGGGAGCTGGAGGAGAGGCTCGCCGCCGTCCAGAAGGGCGGGGCGATGCTCAAGGAGGAGGTCACGCCGGAGGAGATCGCCGAGGTGGTCTCCAAGTGGACCGGCATCCCGGTCTCGCGCCTGCTCGAGGGCGAGGTGGAGAAGCTCCTCTCGATGGAGGCGCGGCTCGCCCGGCGCGTCGTCGGCCAGGAGGAGCCCATCGCCGCCGTCTCGGCCGCGGTCCGGCGCGCGCGGTCGGGGCTCCAGGATTCCAACCGGCCCATCGGCTCGTTCATCTTCCTGGGCCCGACCGGCGTGGGGAAGACCGAGACCGCCCGCGCGCTCGCGGAGTTCCTCTTCGACTCCGAGACGGCGATGGTCCGCCTCGACATGTCCGAGTACATGGAGAAGCACGCGGTGGCGCGGCTCATCGGCGCGCCCCCCGGGTACGTGGGCTACGAGGAGGGAGGCCAGCTCACCGAGGCGGTGCGGCGCCGGCCCTACGCGGTGATCCTCTTCGACGAGATCGAGAAGGCGCACCACGACGTCTTCAACGTGCTCCTCCAGGTCCTCGACGACGGCCGGCTCACCGACGGCCAGGGCCGCACCGTGGACTTCCGGAACGCGGTGGTGATCATGACCTCCAACATCGGCTCGGCGGAGATCCAGCGGCTCGCCGGCCGCCCCGGCACGGACCTGGCCCAGATCCGCGAGGCGGCGCTCGAGCACCTGCGCGCCGAGTTCCGCCCCGAGTTCCTGAACCGGGTGGACGACATCGTGGTCTTCCGGCCGCTGACGCGCGACGACGTGGGACGCATCGTCGAGATCCAGCTGGGACGCCTGCGCAAGCTGCTCGAGGAGCGCCGCATCACCATCGAGCTGACCGAGGCGGCGCGCGAGGCGATCGCCGACGCGGGCTACGACCCGGTCTACGGCGCCCGGCCGCTCAAGCGGGCCAGCCAGCGGATGGTCCAGGACCCGCTCGCCACGCGGCTCCTGCAGGGCGAGTTCAGGCCCGGCGACCACGTGGTGGTGGACGAGGGGAAGGACGGGAACATCACGTTCGCGAAGGGCGTCCGCGGGCCCGAGCAGGCCGGGACGGTGCACTGACGCCGGGGCGGTGCCGGGAGGGGAGCACGTCGGCGGCGCGGACCCGCCGGACCGGCCGAGGCCGGCCGGGGGATCTACGGCCCGCGATCGGGTCCCCCCCCTTGAATCCCCGTCGCCGATCCGATTAGGGTTTCAGGGTCCACGCCCAGTCCGAGGCGGGTCCGGCCGGCACGTCGCCGCGCCGAATACGAAGGAAGTGTGCTGAATGGCCAGTGGCATCGTGAAGTGGTTCAACGACGCGAAGGGTTTCGGCTTCATCACGCAGGACGGCGGCGGTGAGGACGTCTTCTGCCATCACACCGCGATCCAGTCGGAGGGCTTCCGCTCGCTCAAGGAGGGACAGCGGGTGGAGTTCGAGGTGAAGAAGGGCCCCAAGGGCCTGCAGGCGGCGAACGTCAAGCCGCTGTAGCAACGCGGCGCCCAGGCGCCTCGTGGGAGGCCCGGCCGGAGGGCCGGGCCTTTCTTCATTTCAGGGCGGCGGCGCGGGGGAGGCGACGCAGTCGCGGGTGTCGCCCGCCCTCGGCGCCCAGCCCAGCTCGCGGCGCGCGCGCTCGCTGGAGACGGCGAGCCGCGTCTCGAACAGCGCCGCGGCGAACGGCGCCACCCGCCGGGCGAGCCACATGGGCATCGAGCGGGGCGGCGGCGCGCCGGCGGCGCGCGCCATGGCGGCGTACCACTCCCCGAGCGGCGCCGCGGCCGGCTCGGCGACGTTGTAGACGGCGCCGGGACGGCTCCCGTCGAGCGCGCGGACGAGAGCGTCCGCCGCGTCCTCGACGTGGACCACCGGCAGGGCGGCGCCACGGCCGCCGCCCGGGAGCGGCAGGGCCCGCCGCCGCAGCGCCGCCACCGAGGCGTCGGACGCGCCCGGGCCGTAGAGGACCCCGAGCCGCAGCGCCGACCCCTCGACGCGCCAGGCCGCGCTCGCGGCGATCACCTGCTCCTCGAGCGAGCGCAGCGCGTCGACCGCCGCCTGGAGCGCGGGGTCGGAGGCGCGCCGCGCGGGGGGATCGTCCTCGGTGAGCGGCCTGTCGCCGTGAGCCCCGTAGCCGTACGCGAGCACCATCGACTCCGCGACGAACCGCCGGACGCCGGCGCCCGCCGCCGCATCGAGCAGGGTGCGCGTCCCGGCGGTGCGGAGCGCGTTCGTCGCCGCGAGGTCGGAGGGCCTGCGCAGCGACCGGCCCGCCAGGGCGGTGAGGAGGTGGACGAGGGCGTGCGGCCGCGCGGCGAGCACCGCGGCCCTGAGCGCCGGCGCGTCGAGGGCATCCGCGACGGACACCTCGGCGCCGAGCGCCGCCAGGAGGCGGGCCTTCGCGGCCGAACGGGTGAGCCCGATCACCTCGTGCCCCGCCGCCGCGAGGCGCCGGACAACCGGCAGGCCCAGGACGCCCGTGGCGCCGGCGACGAACACGCGCACCCGGCAGCTCTAAGCCGCGCGCCTGGCCTGCGCTGTCGATCGTGTCGGGGGGCGTACCGCCCCCCGAACCCCCGGTCGCTCCGGGCCGGGCTCCTCCGCCCGGCCCTGCACTTCCCCTCGTGTCGGGGGGCGTGCGGCTACTTCGGCTGGATGTAACCCTCGGAGGTGAGCAGCTCGGCGGTCAGCACGGCGCCGCCGGCCGCCCCGCGCACGGTGTTGTGAGAGAGCGCGACGAAGCGGTAGTCGAAGAGCGCGTCGTTCCGGAGCCGGCCGACCGTGACCGCCTGCCCGTTCCCCGCGTCGCGGTCGAGCCTCGTCTGCGGCCGCGTGTCGTCCTCGAAGTACTGCAGGAACGGCTTGGGCGCCGAGGGCAGCCCGAGCTTCTGCGGCTTGCCCGCGAAGCTCCGCCACAGCTCCAGCACCTCCGCCCTCTCCGGCTTGCGGTCGAAGGCCACGAACACCGCGGCCAAGTGGCCGTCGGTGACGGGGACTCGGATGCACTGGGCGGTGATGACCGGGTCGCGGGCCTTCTCGATCTGGCCGCCGGCGACGCGGCCCCAGATCTTCATGGGCTCCTGCTCGCTCTTCTCCTCCTCGCCCTTGATGAAGGGGATGACGTTGTCCACCATCTCCGGCCAGCTCTCGAAGGTCTTCCCCGCGCCGCTGATCGCCTGGTAGGTGCAGACCGCGAGCCGCTTCGGCCCGAACTTCATGAGCGGGTGGATGGCGGGGACGTAGCTCTGGATGGAGCAGTTCGGCTTCACGGTCACGAAGCCGCGGCTGGTTCCCAGGCGCTTGCGCTGGGCGTGGATGACCTCGGCGTGCTCGGGGTTGATCTCCGGGACCATCATGGGGACGTCGGGCGTCCACCGGTGGGCGGAGTTGTTGGAGACCACCGGCGTCTCGCGGCGCGCGTAGTCCTCCTCGAGCTTCGCGGTCTCCTCCTTGCTCATGTCCACCGCGCAGAAGACGAAGTCCACCTGCCCCGCGATCTCGTCGACGGCCGAGGCGTTCTTGACCGTGAGCGCCGCGGTGCCGGCGGGGATGGCCGACCGGAGCGCCCAGCGCCCCTTCACCGCGTCGGCGTACTTCTGACCCGCGGAGTTCGCGCTCGCGGCGACGAGCGCGACGTCGTACCAGGGGTGCTTCTCGAGCAGCGCGACGAAGCGCTGTCCGACCATCCCGGTCGCGCCGAGGACTCCGACCTTCATCTTCTTCTGGCTCATGGCACCTGACTCCGCCCCGGGGGCGAGGGAGAAGGGGGACGAGGTTATCACAGCCGCGGCGGTCAGCTCACGCGCGGCCCGGATGGTGGCGGGGCCCGTAGAACACCGCCTCGAGGCAGAGCCCCTGCGGCGGCGCGGTGCGGCCGGCCCGGGTCCGGTCGCCGCCCGCCAGGAGCGCCGGGAGGGAGCCGGGCGCGCGCCGCCCCTCCCCCACCTCGACCAGCGTGCCGACGACGTTGCGGACCATGTGCTTCACGAAGGCGGTCGCCTCGACCACCACGTCGATCCGGCCGCCCGGCTCGCCGGTCACCTCCAGCCGCCGCACCTCGCGGACGGCATGCCGGGCGGCGCAGTCGGCCGCCTGGAACGCGGCGAAGTCGTGGCGGCCCACCAGGTGCGTGGCGGCCTCGCGCATCGCCGCGACGTCGAGCGGCCGGAACACCTGCCACGCCACGCGCGCGGTGAGCGGCGCGCGCGTCGCCGCGTTCTCGATCCGGTAGCGGTAGCGCTTGCCGCTCGCGCTGCGCCGCGCGTCGAACCCGTCCGGCTCCACGCTCGCCTCGCGCACCGCGACGTCGTCCGGCAGCAGCGCGTTCATCCCCTTCACGTAGGCGGCGAGCGGCAGCGGCCGCTCCTCGCGGAAGGAGACCACCTGCCCGCGCGCGTGGACCCCGGCGTCGGTGCGGCCGGCGGCCGTCACCCGCCGCGGCCCCTCGTGCAGCGCGGCGAGGGCCCGCTCGACCTCGGCCTGGATCGACGGCCCGTTGGGCTGCACCTGCCACCCGACGTAGCGGGTCCCGTCGTACTCGAGGACGAGCTTCACCACCGGCACGCCGGCACGGTAGCACCGATCCTCCTGGGGGGCGCTGCGCGCCCGCCAGACCCCTCGACGGTCCGCGCCCTCCCTCGGGCGAAGATCGGCGGGGAGGCTCGAGGTGCGTGAGAGCGCAGGGGAGGAGACCCGCCGTCCGGGGTGACCGCCTCGCCCGTGGCGCCGGGCCGCCGGGTCCGACATTCACCCGAAGCGAATTCACCGCCGGGCCTTCGCGGGGGCGGCTCCACGGCGCGGATACGCTCGCGCCACGGCCCGGCGCGCGTTGACCCCGGCGGTCCGGCCGCGCTATACGCAGCTTCAACTTTTCCTGAAGCCGGCGCCGCCGGAGGGCTTCATGGGTTCCGAGCAGGTCATCCTGTCCCAGCTCGACGCGAGCGCGAACCGCGGCGTCCGCCCCGAGCGCGCGCAGGCGGCCCTCGCCGAGGTCCCCACCCTGCCGGAGACGCTGGCGGCGCTGGAGCTGCAGCTCCGCGAGGCGACCGAAGACGCCGAGGAGCGGCTCAAGGCCGCCGCCCGGCACCTGGTGGGCGCCGGCGGGAAGCGGATCCGGCCCATGGTGACGCTCCTCGCTTGCGGCTCCTGCGGCGGCGAGATGGGCGGCGCGGTGCCGTTCGCGGTGGCGGCGGAGCTGACGCACTCGGCGACGCTGCTCCACGACGACGTCATCGACGACGGCCCGGTGCGCCGCGGCCAGCCCGCCTCGCGCGTGATCTGGGGGAACGCCGTCTCGGTGCTCTCCGGCGACTGGCTCCTCACCCGGGCGCTCGAGATCGTGAGCGCGCAGCCCTCCCGCTCCGCGGCGCTGCCGTCGCTGCTCAGGACCATGCGGCGGCTGGTCGAGGGAGAGGTGCTGCAGCTCTCGCTGCGCGGGACCTTCGCCGCGTCCGAGAAGGACTACCTGGACGTGGTCATCGGCAAGACCGCCTCGCTGTTCGGCTGGGCCGCGGCGGCAGGCGCCTGGGCCGCCGGGGTGACGGGGCGCGTGCCGGAGGCCCTGGCGCGCTTCGGCGAGGGGATCGGGATCGCCTTCCAGCTCGTGGACGACGCCCTCGACTACGCCGCCGACCCGGGGCTGCTCGGGAAGCGGCTCGGACAGGACCTGCTGGAGGGCAAGGCGACCCTGCCGCTGATCCGCGCGGTCGCCGCCGACCCCGACCTCCGCCAGCGCCTGGTGCTCCTCGTCGAGGGCAAGGCCCCTGCCCAGGAAGTGGCGGCCGACGTCATCGCGGTGGTGAAGCGGGTCGGGGGCGTCGACGCCGCCCGGGCGCTCGCCCGCGAGCACACCCGGGACGCGATGGCGGCGCTCCAGGAGGTCCCGGAAGGCGTCCACCGCGCCGCGCTCCGCGAGGCAGCGGTGACGCTGACCGAGCGGGCGTTTTGAGCCGGCGCTAGGCCTGCGCCCCGCCCGCACGCCGCGCGAGCACCGGCGCCGGCGCCGGGACGACGCGCAGGTGCCGGCGGCGCTGGAGCAGGTCGCGGGCCTGGCCCATGCGGTGGACGAGGGCCAGCGCCAGGACGAAGACGAGCGGCGCGGCGATGGTCAGGGCCAGCAGGACGAGCACGACCACCACCGTGCCCGCCACCACGCCGGCCAGCGTGAGGGCGAGCATCCGCGCCACGGCGGCGAGGTCGCGCCGGGGGACGCGCGGGGGCGGCGGCGGCCTCCGGTCCACGGAGTGGAGGTGACGCGCGGCGCTGGAGCCCATCTCGCACCTCGGTTCTCGCGCGGAGCCCGCGCGATCGGTGGCAGCGGCGCGGCCGCTAGGCGGCGCGGACGCGGGCGATGTCGTTCCCCTCCGCGTCGACCGTGTGGATGGCGCAGGCGAGGCACGGGTCGAACGAGTGGATGGTGCGGAGCACCTCCAGCGGCAGCTTGGGATCGGCCACCGGGTTCCCGACCAGGGAGGCCTCGTAGGGCCCGGGCTGGTCCTTGCCGTCGCGGGGGCCCGCGTTCCAGGTGGACGGCACGACCGCCTGGTAGTTCGCGATCTTCCCGTCGCGCAGGACGCACCAGTGCGAGAGCGTGCCCCGGGGCGCCTCGTGGAAGCCGACGCCCCGGACCTCGCCAGAGGGGAACTTCGGCTCGACGAACACCGTGGTGTCCCCCTTGCCGACGTTCTCGACGAGCAGCTTCCAGTGCTTGAGCGCCAGCTCGGCGAGCACCGCGGTGCGGATGGCGCGCGCCGCGTGGCGGCCCAGCGTGGAGTGGAGCACCGCCGGTCCGAGCTTCACCTTGGCGAGCGCGCCGGCCGTCTCGAGGCACTTGTCGGCCCAGAACTTGATCCGCTCGTGCCCGAGCGCGTAGCCCACCAGCACCTGCGCGAGCGGGCCGACCTGCATCGGCCGCCCCTCCAGGCGCGGCGCCTTCACCCAGCTGTAGCGCTCGGGCGCCGGCGTCTCCCGGACCCAGTCGCCGGTGTACTTCGGGACCGTGTCCTCCTCCCACGGACCCCGGGACCAGGCGCCGTCGTAGTACGAGTGCGCGATGGACTCCTCGACGTGCGTCTTGAGGTAGGGGTCGTCCCAGCTGGTGATGGGGCGGATCTTGGCGAGGTCGCCGTCGACGATGACGCCGCCCGGCAGGTCGAACCTCGTCATCTTGGCGTCGGTGGGGAGATCGGGGACGGCCAGGTAGTTCTTCACGCCGGCGCCGTGACCCAGCCACTCCGGGTAGAAGCTGGCCACCGCGGCCACGTCCGGGAAGTAGCACTGCGTGACGAACTGCTGGACCTCCTCGAGGAGGGTCTTCACCTGGTACAGCTTCTCCATGTTGAGCGCGGAGGGGCTGTCGAGGTTGATGGCGTTGGCGACCCCGCCCACCGCCAGGTTCTGGATGTTGGGGGTCTTGCCGCCCAGGATGGCCACGGCCTGGTTGGCCTTGCGCTGCACCTCCAGCGCCTGCAGGTAGTGCGAGACGGCGAGCAGGTTCACCTCCGGCGTGAGCCGCATCGCCGGGTGGCCCCAGTAGCCGTTCTGGAAGATCCCGAGCTGGCCGGCCTTGACGAAGTCGGCCAGCCTGGCCTTCACCGCGGCGAGCTCGTTCCGGGAGTTGCCCGGCCACGCCGAGATCGACTCCGCGAGCGCGGAGGTCTTGGCCGGATCGGCTCCCAGCGCCTTGGTGACGTCCACCCAGTCCAGCGCGGACAGGTGGTAGAAGTGCACCACGTGGTCGTGGAGCGCGTGGGCCGCGATGACCAGGTTGCGGATGAGCTGGGCGTTGAGCGGCACCTCGAGGCGCAGGGCGTGCTCCACGCTGCGCACCGAGGTGATGGCGTGGACGGTGGTGCAGACCCCGCAGATGCGCTGGGTGAACACCCACGCGTCGCGCGGGTCGCGTCCCTTGAGGATGGTCTCGATGCCGCGCCACATCGTGCCGCTCGACCAGGCCCTGCTCACGCGGCCGCCGTCGACCTCCACGTCGATCCGGAGGTGCCCCTCGATGCGGGTGATGGGGTCGATGGTGACGCGCGTGCTCATGACACCGCCCCCTGCCGGGCGCCGGCCGGCTCGGGCCGGGTGGCGGGCAGCGCCACGCCGCCGAGCACCGGGAAGCGCCGGACCGCGACGACGTAGACCACCGTCTCGGTGGCGATGAGGCCGAGGGTGACCAGGATCTCGCCGATCGACGGGAAGTAGTGCCAGCCGCGGCCCGGGTCGAACGCCACCAGGAAGGTGTCGAGGCGGTAGAGCGCGCCGCCCGCCAGCGCCAGGAGGCCCGCCTGGAGCTGGTGCGTCGCGCTCGCCCGCACGCTCGACTGGAGGAACTGGTACGCGGCGGCGAGCAGGATGAGGATCTCGGCCCAGAAGAAGAACGCCTTGGGGCCGCCGGTGACGGTGAGGGCGAGCTTGTCCTCGGCCATGAGCCCGGCGAACCGGACCAGGACGAAGGCGACGACGACGCCGGCCACGAAGGTGCCGAGCGAGCCGAGCATCTTCGACTCGATGGGCCGCTTGAACGCGACGCTCGAGAAGATCGACTCGAAGAAGAGGATGGCGTAGCCCATGCCGAAGCTGGTGAGGAGGAACAGGAGCGGGAGGAGCCCGGTGTGCCAGAGGGGGTGGAGCTTGGTCCCCGCGACCAGGAGCAGCGAGCCGAGGCTCGACTGGTGCATGGTGGGGAGCACGATGCCGAGGGCGATCACGAAGGGGAGCGCCCGCTCGACGCGGGGGAGCCAGCGCCTCGCCGCGCCGGCCACGCCGGCATGACGGCTCTCGCGCAGCTTCTCGAGCAGCACCGGCGAGAGCTCCACGACGATCACCGCCACGTAGGTCATCATGCAGAGCGCCACCTCGAGGAGCACCGAGGTGCCGTTCCAGCTCCAGGGCATCACGCCGACGCGCCACAGGTTCCAGTAGCGCCCCACGTCGAAGAAGACCGCCACGCCCGCCACCGAGTACCCGAGCAGGCTGGTCAAGAGGGCGGGCCGGACCAGCGGGTGGTAGCGGCCGTGGTTGAAGATGAAGACGACGAGCGCCAGCGCGTAGCCGCCGCTGGCGAGCCCGGTGCCCACCACCACGTCCACGGCGATCCAGATGCCCCACGGGTAGCCGTCGTTCATCGCGGTGGCGGCGCCCAGCCCCTGGGTGAACCGGTACAGGCCCGCCACGGTGCCGAGCGCCCAGAGGACGAGCATGAACTTCACGAACGGCGTGAGGAGCTTCCCTCCCACCGGGTGTGCACGGACGGTCATGGCTGCTCCTCCTCGTTCGGGCCGCGGTGGTTCTTCCATGCGACGAACGCCAGGACACCCCAGAGCGCCACCGGCGCCACGAACCCCTTGTAGATGCCGTGCTGGATGGTCTCGCCCAGCGCCGGGACCGGCTCGGCGGCGAGCTCGGGCAGGCCCAGCGTGGCGAACGGGACCGGCGACAGGTACAGGACCGCCGTGCCACCGCCCTCGCGCTCGCCGAAGACGCCGCCGTGGTACGCCTCTGGGCTCTCCGCCAGGCGGCGGCGCGCCTCCGCGAGCAGCTCGGTTCGCTTGCCGTACACCACCGCGCCGCGCGGGCAGGCCTCGGCGCAGGCCGGCCCCTTTCCGTC
Organism: Anaeromyxobacteraceae bacterium; assembly: GCA_035519395.1. Lineage (GTDB taxonomy): Bacteria > Myxococcota > Myxococcia > Myxococcales > Anaeromyxobacteraceae > Anaeromyxobacter. The sequence goes on along the minus strand of DATIWK010000103.1, from coordinate 12,362 downwards.
CTTCCAGCGGTGGCGGCAGAGCTCGCACTTCACGATGCGCGGCGTCGCCGACGCCCACTGGAAGCGCGGGACGTTGAACGGGCAGGCCACCTGGCAGTAGCGGCAGCCCACGCACTTCTCCACGTCGTAGGCGACCACGCCGCGCGCCTCCTTGTGGAGGGCGCCCAGCATGCAGACGGAGCAGCAGGCGGGATCGGCGCAGTGCATGCACTGCGCCTTCACGAACCCGCTCTTCTCGCCGTCCTCCCAGCGCTTGATGACCGTGAGCGTCTGCCCGTTCAGGTCGAGCGGCGCGTCGTAGGCGACGCCGTTCACGAGCTGCACGTCGGGGGCCATCCCGTTCGCCTCGCGGCAGCGCGTGACGCAGGCGCGGCACCCGATGCAGCGGGTCGAGTCGCAGAGCAGGCCCACGTCGTCGGGGCCGGACACCCTGGCGACGCGCGCCTCGGCGGGGGACGGCGCCAGCGCGGCGGCGCCGGTGGCGGCGGCGAGGGTCCTGAGTGCGGTCCTGCGAGAGACGGTGGTCATGGCTTCTCCTCCCCGCTGCCCTCGTCCCGGGGTCCGGCGAGCTTTCGAGAGGCGACGTAGCCGGCGCCCGCCGCGGCGCCGATCAGCGCGCCGGCGACGCCGACCGCCACCGTGCTCACCTCGCCGCGCGAGGTGGTGACGCCCGGGTACGCCATCGGCGCGGTGGGCTTCTCGAGCGGCAGGTTGACGAAGATGGGGATGTTGTTGCGCTCGCCCGGGAGCGGCGCGCCGAAGAGGATGCCCTGCTCGGTGCAGCCCACGCACGGGTGGCCGATGCCGACGGGCCACGCCCCCGGCACCTCGCAGAACGGGAGCAGCGAGCAGTTGGCGTGCGTCTGCGGACCCTTGCAGCCGAGCTTGTAGAGGCACCAGCCGTTGCGGTGCCCGTCGTCGCCGAACGCCTGCGCGAACCGGCCGGCGTCGAAGTGCGGCCGCCGCGGGCAGTCCTCGTGGATGACGCGGCCGTAGGCGAAGGCCGGCCGCCCCTTGTCGTCGAGCTTGGGCAGCGTGCCGAAGGTCGCGAACTGGAGGACCGTTCCGAGCAGGTTGTACGGGTTCGCCGGACAGCCCGGCAGCGTCACCACCGTCTTCCCCTTGAGGAGCTGGGGGACGCCGGCGGCGCCGGTGGGATTAGGGGGCGAGGCGGGGATGCCGCCCCACGACGCGCAGGAGCCGATGGCGATGATGGCGGCCGCCCTGTCGGCGGCGCTCTGGAGCGAGTCCGCCGCGGTCCGGCCGCCCACCCGGCAGTAGATGCCGCCGTCGCGGGTAGGGATGGCGCCCTCGACGATGAGCACGTAGCCGCCGCGCGCCTTGGCCTGCTCGAGGTTGGCCTCGAGCTGATCGCCGGCCGCCGCCGCCAGCGTCTCGTGGTAGTCGAGCGAGACGAGGTCGAGCACCAGGGAGGCGACGTCCGGGTGACTGGCGCGGAGGAGCGACTCGGTGCAGCCGGTGCATTCCTGGAAGTGAAGCCAGACGACCGAGGGCTTCTTCCCCCTGGCCACCGCCTCCGCCATCTTCTCGCCGGCCCACGCCGGGAGGCCGACCGCGGCGGCCGCCGCGGAGCAGACCTTCACGAAGTCTCGCCGGGAGAGGCGGGAGGCGCCCTCGACTGCCGTCGCATGCGGCATGTGAGCCTCCTCCGCGAGCACGACCTTCGCTCGCGATGGTATGCGGCATCATGACGCTGCCCCCTCCCCCGGCATCCTTGACGCACGACAAGTCACTGCGTTTTTTGCGCGCAAGCTTTTCGTTTCCTTGGAACTTCGGCCATGTAGGCGGCGAGATATTTGGGTCGTATCAATGAAAGTTGTGGCGCCCTGCCGCGAAGGGCGGGGCGCCACACGCGCGATCCCGAGACGTCGAGGGAGGTTCAGCCTGCCATGCGCCGCAGCGGCCGCGCCGCGGGTGCCGGGACCTCCTGGGCTGCGACGCCGCATAGGACGGGGAACTTCTTCACGAACAGTGCATAGGTCGCGACGCCTGCGGCCGCGAGCCCGGCGGAGAACAGGAGCTCGCCCAGGGACGGGAAGTACGACCAGCCCGCCCCCGGATCGAACGCGATCAGGTAGACGTCGAAGCGGTAGAGCGTGCCGGCCGCCAGCGCGAGCTGCGCCGCCCAGAAGAGCAGTCCGGGGTTCCTGCGGTACGAGGGCTGGAGGAGGCGCACCGCCGGGTAGCCGAAGAGCGCCAGCTCCGCCAGGAACAGCACGCCGTGGACGCCGCGGATCTGGGCGAGCTTTCCCGACCAGGCGAGGTCGCCGAGGCGCAGCGCCAGGTACCCGAGCGAGAGCACGGACAGCACCACCGCGAGCGACGAGAGCAGCCGCAGGTCGCGGGCGCGCCGCCACGCCAGGTGCGTGAGCGTGTCCACCACGATGACGGCGCCGAACCCCATGCTCAGGCAGGAGAGGAGGAAGAGCGCGGGGAGCCAGCTGGAATGCCAGAGCGGGTGGAGCTTGGTGGGCGTCACCAGGAAGAGCGATCCGAGCGACGACTGGTGCATGAAGGGCAGGACGATGGCCAGCGCCAGGATGAAGGGGAAGGCGCCGCGCAGCCGCGGCAGGGCGACCGCCGCGAGCCGCTGCAGCGGCGAGGGAGGCGCCTGCTCCCACCGCTCCAGGACCGCCGGGAGCACCTCGATCCAGAGCACCGCGCAGTACGAGATCACGCAGAGCGCGACCTCGAGCAGGACCGAGGACAGGTTCCACCAGGGCGGCACGAAGAGCGCCCACACGTTCCACCAGCGGCCCAGGTCGACGATGACCGAGAGCCCGGCGAGCGTGTAGGTGATCGCGCCGACCAGCACCGCGGAACGCACCAGCGGATGGTAGCGACCGCGGTTCGCGATGTAGGTGACGAGCGCGAGCCCCAGGGCGCCCGCGCCCACGCCGGTGAAGGTGACGACGTTGAGGGGCTTCCAGATGCCCCAGGCGTACCCGTCCGTCATCGCGCTCACCGCGCCGAGGCCCGCCAGCAGCCGGGTCGTCACCACGGCAGCCGCGGCGCCGACGAGGGCGAACGCCGCGAGCATCCCGCGGGTCAGGATGGGACCGCCGAGCGCCTTCTCGATGGAACCGTTCATGACGACCTCCCCCGCTCGGAGCGAGCGGCGACGGCCGAAGGGGCGCCTTGCGTCCCCCCGCGTCCACGCTTCTCCATCGCAAGTAAGGCGCCAGCGGCGGGGGCGGCGTCGCCGCGTCAATACCCTGGAATCATGAAACTATTCGGTGCGCCGTTGCGCCTCCCAGCGGAGCTTTGCACGGGTGTAGAGAGTTCCGACGGCGGATCCGATGGCAAGAGGAAATTCACCACGGATTCAAGCCGGATCGCGCGATCTGGCCGATCGTTCAAGATCGCCACGCTTGATGAGGATCTCGTCACCGCGCGGCGCGCGGACCGATCAGCAGTTCCTCCAGGCGCGCTCGGCCTGGAGGATCGCGGTCCCGAGCGGCGAGTCGTAGGGCCACGAGTCGAGGATCATCCGCCCGAGCCCCTCCGCGCGATCGCGCCGGGGAGGGAGCGCGTCCGTGTCCAGCGTGGCGAGGTATCCGCGCAGCGTCTCGCGGGCGGTGCCGAGCTGGTTCGGGCAGAGGTTGGTGCGCGGAGCCGAGAGCTCCTTCTCCACCTCGGCGAGGGCCGAGGAGAGCAGCTCGCGGGCGCGGGCGCGGCGATCCATTCCGGGGTGGAGAATAGCCCAGGTCGGCCGCGGCGGGAACGCGGTCGAACGGGCACGTACCGCGAGACAACCCCCTCCCGGTCCCTTCAACGCTCCTGGAACTCGACCCGCGCCGGCGGCACCAGCCCGCGGGAGGCGGCCTCGCCCAGGAACAGCTCCACCGCGCGGCGACCCACGGAGCCGAGCCCGCGCGTCCAGTCGTTGACGTACATGCCGACGAAGGTGTCGGCCCGGCCGCGGTCGAGGCCGCGCGCGAACGACATGGCGTAGTCGAGCGCCTCGCGCCGGTGGGCGAGGGCGTGCTCGATGGACGCGGCCCAGGCGCGGGCCACGGAGAGGCGGACCTCCGCGGGCAGGTCGCGCTTCACCGCGTTGAGGCCGAGCGGCAGGGGCAGCCCGGTGCGCGCCTTCCAGTCCGCGCCGAGGTCGAGCAGCACCCGGAAGCCCTCCTCCTCGGCGGTGAGCTGACCCTCGTGGATGACGAGCGCGGCGTCCACCTCGCCGCGCCTGGCCGCTGGGCCGACCTCCTTGAAGTCCATCGCGACGGCCTCGTGCTCGGGGAGGCGGAGGCGGAGCGCCAGGGCCGCGCTGGTGCGGACGCCCGGCGTGGCGACCCGCTTGCCCGCGAGGTCGTCGACGCGCACCGCCGGAGAGGCGGCGGGGACGACGACTCTGGGACCGTAGCCGTCGCCGAACGACGCCCCGGAGTCGAGGAGCAGGTAGCGACCGGCGAGGAAGGGATAGGCGGCCGCCGAGATGGCGGTCACGTCGTACCGGCCGTCGCCGGCGGCGTGGTTGGCGGACTCGATGTCGCTGAGCGCCTGCTCGAAGGTGAGCCCCTCCACCCGGACCGCTCCCGAGGCGAAGCCGTAGTACATGAAGGCGTCGTCCGAATCGGGGCTGTGGGCCACGCGGATGGTTCGCACGGCGACGTTCTATCCTTCAACGATCATTGAAACAAGCGGGCCGCTGGAGTAGAGATCCGCGCCGCATGGCCTACCGCTCGCTGCGGGGTTTCCTCGATCGGCTCGAACAGGCGGGCGAGCTGGTCCGGGTGAAGGAGCCCGTCGACCCCGTCCTGGAGATGGCCGCGCTCGCCGATCGCGCCGCCAAGCAGGAGGGGCCGGCGCTCCTCTTCGAGCACCCGCGCGCCGGGGCGTTCCCCGTCGCGATGAACCTCTTCGGCACGCGCCGGCGCACGAGCTGGGCGCTCTCGTCGGACGACTTCGAGGAGCACGCGCGCGAGCTGCGGGCGCTGCTGCACACCGCGCCGCCGCAGGGCTTCTGGGAGAAGCTGAAGATGCTCCCCAAGCTGGGCCGGCTCGCGTCGATGGCGCCGCGGCGGGTGGGGAGCGGCGCGTGTCAGGAGGTGGTGATCCGCGAGCCGGACCTGTCCGCGCTCCCGGTGCTCACCACCTGGCCGCACGACGGCGGGCCGTACCTGACGCTGCCGCAGGTGATCACCCGCGACCCGGAGACGGGGCTCCGCAACGTCGGCATGTACCGCCTCCAGGTCCTCGGCCCGCGGCGGCTCGCGATGCACTGGCAGCTCCACAAGACCGCCACCGCGCACTGGCGCGCCTACCGCAAGCGCGGCGAGCGGATGCCGGTCGCCATCGCGCTGGGCGGCGACCCCGCGCTCACCTACTGCGCCTCGGCCCCGCTGCCGCCCGGGATCGACGAGTACCTCTTCGCCGGGTTCCTGCGCGGCGAGGCGGTCCCGCTGGTGAAGGGGGTCGCCACCGACCTCGACGTCCCCGCCGACGCGGACTTCGTCGTCGAGGGCTTCGTGGACACCTCGGCGCCGCTGGTGCGCGAGGGCCCGTTCGGCGATCACACCGGGTTCTACTCGCTCGCGGACGACTACCCCTCCCTCGAGGTCGCGGCCATCACCCACCGGCGCGACGCCGTCTACCCGGCGACGGTGGTCGGGCCGCCGCCGATGGAGGACCTGTGGCTGGGGAAGGCGACCGAGCGGCTCTTCCTGCCCATGCTGCAGCTGGTCTTCCCCGAGGTGGTGGACATGGCGTTTCCGGCGGAGGGCGTGTTCCACAACCTCTGCCTGGTGTCGATCCGCAAGGAGTACCCGGGCCACGCGAAGAAGCTCATGCACGGGATGTGGGGATCCGGGCAGATGGCCAACACCAAGACGCTGGTGGTCTTCGACGAGGACGTGGACGTGCAGGACGCGTCCCAGTGCGCCTGGCGCGCCCTCGCCAACGTGGACGCGAAGCGCGACCTGGTGGTGGTGGACGGGCCGGTGGACGTCCTCGACCACTCGGCGCCGCACTTCGCCTTCGGCGGCAAGATCGGCGTCGACGCCACCAAGAAGTGGGCCGAGGAGGGCGGGCGGGAGTGGCCGGAGCCGTGCGTCCACCCGGCGGAGCTGCTGGCGCGGATGGACGCGCTCTACCAGCGGCTCGTCCCCGGCGCACCGGCGCCGCAGCGCCCCGCCATCCCGGCGCCGCCGGCGGCGGCGTGGACCCCGAGGAAGGGAGCGGCCTAGATGCCGGAGCCGGTCCCGCTGCCGGGCGACACGCACCGCGGCTCCGCGGTCCGTGCCATGTTCGACCGGATCGCGCCGCGCTACGACCTCCTCAACCGCGTGATGACGCTGAAGGTGGACCAGGCCTGGCGCCGCGCCCTGCTGCGGGCCCTCGCGCCGCGCGGCGGCGAGCGGCTCCTCGACCTCTGCGCCGGGACCATGGACGTGGCGGCGCTGGCGCGGGGGCGCGCGCCGGGGCTCCGGGTGGTCGCGGCGGACTTCTCGTTCCAGATGCTGGTGCGCGGCGTGGCGAAGACGGCGCTGCCCGCGTCGCAGGCGGACGCCCAGGCGCTGCCGTTCCGCGCGGCGTCGTTCGACCTCGCCACCGTGACCTTCGGCATGCGCAACCTCGAGTCGTACCAGCGCGGCCTGGCGGAGCTGGCGCGGGTGCTTTCGCCGGGCGGCCGCCTCGGCGTCCTCGAGTTCTTCCGCTCCCAGTCGGCGGGGCCGCGCCTCGTGCACGGCGTCTACAACCGGCTGGCGCTGCCGGTGCTGGGGCGGATCCTCTCGCCCGATCCCGAGGCGTACCGGTACCTCGTCGCCTCGATGGAGCGATTCGCCTCGCGGCGCGAGTTCGAGGAGGCGGCGCGATCGGCGGGCTTCCGCGACGTCCGCGGGACGACGCTCTTCCCCGGCGTCTGCGGGATGGTGACGGCGGTGCGCGCATGAAGCTGGTGGTGGCGGTGAGCGGCGCGTCCGGCGCGCCCTACGCGAAGCGCCTGCTCGACTTCCTCGCCGAGAGGGGGCCCGCCTGCGGCGTCTCCGCCGACGTGATCTTCACCCAGACCGGCAAGCAGGTCTGGAAGCAGGAGATCGGCGCCGAGCCGCGGTTGCCCTTCAAGGTCTGGAAGAACCAGGACTTCACCGCGCCGTTCGCCTCGGGGAGCGCGCAGTACGACGCCATGGCGGTGGTGCCCTGCTCCGCGGGCGCCCTGGCGCGGATCGCCTACGGCATCTCCGCGGACCTGGTCGGCCGCGCTGCCGACGTGATGCTCAAGGAGCGGCGGCGGCTGGTGCTGGTGCTGCGCGAGACGCCCATCTCGCTCGTGCACGCGCGGGCCATCGCGCAGGTGATCGAGGCGGGCGCGTTCGTGATGCCCGCCTCCCCCTCGTTCTACTCCGGGCCGAAGGACATCGGGCAGCTGGTGGACACCGTGGTGGCGCGCGTGCTCGACCGCCTCGGCCTGCCGAACGACCTCATGAAGCGCTGGGACGGTGTGTCGCCCCGCGCCGCCGAACCGCCGGAGGAGCCATGATCTCGACCCTCGCGCACCGCGCCCTCGAGCGCGACGGACTCGGCCCCATCCGCGACAAGGTGCTCGCCGGCCAGCGGCTCACCGACGCGGAGGGGCTCCGCCTCCTCGAGGCGAACGACCTGGCCGCGGTCGGGGCCCTCGCCAACCACGTCCGCGAGCGGCGGCACGGCGACCTCACCTTCTACAACCGCAACGTCCACCTCAACCCCACCAACGTCTGCGTGGCGAGCTGCAAGTTCTGCTCCTTCGCCCGCAAGGACGACCAGACCGCGTCGGAGGGCTACACCATGTCCCTCGACGAGGCCGTGGGGAAGGTGCTGTCCAAGCGGCCGCTGGGGATCACCGAGGTGCACATCGTCTCGGGGCTGCACCCGGACCTGCCCTGGGCCTACTACACCGAGCTCCTGGGCCGGATCCGCAAGGGCTGGCCGGAGCTGGCCATCAAGGCCTTCACCGCCATCGAGATCCACTTCTTCGCGGAGAAGTTCGGGAAGAGCTACGCGCAGGTGCTCTCCGAGCTGCGCGACGCGGGCATGCAGACCATGCCCGGGGGCGGCGCCGAGATCTTCGCGCCGCGGGTGCGCCGCAAGATCTGCGACGACAAGGCCACCGCGGAGCAGTGGATCGAGATCCACCGCACCGCGCACCGGCTCGGCATCAAGACCAACTCCACCATGCTCTACGGCCACATCGAGCGGCTCGACGAGCGGATCGACCACATGCGCCGGCTGCGCGACCTCCAGGACGAGACGCACGGCTTCCAGGTGTTCATCCCGCTCGCCTTCCACCCCGAGCACAACATGATCGGGAAGGCGTACCCCAAGCCCACCGGCTACGACGCGCTCCGCACCCTGGCGGTGGCGCGCCTCTACCTCGACAACTTCGACCACGTGAAGGCCTACTGGGTCTCGCTGGGGGAGCGCCTCGCCCAGGCCGCGCTCGCCTTCGGCGTCGACGACGTCGACGGGACGGTCCTGGAGGAGCGCATCTACCACATGGCCGGCTCGACCGTGCCGCAGGCGCTCCTGGAGGGCGACCTCCACCGCCTCATCCGCGCCGCCGGCCGGGTGCCGGCCGAGCGGGACAGCTTCTACAACGTCCTCCGCGTCCACGCGCAGGCGGTCGCCCCCGCCGCCGCGCAGCGCGCCACCGCCTGACCTCCCCGCCGGTCCAGAGCCGACCCATGCCGAAGATCCGCGCCGCCGCCGTCTCGTTCCTGAACGCCTGGCCGCTCACCGCCGGCCTGGAGGACTCCGATCGCATCGAGCTGGTGCTCGCCGAGCCGTCCCGCTGCGCCGCGCTGCTGGAGGCCGGCGAGGTGGACCTCGCGCTGGTGTCGGTGGCGGGCCTCTCCCGGGGCGAGTACGAGGTGGTCCCCGGGATCGCCATCGGCGCCGACGGCCCGGTGCAGACGGTGGTGCTCGCCGGCGAGCAGTCGCCGGCCGTCTGGGACGAGGTCTTCCTCGACACCGCCTCGCGCACCTCTCACGTCCTCGCCAAGATCGTCCTCGACGAGATGGGGGTCCGCCCGCGCTACACGCCGCTGCCGGCGGAGGAGGGGCTCGCCCGCGCGAAGGGGACGAAGGGAGCGCTGGTCATCGGAGATCGCGGCTTCGACGTCCGCGCCAACCACGTGCTCGACCTGGGCCGGGAGTGGACGCACCTCACCGGCCTCCCCATGATCTTCGCCCTCTGGGCCGCGCGGCCGGGGCGGCTCGGGCCCGAGGACGTCCAGGTGCTGGCCCGCGCCGCGCAGCACGGCCTGGGCGTCCGCACCGAGCTGGCGCAGAGGTTCGCGCGCGAGAAGGGCGGCGACCCGGAGAAGTACCGGCGCTACCTCACCCAGCGGATCCGCTACGGCCTCGGGCCGCACGAGCAGGAGGGGCTGGAGAGGTTCCTCCAGCTCGCGGAGGAGAAGGGCTTCCTGCCGAGGATCCCCCTCCGCTACGTGGACGACCGGGTCCGCACCACCCGGGTGCGGCGCCGCGTCTCCCTGGACGCCGCCCTGCAGAAGGGCGCGGACGGCGAGCGGCTCGACGCCGACGAGGCGGAGGCGCTCGACGAGAAGGCGCCGCTCCTCGAGCTGGGGCTGGCCGCCGACCTGCGCCGCCGCGCGCTCCACCCGGAGGGGATCGTCACCTACATCGTCTCGCGCAACGTGAACTACACCAACGTGTGCACCACGGCGTGCCACTTCTGCGCGTTCTACCGGCCGCGGGGCCACAAGGACTCCTACGTCCTGGACCGCGACCAGCTGGCGAAGAAGATCGAGGAGACCATCGCGCTGGGGGGGATCGAGCTGCTCCTGCAGGGCGGGCTCCACCCCGATCTCGGGATCGAGTATTACGAGGACCTCTTCCGCTGGGTGAAGGCCGACTACCCCACCATCAACCTGCACGCGCTCTCGCCCGAGGAGATCTGGCACATCGCGCGGACGAGCGAGCTGCCGCTCGACGTCACCATCCGGCGGCTGGTGGCGGCCGGGCTCGACTCCATCCCCGGCGGCGGCGCCGAGGTCCTCGACGACGAGGTGCGCCGGCGGATCGCGCCGCTCAAGTGCTCCACCGACGAGTGGCTCACGGTGATGGAGGCGGCGCACGCCCAGGGCCTGAAGAGCACCGCGACGCTCATGTTCGGCGTCGGCGAGGAGCCGCGCCACCGCGTGAACCACCTGGTGCGCCTCCGCGACCTCCAGGACCGCACCCGCGGCTTCACCGCCTTCATCTGCTGGCCGTTCCAGGCGGCGCACACCCGGCTCGAGCCCGGCGACGGGAGCGCCCACGCCTACCTCCGGGTGAACGCGCTCTCGCGCCTGGTCCTCGACAACGTGCCCAACCTGCAGGCCTCCTGGGTGACCATGGGCGGCGGCGTCGCCCAGGCGTCGCTGCACATGGGCTGCAACGACTTCGGCTCGGTGATGATCGAGGAGAACGTGGTCTCGGCGGCGGGGACGACCTTCGCGATGGACTCGGAGGAGGTCGAGCGGCACATCCGCGACGCCGGGTTCCGCCCGGTGCGCCGGAACATGCGCTACCAGCGGCTCGGGGGCGCGGCGGCGTGACGGTCCGCGTCGTCTCGGCGCCCTGGGTCCTCACCGGCCGCGCCCCCGAGGCCATCGCCGACGGCGCCGTCGCGCTCGACGGCGACACCGTCGTCGCGGTCGGCGCGCGCGCCGAGATCGAGGCCCGCCACGGCCGGGGGGAGCGCCTCGACGCGGTCGTCCTCCCTGCGCTCGTCAACGCGCACCTCCACCTCGAGCTCTCGCACATGGCGGGCCAGGTGGCCGGCGGGGAGGGCCTCCCCGCCTGGATCCAGCTGTTCATCGCCGCCCGCCGGCGGGCGATCGTGGAGACCGAGGCGCCGGCGATGACGATGGCCGCCGAGGACCTGGTCCGCGCCGGCGTCGCCGCCGTGGGCGACGTGAGCAACACCCTCGCGTCGCTGGGGCCGCTGGGGCAGGCGGGGCTCGCGGGCACGGTGTACCAGGAGGTCTTCGGCTTCACCCAGCGGCGGATCGAGGAGGCGCTCCTGGCCGCCCGCGCCGCCCGGCGCGCGGCCGGCGAGCCACCGCCGGGCCTCCGCGTCGCGCTCTCGCCGCACGCGGTCTACTCGACGCACCTCCCGACGCTCGCCGAGCTCCTCCACGCCGGGCCGGGATCGATCCACCTCGCCGAGGATCCGGCGGAGCGGGACCTCTGCGCCTCCGCCCGCGGCCCCTTCGCGCGGATGCTGGCGAGCTTCGGCGAGCGGCTCGACGGTCCCCACCCGCAGGGCCGCTCCTCCGTCGCGGTGGTGGCGCCACATCTCGCGCCGCACCACCTCGCCGTCCACTGCGTGGACGTGGACGCCGAGGACCTGGCGCTCCTGGCCCGGTCCGGCGCGACCGCCGTGCTCTGCCCCCGCTCGAACCGGTACATCGGCGGCCGGGTACCGCCGCTCCCGGCGCTGCTCGCCGCGCGGATCCCGCTCGCGGTGGGGACGGACTCGCTCGTCTCGTCGCCCTCGCTCGCCCCCCTCGCCGAGCTGGCGCTCCTGCGCCGGGAGTTCCCCGGCGTCCCCGCCGCGCGGATCCTGCCGCTCGCCTGGAACGGAGCGGCCGTGGGCGTGCCCTCCGTCGGCCGGCTCGCGCCCGGGACCGCGCCCGGGATCGTCGCGGCGCCCCTCGGCGGCGCGGTGGTGGAGGACCCGTTCGAGTTCGTCGTCACCGTCCACGGCGCCGAGGAGCGCGCCTTCACCTGGCTCGCCCGTCACCGGCCATGACCGTCATCGCCCTCGCGCGGATGGTGAAGCTGTCGCACGCGCTCTTCGCGCTGCCGTTCGCGGCCGCGGCGGTGGTCCTGGTCGCGCGCGACGCGCACCTCTCGCCCCTCCGGCTCGCGCTGGTCGCCATCGCGGTGGTGGCGGCGCGCACCGCCGCCATGGCGATGAACCGCATCGCCGATCGGCGCTTCGACGCGAGGAACCCGCGCACGCGGACGCGCGAGCTGGTCAGCGGCGAGGTCTCGCCGCGGGCGGCCTGGGCGCTCCTGGTGGGCGCGTCGGCCGCGTTCGCGGCCGCGGCGGCGCTCATCTCGCCGGCGTGCGGCCTCCTCGCCCTCCCCGTCCTGGCCGTCCTGCTCGGCTACTCCTTCGCGAAGCGCTTCACCTGGGCCTGTCACCTGTGGCTCGGCGTGGCGCAGGCGCTCGCACCCATCGGCGTCGCCATCGCCCTCACCGGCGCGGTGCCCGCCGCCTCCGCCGTCCTGGGCGTGGGCGTGGGCGCCTGGATCGCCGGGTTCGACGTCTTCTACGCCATGCAGGACGCCGACTTCGACCGCGGCGAGGGGCTCCACTCCATCCCCGCCCGCTTCGGCAC
>DATIWK010000102.1:0-55227 GCA_035519395.1 Anaeromyxobacteraceae bacterium | reverse complement strand
CTCCGCCCGTTCCGCGAGGGGGACGAAGGTGCGTCCCCGGCGCTCGGCGACGAGCAGGAGCACCGTGTTGGTGCCGACGTCGATGGTCGCCAGACGCTCGGGCATGCCGCATGTTAACCCGAGGCGGCGGAGCGGGCTCGCCGGGGCCGGGTCGCGGTCGGGGTCGCGATCGGGGCCGGGGTCGGGGTCGCCTTCGTGTGTCGGTGGGGGGCCCTACCTCGGCACCGGCCCCCACGCCGGCGTGGTGAGGAGGCCCTGCCCGTCGCTGACCACCACCTGGCGGTCGCCGCGCGGATCGCTGATCACGAGCTGCGGCGCGCCGTTCCGGTCGCTGGTGAAGACGAGCAGCCGCCCGTTCGGCGCCCAGGACGGCTCCTCGTTCGTCCTCCCCTGGTCCTGCGTGAGCCGCGTGATCTTGCCCGTCTCCGGGGAGACCACGAAGAGGTCGAACACCTTCCGCTCGTCGCGCGCCGTGAAGGCGATGAGGTCGCCGCGCGGGCTCCACTGCGGCGTCTGGTTGTAGTTGCCCTGGAAGGTGAGCCGCCGCGGCGAGGAGCCGTCGGCGTTCATGACGTAGATCTGCGGCGTCCCGGCGCGGTCGGAGACGAAGGCGATCCGCCGTCCGTCCGGCGACCACGAGGGCGACACGTCGATGGCGGGATCGGTGGTGAGCCGGCGCGGCTCGCTCCCGTCCGCCTTCATCACCCAGATGTCGGTGTTGTTGCCCTGCGACGCGACGAAGGCGATCCTTCCGCCGTCCGGCGAGTAGACGCCGCCCATCGACATCTCGCCCACGGAGACGAGCTTCCGGAAGGAGCGGTCCGCCACCCGCAGGGCCCACAGCTCCGGCCTGCCGCCCCGGTAGCTGGTCAGCAGGATCTCCGAGCCGTCCGGCTTCCACGCCGGGAGGAGCAGGAGCGAGCGGTCGGAGAGGAGGACCCGCGGGTTCTTCCCGTCGGCGTCGAAGACCACCAGCTCGCGCAGGTCGCGGGACTTGCGGACGGCCGCGATCTTCGACCGGAACGGGCCCGGCTCGCGGGTGTAGTACTGGATGACGTCGTCCGCGAAGCGGTGCGCGAGCTCCCGCGCCTCCACGGGCGCCACGCCGTGCTCCTGGAGGAGCACCTCGCGCCCGGCGCGGACCTCGAAGAGGTGCAGCTCGCCCTTGAGGGTCCCGGGGGCGCGCCGCAGCCGCGCCTTGACCAGCCCGTCGGCCCCCACGTCGGCCCAGCGCGCGAACTTGATGGTGGGCGCGGTGAGCCCCTCGGTCGCATCGGCCAGGAAGCCCTTGGGGTCGAGCACGTCGAAGAGCCCGGAGAGGACCAGGTCCGCGCGGAGCACCTGGGCGACGGTATCCGCGACGCCGCGCGCGTCCGCGTCGGCCTGGAACGGCGCCACGGCGATGGGCAGCGGGTGGAAGGTCGGCGAGCCGACCTCGATGAGGGGCCGGTCCTCCGCCGCGGCGGCGGGTACTGCAGCGGCGAGCGCGGCGGCGAGGAGGAGGGTGCGGGTCATGCGCTAACCTCGGGAAGGGATGGTGAACTTGACGTCGATGCCGCTGCGGCGGTAGCGGTCGCGAAGGTCGGCCGGGGGCGGCGGCAGGCGGACCGAGCGGATGGCGCGCTCGAGCGCGGCGTCGAAGGCGTCGTTCCCGGAGCGGGCGCGGAACTCCCAGCTCGCGATGGCCCCGTCGGGCTGCACGAGCAAGGTCACCGTCGCGTTGAGGTACATCCGCTCGCGGTCCGAGATGGTCGCTGGAAGGTTGTACTTGGACTGAAGCGCGCGCTGCACCAGCGCGAGGTAGCGATCGCCGGCGCTGCCCTCCGACGAGTCGCCCGCCGGGTCGCCGTTCGGATCGCCCCAGCGGTCGCGATCGACGTCCCGCTTCACCCGCGAGAGCGCGCTCGCGAGCGGGTCGCCGCCCCCCGCTGGCTTCCCCGCGTGCTGCGCGGGAGCCGTCCTCGGTGACGGCTTCGCCGCCGCCGCGGTCTTGCCGGGCGCCGGCGCCGCCGGCGGCGCAGGTGCGCCCGGCGCGGGGGCCGGCGGGGCCGGCTCGGGCGCGGCCTCCCTCTGCGGCAGCCACTCCTCGGGCCGTTTCTCGCCGAGCCGCACCAGCCTCGCCACGATGGGCGTCTGCCCGAGGTCGATGGGCGGCGGGCGGCGGACGATCGCCACGGCGGCGAGCCCGGCGTGCACCGCGAGCGAGACGAGCACCGCCGGCCAGAGGCGATCCTTGCGCGCGAGCTCCGAGGCGACCGGGAGCGCCATCTAGCGCGCCGCCTCCCGGGACTGCCGCGCCGGCTTCACCCGCTCCGGCGCCGGGTTGGTGATCATCCCCATGCTGGTGATGCCGGCGCGCTGCACGGTCGCCATCACGTCCACCACGAAGCCGTAGGGCAGGGTCTTGTCGGCCATGAGGAACAGCTCGTGGTCCTTCTGCGCGCGCGGGTTGGCGCGGAGCTTGTCCTCGAGGTCGTCGTAGGCGACGCGCGCGGCGTCGTCGGTGGTGCCGAGCCACAGCGAGCGGTCCGCCTTGATGGAGAGGACCAGCTTCTGCTCCTGCGCGTCCACCGTCTTGGCGCGCGCCTCCGGCAGGTTCACCTCGACGCCCTGCTGGATGAGCGGCGCCGTCACCATGAAGATGATGAGCAGCACCAGCATCACGTCCACCAGCGGCGTGACGTTGATCTCGGTGAGCGACTGGCGGCCCGAGCCGCCCGTTCCCGCGGCCACGCGCGCCTCCGTCTAGCTGAAGAAATGGCGCCGGACGATGTTGAGGAAGTCGTTCGAGAAGTTGGTCATCTCGCTGTCCAGCACCCGGATCTTGGAGACGAAGTAATTGTAGGCCACCACCGCGGGGATGGCGGCGAAGAGGCCGACCGCGGTGGCGATGAGCGCCTCGCTGATGGGCCGGGCCACGGTGGCGAGGTTGGCGTTGCCCATCCGGTAGATGTCGTGGAAGGCGCGCATGATCCCCCAGACCGTGCCGAAGAGGCCGACGAAGGGCGCGGCGCTCGCGGTTGTGCCCAGGAACGGCACCTGGGCCTCGAGGTGGGTCACCTCCGAGGCCGCGGCGCGCTTCAGCGCCCGCTCCACGTTCTCGATGCCGCCCAGCTCCACCTCGGGGCCCTCGGCGGCCTCCTTCTTCTGGGCTGTCACCTTCGACAGCTCGACGTACCCGGCGCGGAACACCTGGCCGATGGGCGAGAACCCGAGCCGGTCGGCGGCCTCGTAGATGGCGTCGAGCCGCTTCGACTGCCAGAACGTCTCGAGGAAGCGGACCGACTGCTCCTGGGCGCGGCGGATCTGGAGCCACTTCTTGGCGATGATGGCCCAGGAGACCGCGGAGGCGGCCGCCAGCAGGCCGAGGACGGCGATGCCGACCGGGCCGGAGTTCCGGGCGATCTCGATGTAGTCGAGGCCCTCGCCGGCAGCGGCGAGGGCGGACCCGGCGATGGGCGCGGCGATGATCTCTGCGAAGGTCATGGATGGGTTGGGATACCATCTAAACGCTCGTTCGGCCCGTTTCAGCCATGCGACCGTGCGGATTCCCGTGCGGCGGGGTGCCGCGTCCCACATCGGCGCCGTGACTCCTCCTCACGGGCGTGCCGCCCGGAGACGGCGGGAGGCCGCGCCGCTTGCATAAACGCCCGAGCTGGCGTGTCCTTCCCGTGGCACATCGGTTGCTGATGTCCGCGGTGCGGGCCCGGCCGGGCCGCGAACTCTCGACTGGAGGAAGAAATGAAGCGCGCGCTCCTGACCCTCGCGGCCGCGGTCCTCGGGACCGGCTGCGTCGTGAACGACAATCCCTGCGGCACCGACGTCGCGCTCACTTGGTCCTTCACCGATGAGACCGGTGCGCCGGCGAGCTGCGCGGACCTGGGCATGAACTACGTCGACGTCTGGGACGGGGGGTCGTACCTCACCAGCTACAGCTGCGTCGGCTCCGGCGGCACGGCGGCCCTCCCCACGCTGTCGGTCGGATCGCACACCCTCGTCGTCGAAGGGGTCCACGTGGACACTTCGGGGACGATCACCACCATCATCACGCGCGACTTCGTGGACGCGAGCTCCAGCACCTGCACCTCGTTCGGCGTCTCGGCGACGCCCGGCCGCGGCGTGCTGAGGATGAACTACACGCTGACGCCGACGAACGCGTGCGTACCGTCGGATCCGGGCTCCGCGACGGGCATCTGGTACACGGTGGACGATCTCACCTCCGGCGCCCCGCTCGACTCGATCGGCCCCGGCAGCTCCCTGGCGGATCGGGGTGCCGTCCTCTGCAGCACGACCAACGAGTATGCCGACGTCTTCGCGCCGTACGGCGGGTACAGCGTCAGCGCGATGGCGGAGGTCTCGAACCCGACTACCCCGTCCTACGCCACCGAGTCGCGCCTCTGCGCCCCGGTCGAGGTCGACGTGGGCACCTGGGGCACGACCAACAGCCCGGTGCTCTCCCTCCTCGACGTCGGCTTCGCCTGCCCCTGAGGCGATGCGCCGGCGGCTTCCGCGCCGCCGAGGTCCTCCGGGCCGGGGAGCGATCCCCGGCCCGGCACGTTCCGGACGGCCGGGGCGAGCATCCGCGGCCGCTCGCGGCTACAATCCCGCGCCGTGTCCCGCATCGGCATCTTCGACTCCGGCGTCGGCGGTCTGACCGTCCAGCGCGCCATCCTCTACGCGCTCCCCGGCGCCGACACCGTCTACCTCGGCGACACGGCGCGCGTGCCCTACGGCACCAAGTCCGCCGAGACGGTGACCCAGTACTCGCTCCGGAACGCCGCCTTCCTCGCCCGCCACGAGATCGACCTGCTGGTGGTGGCCTGCAACACCGCCTCGGCGGTGGCGCTGCCGGCGCTCGCCGCCGCGCTGCGCGTGCCGGTGCTGGGCGTGGTCGAGCCGGGCGCGCGCGCCGCCGCCCGCCTCTCGCCGGCCGGCCGGATCGGCGTCATCGGCACGCAGGGGACGGTGGCGAGCGGCGCCTACCAGCGCGCCATCGCCGCGGTGCGCCCGGACGCGGAGGTGATCGCGCGCGCCTGCCCGCTGCTGGTGCCGCTCGCCGAGGAGGGCTGGACCGATCCGCAGGACGAGGTGGTTCGCGGGATCGTGCGCCGCTACCTCGCCCCGCTGCGCGAGGCGGGGGTGGACGCGCTGGTGCTCGGCTGCACGCACTACCCCCTGCTGCGGTCGGCCATCGCCGCGGAGCTGCCCGGCGTCGTGCTCGTCGACTCCGCCGAGGCGATCGCCGCCGAGATCCGGGCCCGCCTCCCGGACGACCCGCGTCGCGAGGCGGCCCACCGGTTCTTCGTCACCGACGCGCCGGAGAAGTTCCTCGCGGTCGCGGGCCGCTTCCTCGGCCGCGCGGTCACGTTGGCGGAGCACGTGGACGTCTGAATCGGGGGGCTGCGCGCGGCCGTTCCCGGCGGCGCACGTCTATTGCTCGGAGAGCAGGAGGCTTTTGCCCAGGCCGCGCTTGATGGAGGCATGGGCTAGGGGTACAGTCGAACGCCGATGTCCGCCGACGCAAAGAAGATGGTTGTGGGTTTCAACCACAACATCAAGCACAAGGGGAAGATGTATCACATCCAGACCGAGGACTCGGGACTGGAGAACCCCCACATCATCACGCACCTCTTCGTGGGCGGAAACATCCTCGCGAGCAAGAAGACGTCGTACGCGGACATCGTGGGCGCCGAGAACCTCGCCCAGGTGGTGCGCGAGCTGATGGAGGAGCAGCACAAGGAGATGCTGCGGAACCTCATCAACGGCGTGTACGACGACATCGACGCGGCGTTCGGGCAGCAGGCGCAGTCGTACCAGCCCGGGCAGATCGAGGCGGACGGCCGGAGCGTGAAGCTGAAGGCCGGCATGTCGCTCGCCCACGCCGCCGCGCCAGACCCCCGGTCCCTGCCGCCCGAGGTGCTGGCCGCGCGCCAGGAGCCGGCGCCGGTGCTGCGCAACGACGGCGCGGAGACCCTCTTCGGCGAGGATCTCATCAGCGAGAAGAGCCTCGACGAGGTGATCCTCTCCTACCTGGCAGAGGATCTGGGCGACCGGAAGTAACGGCGGAGCGGGAATGCCGCGCCAAACGCACCCAGGTCGGAGCGGAGGCGGCACGCCCCCCCAGCAGGAATGATCCAGCTCTTCCACGTCCACAAGGAGTACCCCGGGGACGGGCCGGCCCTCACCGACGTCACCCTGGAGGTCGAGAAGGGGGAGTTCGTCTTCCTCACCGGCCCGTCCGGCGCCGGCAAGTCCACGCTCCTGCGGCTCATCTTCTGCGCGGAGCCCGCCACCAGCGGGCAGCTCCTCCTCTTCGGCAAGAACGTCGCCAAGATCCGGGCCGCGGCCATCCCCCAGGTGCGGCGCAACATCGGCTTCGTCTTCCAGGACTTCAAGCTCCTGCCCGACCGGACCGTGGCCGAGAACGTGGCGCTGCCGCTGGAGGTGCGCGGGCTCCCGGACCGGGACGTGAAACGGAAGGTGAAGATGCTCCTCCGCTCCGTCGGCCTGGAGCACCGCGCCGACAAGTTCCCGCCCTCGCTGTCGGGCGGCGAGCAGCAGCGCGTGGCGGTGGTGCGCGCGCTGGCCCCCGATCCCGCGCTCCTCCTCGCCGACGAGCCGACCGGCAACCTCGACCCGGACCGCACCCTCGAGGTCATGGAGCTGCTCCACGGCGCGAACGCGCGGGGGACGACGGTGGTGGTGGCCACCCACGACCGGACCCTGCTCGAGCGGTACAAGCGGCGGACCGTGGCGCTGGAGCGGGGGCGCGTCGCCTCGGACGGGGCCGAGATCCGGCGCGCCGCCGGCGCGCCATGACGTTCCGGCCCCGGTACTTCCTGCGCCGCGCCGCGGACGCGATGCGGCGCGGACCGTACGTGACGGCGGTCGGCACCGGCACCATCTTCGTCGCTGTCTTCGTCACCGGGCTGTTCGCGGGGGCGCTGGGCGGCGCCGAGCGGCTCCTGGCCGCCTGGGCGGGCGAGGTGCACCTCTCGGTCTACCTCGCGCCGGGCGCGGACCTGGAGGCGGCGCGCGCGGCGGCCGCGCGGATCGCGCCGGGGCGCGAGGTCGACGCGATCCCGGCGGTGGTGGCGCTGCGGCGGCTGGCCGAGGGGCTGGGCGACGACGCGCGCCTCCTCGACGGCGTGGGGCCCGACGCGCTCCCCGACTCCGTCGTGGTGCTCGCGCCCGGCCTCTCGCTCGCGCAGGCGCGCGCGCTCGCGGCGCGGCTGCGGCAGGTGCCGGGCGCAGCCGACGTGGACTTCGGCAACGCCTGGCTGGAGAAGCTCGAGACCTTCGTGGCCCGCGCGCGCGCCGCGGCGGTGGTGCTGCTCGGGGCGCTGGCGCTCGCCACCGCGCTGCTCGTCTCCAACACCCTGCGGCTCGCGGTCTTCGCGCGGCGGGACGAGATCGAGATCATGAAGCTGGTGGGCGCCACCGACGGCTTCGTGGGCGCGCCGTTCCTGCTGGAGGGGCTGGCCCAGGGGCTCCTCGGCTCGTCGCTGGCGGTGCTGGTGCTGCTCGCGGCGCACGCCGCGGTCGCGCCCCGCCTCCGCGCCGCGGTGAAGCTGGCCGAGGGGCTGCGCCTCGCCGACACGCTGCCGTGGCCGCTGCTGGGCTCGCTCCTCGCGGCGGGCGCCGCCATCGGGCTGCTGGCGAGCGCCCTGGCCATCCTCCGGTTCCTGAAGCAGCGGCCGTCGCTGTAGGGCTCGCCGTGCGCGCGCTCCTCCTCGCCCTCGCGCTCGCCGGCGACGCCCGGTCGCACCTGGGCGCCCTCGAGGCCCGCCGCAACGCCGAGGAGCTGGCCGCGAAGACGCTCGCGGACCAGGAGCGCTCGGTGCTCGACACGCTGGGCGACGCCGAGCGCGCCCTGGCCGAGGCGCAGGCCGATCTGCGCCGCGTCGAGGCGGACCGGGCGCAGGCCGAGCTGGCGCTCCAGGGCGCGCAGCAGGCCGAGGCGGCCGCCCAGGCGCGTCACGCCGCCGCGCTCGAGCGCCTCCGGCCGCGGCTCGCCGCGCGCTACCGCATGGGCCGCGCCGGCGAGCTCCAGGTCCTCGTCTCCTCGCCGTCGCTGGCGGAGCTGGTGCGGCGCCGGTACCTGTTCGACCGGGTGCTGGCCCGGGACGCCGCCCTGGTCTCGCAGGCGCGGAGCGCGCTGGTGGACCGGGAGCGCGCCCGGGCGGCGGTCGAGGCGGAGGCGAAGCGGGTGACGGCGCTCGCGGCGGAGGCACAGGAGCGGCGGTCGCAGGCCCAGGCGCGCCGGGAGGAGCGCCAGACCCTGCTCGGCGCCCTCCGCACCGCCCGCGCGTTCCACGAGCGGGCCGCCGCGGAGGTCGCGGCGCAGTCGCGCAAGCTCGCCGAGTTCGTCGCCACCCTCCCGCCTGGCGGGGCGGCGCGCTCGGCGGCGTTCGCCGGCCGCCGGGGGCGCCTCCCCATGCCGGCCGACGGGCCGGTGACGGTGGGCTTCGGCAGGGTGGTGAACCCGAAGTTCAACACCGTGACGTTCCAGAACGGCGTCGACATCGCCGCCTCGGCCGGAGCGCCCGTCCACGCCGTGGCGCCGGGCCGGGTCGTCCACTCGGGGTGGTTCAAGGGGTACGGGAACCTGGTCATCGTGGACCACGGGGACGGCTACCACACCCTGGTGGCGCACCTTGGCTCCATGCGTACCGCGATGGGGGAGGAGGTGGACGCAGGTAGCATCCTCGGCACCGTCGGCGACTCCGGATCCCTCAAGGGACCGTACCTTTACTTCGAGATCCGCGAGAAGGGCCGGCCCGTGGATCCGCGGCCCTGGCTCGGCCGGTGAGCGCCCGCGCCGGGTCGCGCATCCTCGAGGCTCGCCGGGCGGCCCTGCGCGCGGTATCATCGGTCGCCGTGAGACGCCCGCCTCGCCTCCCGCCCACCTTCGCCGTCGCCGCCCTGGTCGCAGGCGCCTTCCTCGCGGGGCTCGCCGTCGACCACGCCGCCGCGGCGGCGCGGCGCGGCAGCCAGCCCTACCGGCCGCTGGACGTGTTCGCCGACGTGCTCGCGCACGTCGAGAACAGCTACGTGGAGGACGTGACCGAGAAGGACCTCGTCTACGGCGCCATCGACGGCATGATCGCCCGGCTGGACCCGCACTCGGTGTTCATGCGGCCGGACGTCTACAAGTCGATGCGCGACGAGACCACCGGCGAGTTCGACGGCCTGGGCCTGGAGGTGACGCTCCAGGACGACCAGATCACCGTCATCTCGCCGTTCCCCGACTCGCCGGGGGAGCGCGCCGGGATCCGCCCCGGCGACCGGATCGTGTCCATCGACGGCGCCTCCACCCGCGACATGCCGCTGGGCGAGGCCATCCGGCGCATGAAGGGCGCGGCCGGGACCAAGGTGGTCCTCGAGATCATGCGCGAGGGGTTCGGCTCGCCGCAGAAGCTCGGCCTGGTGCGCGACCGGATCCGCATGCAGAGCGTGGACTGGCGCGTGCTCGACCCCGACAAGCGGTACGGCTACGTGCGCATCAAGGCCTTCCAGGAGCGGACGGACCGGGGGCTGCGCAAGGCGCTGGACGATCTGCGCGGCGCGCTGCACGCCGAGATCCGCGGGCTGGTCCTCGACCTGCGCAACGACCCCGGCGGCCTGCTCGACCAGGCGGTGCGGGTCGCCGACGTCTGGCTGTCGAACGGCGTGATCGTGACCACCGAGGGGCGCGGCAAGCGCAACGTCGAGGTGGAGAAGGCCAAGGAGAAGGAGACCGAGCCGAACTACCCGGTGATCGTCCTCGTCAACAAGGGCACCGCCAGCGCCAGCGAGATCGTCGCCGGAGCCCTGCAGGACCACGGGCGCGCCGTGATCATGGGGACGCAGACCTTCGGGAAGGGCTCCGTCCAGACCATCATCGAGCTGGAGGACGGGTCGGGGCTGAAGCTCACCGTCGCGAAGTACTACACGCCGAAGCACCGCTCCATCCAGGAGCGGGGCATCACGCCCGACGTGGTGGTGGCGGACGTCGCCCCGCCGCGGCGGACCGAGGAGGACCAGCCGGCGGAGCGCGACCTCAGGCGCCACTTCAAGGGCGAGGCGGCGCAGCCCGCCGCTGGGCAACCCTCGGGTGGCACGACCGAGGACTTCCAGATCCGCACCGCCGTCGACTACCTGAGGGCCGCGGACATCTTCAAGTCGTCCGTCGAGCCCGACCGGCGCAGCGCGGCCGCGCACCGGCAGGGCTACGGGACTCCTTGACCGGGGGGCCGCCCTCCGCCTTCGCGGGGTGCGCGGGTGCAACGGACAGGAGAATTTCCTAGGCGTGACGCGGCAGTCCGGCGTTTGACTTCCCGGACCCAAACGCTATAGTCCGCCCGCCCTCGACGCACCAGGACCGGGAGTACCTGGCCCGGTGCCTGCAGGCCACGCACACCGATGAGCCCTCTCGAGATCGCGGTCGTCGTCGCGTACGCGCTGCTCCTCTGCGTCCTCTCGTTCTACGGCGCCCACCGGTACCAGATGGCGTACCTGTACTACCGCCACAAGTACCGCCTGCCGACGCCCCGGGGGCGCTTCGAGCGGCTCCCGCGCGTCACCATCCAGCTCCCCATCTTCAACGAGATGTACGTGACGGAGCGGCTCATCGCGGCGGTCTGCGCCATCCGCTATCCGCGCGAGCTGCTCGAGATCCAGGTCCTGGACGACTCGACCGACGAGACGCAGGCGATCGCCCGCGCCTGCGTGGACCGCTGGAAGGCCGAGGGCCTCGACATCTGCTACCTGCACCGCGCCAGCCGCAAGGGGTTCAAGGCGGGCGCGCTGGAGCACGGGCTCGCGCTCGCCACGGGCGAGCTCGTCGCCGTCTTCGACGCGGATTTCGTCCCCGGTCCGGACTACCTCGAGAAGACCGTCCACTTCTTCACGGACCCCGAGGTGGGCGTGGTGCAGGCGCGCTGGGGCCACCTGAACCGCGAGTACTCGGCGCTGACGCAGTGCCAGTCGATCCTGCTCGACGGCCACTTCGTCATCGAGCACACGGCGCGCCACCGCTCGGGCCGGTTCTTCAACTTCAACGGCACCGCCGGGACCTGGCGGCGCGAGGCGATCACCGCGGGCGGCGGCTGGCAGCACGACACCCTCACCGAGGACCTCGACCTCTCCTACCGCGCGCAGATGAAGGGCTGGAAGTTCGTGTTCCTGCCGCACGTCGTCACCCCGGCCGAGCTGCCGGTGGAGATGAACGCCTTCAAGGCTCAGCAGCACCGCTGGGCCAAGGGCTCCGTCCAGACCGCGCTGAAGCTCCTCCCCGGGCTGCTCCGGTCGGACCTGCCCGATCACGTCAAGCGGGAGGCGGTCGCCCACCTGACGGCGAACTTCGCCTACCTGCTCATGATCCCGCTCGCCATCCTCATCCCCATCACGGTGGTGGTGCGCGTCTCGCACGGCTGGTACGAGGTGCTCCTCCTGGACATCCCGTTCTTCGCCGCGGCGACGTTCAGCGTCGCGATCTTCTACGTGGTCAGCCAGGCGGAGCAGGGGATGGGCTGGTGGCGGCGGGTCAAGTACATGCCGTTCGTGATGGCGCTCGGCATCGGGCTGTCCGTGAACCAGGCACGGGCGGTGGTCGAGGCGCTGATGGGCTACGAGACCGGGTTCACCCGCACGCCCAAGCACGGCGTCGGCGCGCGGCCCGCGGGCGAGCCGGTCGCGAAGAAGCGCTACCGGGCGGCGGCGACGCTCCAGCCGCTGGTGGAGCTGGCGCTGGCGGCCTACATGACCTACGGCATCGCCTTCCTGATCGAGCGCGGGGTGTACTACTCGCTGCCGTTCCTGATCCTCTTCCAGGTCGGGTTCGGCTACGTCGCCCTGGCGTCCATCTACGAGGGCCTGCGCAGCCAGGTGCTGCGCGTGGTGCGGGCGCTCACGCCGCAGCCGGCGGCGGAGTAGGCGGGGGCCCCGCGGTCACGCCGCGGGCAGGTGCTTCTCGAAGACGCCCACGCCGCGGTCGAGCCTGCCCACCTCGGCGAACCCGAGCCGCTCCCAGAAGGCGCGCGCGCCGGGGTTCTCGTCGCCCACCGAGAGCCGCAGGGTCGAGTACCCGGCCCGCGCCAGCGCGTGCTCCAGGGCGGAGGTGGTCTCCTTCCCGTAGCCGAGCCCCTGGCACGACTCGCGGAAGAGGAGCAGCCCGATGTGCGCCGTCCCCGGCTCCGGGTGGTGCAGGTAGAGGTCGAGGACGCCCACCGCCGGGCCGCCCAGGTGCGGCACCAGCGCGTACACGCGGCGCGTGTCGTCCACCTCCACCTCGTCGAGGAGCTTCCGCGCGGCGTCCCTCCCCGGCGCGGCCCCCTCGGTGCGGGCGAAGTAGTCCGGCGCGCCGACGAAGCAGTCCTGGATCTGCGCCTCGTGCTCGCGCGTCGCCGGCACCGCGCGCAGGCGCGGCCCGTCGAGCGAGGGGAGCAAGTTCCCGGCCTCCTTCTCCGCTGCGCGACGCGCGCCCATGACGGCCCCCGGCGTGAAAGTCCTCCACGCCATAGCGCGCCGAAGAACCGGCGGTCAAGGCGCGGGCGAGGGCCCGGTGGGGCGCTACGCCGGCGCCGCTCCCAGCAGCCGCGCGGCCGCGGGGTCCTCGAGCGTCGGGACGGCGTGATCGGCGCCGCAGGCCCGCAGCTCCTCCACCGAGTAGTGCCCGGTCGCGACCGCGAGCACCGGGACGCCGGCGTGGTGCGCCGCGGCGACGTCCCGGGGGGTGTCGCCGATCACCAGCGCCTCGCGCGGGTCGAAGGGATGCCCGAGCCGCGCCGCGGCGCGCGCCAGGGCCGCCAGCACCAGCCGCTCGCGCTCCTCGCCGTCGTGCGCGAACCCGCAGACGGCGCTCGCGTCCCAGTCGAAGAAGCCGTCGAGCCCGCCGCGGGACAGCTTCAGGCGGGCTCCTTCCACCACGTTCCCGGTGCAGAGCCCGAGCACGTCGCCCCGTGCGCGCAGCCGCTCCAGCGCGGCGACGACGCCGGGCAGCACGCGGTACCCGGGACCGTGGACCTCGGTGGTCAGGTGCTCGACGTAGCGGGCCAGGATCCGGTCGCAGAACGCCTCCTCGAAGGGGCGTCCCAGGATGGCGAGCGATTCGCGCACGATGAGCCGGTCGGTCATCCCGTCGAGCCGCAGCCCCGCCAGCGCCCCGTCCAGCGGCCCGCAGAAGTCCACCACCGCCCGCTCGAAGGCGCGCCGGCCGGCGCCGCCGGCGTGCACCAGCGTCCCGTCGACGTCGAAGAGGAAGACGCGGGTGCGAGGCGCGGTCATTCGAAGAGCGCCTCCACGAACTCGCGCGGCGCGAAGGGCCGCAGGTCGGCCACCTTCTCGCCGACGCCCACGTAGCGCACCGGGATGCGCAGCTCGTCGCAGATGCCGATGATCACGCCGCCCTTGGCGGTGCCGTCCAGCTTGGTGAGCACGATCCCGGTGATGCCCAGGGCCTCGTGGAACTGGCGGGCCTGCGCGATGGCGTTCTGGCCGTTGGTGGCGTCGAGGACGAGGAGGACCTCGTGCGGCGCGCCGGGGGCGGCCTTGCCCACCACCCGCTTCACCTTCTTCAGCTCCTCCATGAGCGGCGTCTTGGTGTGGAGGCGCCCGGCGGTGTCGCAGATCACGACGTCCACCTTCTCCGCGGCGCCGCGCTGGACCGCCTCGAAGCAGACGCTGGCGGGATCCGCTCCCTCCCGGGCCCGCACCATGGGGGCGCCCACCCGCTCGGCCCAGATCTCGAGCTGCTCGCCGGCGGCCGCCCGGAAGGTGTCGCCGGCGCCGAGGAGCACCGTGTGGCCGCGCGCCTTCAGCTTGGCGGCCAGCTTGCCGACGGTGGTGGTCTTCCCGGAGCCGTTCACCCCGACGACGATGACGACCCAGGGGCGCGCTTCGCCGACCTCGAGGGCGTCGCCGCCGCCACGCCCGGTCTCGGTCGCAGGGCCAGCCGGAAGGTCCGGAGGAGCGGCAGGCCCTCCCGGCGGGATGGACACGATGCGCGCGATCTCCTCCCGGAGGGCGGCCTTGAGCCGGTCGGGATCGGCCAGCTCCTTCCCGCGCACGTGATCGCGCGCCGAGTCGAGGAGCCGCGTCGCCGTCTTCACCCCGATGTCGGCGGTGAAGAGCACCTCCTCCAGGTCGGCGAGCACGGCGTCGTCCACCAGCTTGCCGCCGGTGAAGAGGGCGTTGAGCCGCGCCATGAAGCCGCCCCGCGTCTTCTCCAGGCCGGCCGCGAGCGTGCGGCCCCCCTCGGCCTCGACCTTGCGGCGAACCTCCTCCTCCGCGCGCCACCGGGCCTCCTCGGCCTCGCGCGCCGCACGCTCCGCCTCCTCGCGGGCGCGCTGCTCGGCCGCCTCGCGCTCCAGCCGGCGCCGGTCCCGCTCCTCGCGCTCCGCCTCCTTCTTCTGGCGGTACTCGTCCTTCCTCCGCGCTTCCTCGGCGGCGCGCTCCTCGGGCGTCGGCGGCGGCGCGGGCTGCGCCCGCCCGCGGCGCCCCGGGGCCTCCGCTGCGCCCTCCCCGCCCGCTCCCTGCGCCTGCCGCTCCGGCAGCGGCGCCGCCGGGGCGGACGCGCGCGCCGGCCCGCCGGCGGACGGGGGTGCCCGGCGGCGGCGGATGAGGCGGATCGCGGCGACGGCGGCGAGCAGCGCGAAGGCGGCGACGAGCGCGATCGCGACGGCGTCGTTCGCGGTGAGGGCGAGCGGGATCACGGTGGAGGCCCCGCAGGAGGCGCGGGGAGCACGACGATATAGGCGGGCGGCCGCCGGGGTGTCAACGCGCCCGCAGGCGCGCGGGCGGCGGCCCGCGGCGCGCCGCCGGGCCGAGGAGCCCGGCCCGGCGCAGGGCATCGACCAGGGCGCGGCTCACCCGCCGGTGGTTCGCGGTCCACTCGGAGTGCGCGCCCGGCCCAACCCGGTTCGCGACGGCGAGCGCGGCGCCGCACGGGACGCCGGCGCCGTGGCAGGCGGCGAAGACGCCGGCGACCTCCAGGTGCTCCACCTCGCCGATCCGCGCCAGCCGGGCGGCCGCGCTCCGGCTCCGCGTGATGGCCGGCGGGACGGCCGCGGTCGCGGGCGGAAAGGGGAGGGCCAAGGTCGCCGGAAACCTGGTCCGCTCGATGGCGGGCCGGTAGGCGGCGCCCGACAGCTCCTCGGTGGAGATCGCGATCGCCTCGCGGACGGCCACGATGGCGCCGACCGGAATGCCGGGACGGTAGGCGCCGCAGGTCCCGAGGAAGAGCACCCGCGCCGGGGGGCGCTCGGCGAGGAGCCGCGCGGTGGTCGCCGCCGCGGCGAGGGCGCCGGCCCCGGTGGTGGCGCAGCGGACGCCGGGCGGCGGGCGCCGGTCGAGGCCGGCCAGCTCGGGGGGGAAGGCGGCGAGGAGGAGGAGGTCCCTCGATCGCGACCGCGACCCCGGTCGCGCGCCCGACCTCGACCCTGACCGCGATCCCGACCTCGCCCGCGATCCCGCCCGCGACTCCGACCGCGGAGACCGCCTCACGCCGCCGCCGCCTCGCGGGCGCGATCGGAGAGCCGCACCGACACCAGCCTGGAGACGCCCGGCTCCTCCATCGTCACCCCGTAGAGCGTGTCCACCATCTCCATGGTCCGCTTGTTGTGGGTGATGAGGATGAACTGCGAGGCCTTCGACATCTCCCGCACCATCTCGTTGTAGCGGCCGACGTTGGCGTCGTCGAGCGGGGCGTCCACCTCGTCGAGGAGGCAGAACGGGGTCGGCTTGACGAGGAAGATGGCGAAGATCAGCGAGACCGCGGTCAGCGCCTTCTCCCCGCCGGAGAGGAGGTTCACCGACTGGAGCTTCTTGCCGGGGGGCTGCGCGAAGATCTCGACGCCACCTTCGCCCTCGCCCTCCGGCTGGGTGAGCACCAGGCCGGCGCGCCCGCCGCTGAAGAGGCGCGGGAACACCGCCTGGAACTTCTCGTTGACGCGGTCGAAGGTCTCCTGGAACCGCTCCCGGCTGGCGCGGTTGATCTTGACGATGGCGGACTTCAGATCCGCGAGGGAGGCCTCCAGGTCCGCCTTCTGCTCGCTCATGAACGCGTGGCGCCGCGCCAGCTCGTCGTACTCCTCGATGGCGGTGAGGTTGATGGCGCCCATGCGATCGGCCTGCGCCTTGAGGGTCTCGAGCCGCTCGCGCTCCTCCGCGCCGGGCGGCTTCTCGAGGTGGAAGCGGCCGATCTCCCACTTCAGCTCCGCCTGGCAGCGCTCGCGGGTCTGCTCCTCGAGGTGGGTCAGCTCCAGCGCCTGCTCGCGCGCGGTGAGCGCCGCCTCTCCCGAGGCGCTCCGCAGCGTCTCCACGCGGCCGCGCAGCCCGCGCATCTCGTCGTCGCGGGCGCGGGCGGCGATCTGCGCCCCCTCGTGCTCGGCGCGGGCCTGCGCCAGCTCCTCGCGGGCGTGGGCCAGGTCCTGCGCCATGCGCCCGAGATCGAGCCGGGTGCCGTCCACGCGGCCGCGCAGCTCGGCGGCGCGGGCGTTGGCCTCGGAGAGGGCGGCGAAGAGCCGGGCGCGCCGCTCGTCCACCTCGCGCCGGGCGTCGTCCAGGCGCCGCAGCGCCGAGCCGATCGACTCGCGGCGCTCGGAGTCGGCGGCCACCTTGACCTTGAGGTTCATCACCTCGGCGGTGAGCGCGTCGCCGCGCTGCCGCGTGTCGTCGAGCCGGGCCGCGGCCCCGCGCGCCCGCTCCTCGCCGCGCGCCTGCTCGGCCTCGGCGGTGGCGGCGCCGACGCGGTGCTCCTCCTCCTCGCGCCCGAGCCCGGCCAGCGCGTCCTCGAGCTGGGCGCGCTCCACCTCGAGCTGGCCCATCCGCTCCCCGACCCGGTCCAGCTCCTCGCCGACGCGGGCGAGGTCCTTCTCCTGGTCGCGGAGCGCCAGCTCCTTCTCGTGCCCGTCGCGGTCGAGCGACTTGAGCCCCGCCTCCAGCTGAAGCAGCCGGGCCTGCAGGGTGCGGTGCCGCTCCTGCGCCAGCGAGAACTCGGCCTCGAAGGCGCGGACCGTCTCCTCCAGCTCCTGGACCTCGCGGCGCCGCTGCAGCGCGCCGTGGCCCTCGCCCTCCAGCGGCCCGCCGGTGACGACGCCCGCGGGGTCGAGCACCTCGCCGTCGAGCGTCACCAGCGTGCGCTTCTCCGCCTGGGACTGCCAGATCTCCAGGGCCGAGGGCAGGTCTCGCACGATCACCGCGTCGCCCAGCAGGAACCGCACCACCTTGTCGTACGACGGGTCGAAGCGGACCACGTCGAGGCACGCCGCCACGAAGCCCGGGTGCGAGCGGTCCGGCGCGGGCGAGGCGCCCTCCTCGTCGCGGAGGCGCGCCAGCGGGATGAGGGAGGCCCGCCCCTCCGCGGCGGTCTTGAGGTAGTCGATGGCCTCCACGCCCTGCGAGTGGCTCTCCACGATCACGTACTGCAGCCGCTCGCCCAGCACCGCCTCGACCGCGTTCTCGTACTCGGCCGGCGCCGAGACCACGTCCGCCACCAGGCCGAAGATCCCGCGCTCGCGCGCCTCGCCCTGGCCGGCGCGCGTCATGAGGCTGCGGACGCCGCGCCCGTAGCCCTCGTAGTTGCGCATCACCTCGAGGAGCGACTGGAGCCGCGCGCGCTTGTCGCCCAGCTCCTCGCGCAGGGTGATGAGCTTCGCCTCGTTCTGGATGAACTCGGACCGGGTGCGCTCCAGGAGATCCTCGTGCGCGCCGCGCTGCTCCTCCAGCCGCAGCCGGAGCTGCCGCGTCCTCCCCAGCGTCTCCACGTAGCGGGAGCGCGAGCCGTCGAGCTGGGCGGCCCGCGAGGCGAGCTCGCCCGCCTCGCCCCGGTTCCGCTCGATCCGCGCCCGCAGGTCGGCCCGCTGCCGCTCGAGCTGCGCGAGCTGGGTCCGGTGCCCCGTCGCCGCGGAGAGGGCGGTTGCCGCCGCGGCGCGGGCCCCGTCCACCTCGCCCTGGAGCGCGCCCTGCTCGCGCCCGATCTCGCGCAGGGCCACCTCCGACTGCGAGAGCCGCCCCTCGTCGGTGGTGGAGAGGCTCTGGAGGTCGTCGCGCTGCCGCAGCAGCGCGTCCCGCTCCGCGGAGAGCGCCTCGGCCTGGCCCTTGAGCGCCTCGACCTCGGCGGCCTGCGTGCGGGTGCGCTCCGCGATCTGCTCCAGCTCGTGCGACGCCGCCTCGACCGAGACCTCGCCCACGCGGGCGGCGCTCTCCAGCTCGTGCTCGCGCGCGGTGAGCCGGCCGACGCGCGCCTCGCCGTCGGCCAGGAGCGTGCGGCCGGCCTCCAGCGCCGCCTCCAGCTCGGCGAGCCGCGCGGACAGCTCCGCGTCCTCCGACCGGAGGACGGCGTGCCGCTCCTCGGCGGCCCGGCGGGTCGCCACCAGCTCGAGGTACCGGACCGCGGCGGCGCGCAGCTCCAGCTCGCGGATCTCGGCCTTGAGCGCCTTGAACTTCTCGGCGCGGCGCGCCTGGCGGTTGAGCGACTCGAGCTGCTTGCCCAGCTCCTGGACGATGTCGGCGACGCGCAGCAGGTTCTGCTGCGTCGCCTCCATCTTCCGCTCGGCCGCCTCGCGGCGCCGCTTGTACTTGGTGATCCCGGCGGCCTCCTCGATGATGGCGCGCCGGTCCTCCGGCCGGGCGGAGACGATCTGGCCGATGCGCCCCTGCTCGATGATCGAGTACGCGGTTCGACCCACGCCGGAGCCGAAGAAGATGTCGTTCACGTCCAGCAGGCGCGCCGCGACGCCGTTGACGAGGTACTCGGACTCGCCGGTGCGGTAGAGGCGGCGCCCCACGGTGAGCTCGCCGAACCCCTGGTACTGGGGCGGCAGCTCGCTGGGGCGGTCGTTCTCGAAGGTGAGGATCACCTCCGCCATGGAGAGCGGCGGCTTCGACTCCGAGCCGTTGAAGATCACGTCCTCCATGGAGCGGCCGCGCAGCTGGCGGGCCGACTGCTCGCCGAGGACCCAGCGGATGGCGTCCGCCACGTTCGACTTGCCGCAGCCGTTCGGCCCGACCACGCCCGTCACGGCCTGGTCGAAGGCGACGACGGTCTTGTCCATGAAGGACTTGAAGCCGCAGATGTCGAGCCGGCGAATCCGCATGTCTGGACGCGATATCACAGCCCATGGGGCGTTTCAAGCGAAGCCCTTGATCGTGCGGGGGATTTCGGTGAGGTGCGAAGGGTGGGGGAGAGGATTTCCGGATCATTCCGCGGCGTTGCGTGACAAGCCATGTCATGCCGCACGCCGAAGGGACACCCCCACGGTGTTCGACTAGACTCCGGCCCGCGATGCGCTTCCTCGGGAACCTCGTCCGCAGCAGCACGCTCGCCGTCGTCTTCGCGACCGTGCTGGCGGGCCTCGTCGCCGAGGCGACGTTCCCCCTCACCGACGAGCAGCGCCACCTCCTCCGGCTCCTCCTCGCCGCCACCGCGATCGGGGCGAGCCTGATCGTCGCCGCCGCGGCCGCCTGGGCGACCGGTCCGATCCGCGGGGCCGCGCTCCGGCGTGGCGCGGTCCCGGAGACGGCGGTGCTCATCGCCGCGGCCTCCGCCCACCGGCTCCCGGCGCGCCTCTCCTTCCTGGTGCTCGCGCTCGGCACCGCCTCGAGCGCCGTCGCCGTGGCGACCCTCCGCCGGCACGGGCTGGCCTCCGACGTGGCGAACGCCGGGTTCGCGGTGGGGCTCGCCTCCGCCCTGACCGCGGCGATGCTGGTGCACGCCGTCGCCGCCGCCGGCGTCGCGCGCGTCATCGAGGCGCTCGGGCCGGGTGCCGCGGTGGCGGTCCAGGGCACCGTCCGCGGCAAGATCCTCATCGTCGGCCTGGGCCTCGCCACCATCGGCTTCCTGGTGCTCGGCGCCGCCAGCTACGCGCGCTACCGGTCCGACGTCGACCACGAGTACCTGTCCGCAGCGCTGCGCGCCCAGGAGAGCGCGGTGGCCGCCGCGCCCGGTGCCCACGACGAGGAGGTCGCCGAGCACGTCTGGGTGGTGACGGCGGCGCCGACCGCGCTGGTGGGGCCCACCGGGCGCCTGGTGGCGCGCTACGGGTCCGGGCCCTTCGCCCAGGCGCGCGGGGCGCCCGGGTGGCACCGCCTCGACGCGCAGGACGGCTGGCTGGTCCAGAGCCGCGCCTCGTCCGGCGCGATGGTGGTGAGCTGGCTCCGCGAGGAGCCGCTCCGGCAGCGGCGCAACGGGTTCCTGCGCGCGCTCCTGCTGATGGGCGGGATCGTCTACCTCGCGGCCGCGGCCGTGGCCTGGATGGCGGCACGCGCCATCACCATCCCGTTCCGCACGCTGGGGCGCGCCGCGGACCGCATCGCCTCGGGCGACCTCACCGCCAGCCCTCCGTCCATCTCCCGCGACGAGATGGGCCAGCTCGCCGCGGACTTCCGCCGCATGTCGCAGGGGCTCAAGGGGCTGGTGGTGGACGTCCAGGCGGCCAGCGAGGGCGTTTCCCTCGGGGCGCGCGAGGCCGGGGCCATCGGGGAGCGGGTGCGCCACGGCGCGCTCGACCAGCACTCGGGCGTGGTCTCGGTGCAGGCCGCGGTGGAGGCGATGGAGGGATCCATCTCCCTCGTCTCGCGCGGCGTGAGCGGGCTCTCCGAGTACGTGGCCCAGACCAACGGCGCGGTCGCGGAGATGGCCGCCTCGTTCGACGAGGTCCGCAGGAAGGGCGCGGATCTGGAGAAGGCGATGGCGCAGGCGCTGGCGGACGTGGACCACCTCGCCACCGCCGGACGCGAGACCGAGTCCACGCTGGGCGCGCTGGAGAGCCTCGCCGCCCACGCGGACGGCACCCTCTCCAACGTGCGCGCCTCCGTCACCGGGCTGGAGCGGGCCGCCTCGGAGAGCGAGGTCAACGCGGCCCGCGTCGCCGACATGGCGGAGCGCGCCGGCGGGGTGGTCGAGGAGACGGTGCACGGCATCGACACGCTGCGCTCGGCGGTGAGCGACGCGCACCGGCGCATCGGCGCGCTGGGCCGCCGCTCGGACGACATCGACCAGGTGGTGGACTTCATCTCCGAGGTCGCCGGCCGCACCAACCTGCTCTCCCTCAACGCCTCCATCATCGCCGCCCAGGCCGGCGAGCACGGCAAGGCCTTCGGGGTGGTCGCCGATCAGATCCGCGAGCTGGCGGTGCAGATCGCGCGCTCGACCAAGTCGATCGGCGACATCATCCGCGCGGTGCGCGAGGACGTGGAGGCGACCGCCGCGCTCATCGACCGCGGCGACGCCCTGGCGGTGGAGGGGGTGCAGCTGGCCCGCAACTCGCTGGAGGCGCTCTCCAGCATCCAGCGCTCCACCCAGCAGGCCCGGGAGACGGCGGCCGCGATCCGGACCGCGGTCGAGGCGCACGCCGCCTCCTCGCGGGAGATCGGGCAGCTGGTCGAGACCATCACCGCCGGTTCACGCGCCGTCTCGTCGGCGGTGCAGCTGGTGGGGCGGTCGGTGACGGGGGTGGGGAGCGTCTCCCGGAGCGTGAACGCCATGGCCGACCAGGTGGCGCGCGCGCTGGAGGAGCAGTCCGGGCAGGGCAAGCGCCAGCTCGAGAGCCTGGCGCGGCTCGAGCGGATGATCGGGGACCTCACCCGGGCGGTGGAGAGCCACAACGCCGCGACGCACCGGGTGCGCGACTCCCTCCAGAACCTCTCGGACACCGCCGGCGAGCACGAGGCGGCGGTCGAGGGGCTGGCGGGCGTGGCCGACCGCCTGGGCGCGCGCGCCAGGTCGCTGGCGGAGCGGGTCGGGCGCTTCAAGGTCTGAGGGGTGCGCGAGCTCCTCGCCCGCGGCATCGCGCTGCGCTGAAGACACGTCGGCCGGGAGGACCTCATGCGGTGGTCGCGCGCGGGTGACGTCCTGCTCATCGCTGCCGCTGCGGCGCTCGCGCCGCTGGCGTGGGCCGCGTGGGGAGGCGGCCGGCTGGGCGGACCGGGGGTCCCCTGGATCGCGGCGCTGGACCTGGCCGGAGGCCCCGAGCGTGCGGCGCAGGTGCTCGAGAGCTGGCGGCGCGCGGGCGTCCTGGAGGCGGCGACCGGCGCGGTGGAGTGGGGCCTCGCGCTCGCCGTCTGCGCCGCGCTCGTCCTCGGCCTGTCCGCCGTCGCGGCCGCGCGCGACGCGCCGCCGGGGTGGGACGCCGCGGGGCTGGCCGCCTCGGTGCTGGCGCTGGCGGGCGGGGCCTGCGCCTACGGCGAGAAGGTGGCGCTCCTCGCCGTCCTGGAGTCGTCCGGGCGCGCCGGGGCCGCGGCCGCCGCCGTCCTCTGCCGGCTGGCCCTTGCGCTCCTCGGGGCCGCGCTCGCGCTCGCGGTCGCCGTCGCCGCCGCGCGGGTCCTCCGCCGCCGCGCGCCGGAGCCGGCGCTGGGCTGGTCGATGGAGGGCGCGGAGGCGCAGCCGCTCCCCTGCGACCTGGTGATGAAGGGCGGGATCACCAGCGGCGTCGTCTATCCCGGCGCGGTCTTCGCGCTCGCCCGGCGCTACCGGTTCGCGAGCATCGGCGGCTCCTCCGCGGGCGCCATCGCCGCCGCCCTCACCGCCGCCGCCGAGTTCCGGCGGCAGCGGACCGGGAAGCTGGACGGGTTCCTGGCGCTGCGCGACACGACGGCGGGGCTCGCGGCGTCCGGCCGGCTCTTCGGGCTCTTCCAGCCGGCGCCCGCCTGCGCGGGCCTGTTCGACGTCCTCGCCGCCGCGCTGCGCCCGGGGTCCTGGCCGGCGCGCCTGGCCTGGGCCGCCTGGGCGGCGGTCGCGTCGTTTCCCGGGGGCCTGGCCGCCGGCCTCCTGCTGCCGGTCGCCGGCGCGGTGGCCGCGTTCCGCGCCCTCGGGCCGTCCGGCGCCGCGTGGCTGTCGGCGTCGAGCGCGCTCCTCGCCGCGGTGCTCGTCCCCGCCGCCCTGGCCGGTGCGATGGCGTGGCGCGCGTTCCGCGCCCTGCCGCGGGAGGGGTTCGGCCTGTGCCCGGGTCCGACCGTCCCGGGCGCGGCGCGGCCCGGCCTCTCCGACTGGCTCGCGGAGCGCATCGACGCGATCGCCGCGGGGGGCGGTGCGCCGGCGGGCGAGCCGCTGACGCTCGGCGATCTCTGGTGCGCCGAGCTCCCGTCCTCCGAGGCGCCCGCGGCCGTCGCCGGGCGCGCCGCCGACCCCGCGCTCCGCCGGATCCAGCTCGAGGCGCTCACCACCTGCCTCACGCTGGGGCGGCCCTGGCGGATCCCCTTCGAGCGCGTGCGCCTCTGGTTCCGTCCCGAGGAGCTGCGCCGCGTGCTGCCCGACCGCGTCGTGGCCTTCATGGAGGCGCGGGGGCGGCTCGTGCCGCACTCGCCCAGGCTGCCACCGCTGCCGCCCGGCGTGGTGGCGCTCCCGCCGGCGCAGGACCTCCCGCTCGCGTTCGTCGCGCGCATGAGCCTCAGCTTCCCGGTGCTGCTCGCCGCGCCGTGCCTCGTGGGCTATCGCTTCCCCGCGAAGGCGCCGGCGGCACGGGTGCGGGCGCTCACGGAGGAGGAGTCGGCGGCGCCCGACGTCGAGGAGCCGGCCGGCCGGTACGGCGCGCTGCGCTTCTCGGACGGCGGCATCTCCAGCAACTTCCCCATCCACTTCTTCGACCAGCCCATCCCGCGCTGGCCGACCTTCGGGCTCGACCTGGGCGCGAGGGCTCCGGGTGGGGAGCGCGTCCGGATCGTGCACCGGAACGGCCAAGGCATCCTCGCCCCGTGGATCGACGTCCGCGGCCTCGCCGGGTTCGGCTCGGCCGTCTTCGAGTCGCTCCACGCCTGGATGGACAACCTCCAGAAGCGCGCCCCGGGGTACCGCGACCGGATCGTCCGCGTGGACCTCGACCCGGAGGAGGGCGGTCTCAACCTCCGCATGCCGCCGGACCGAATCCTGAGGATCGCCGGGTACGGGCTGCAGGCGGGAGAGGCGCTCGGCGCGTGGTTCGACCCGCGCCCGGCGCCACCCTCCGCGCCCGGCGACGCGGCGGCGGGCGATATGCCCTCGAGCGGCGGGTGGGCCTGGAACAACCACCGCTGGGTCCGCTTCCGCTCGACGCTGGCGCTGCTGGAGAAGGCGCTGGGCGCGTTCGCCCGAGGCCTGCCGCCGCCGCCCTTCACGCGCCCCTACGACGACATGATCCACGAGCGGAGCGGGCCTCCGCCGAGCTACCCGTATCCGGGCCGCGCGCTCGAGGACGCCGCCGGTGCCCTCGCGGCGGCGCTCGCCGCCGCGCCGCTGGAGCCGCCCCCGGGCCTCTCCACCGACGCGCCCCGGCCCGAGCCGGAGCTGCGCATCGTGCCGAGGGTGTGAGCTGGTCGGCTCGGCCTCACCCGGCGACCATGTTCGCCCCGCGACTGCGAATCACCGGCGCGCGGCGCTGGAACCGGCTCCATCCAGGAACGCGGCCGCCAGCTCCAGGCAGCGCGCTCCGGCGGTGGCGCTGGTGTGCGGGCTGTGCGCGGCCTCGAGCCACTCCACGCGGGCGCCGGGGAGGGCGCGGGCGGCGGCCTCGATCTCGCCGGGCTCGGTGCGCGGGTCGCGACGCCCGTGGAGGAGGAGCGCCGGCGTGCGGACCTCCGGCAGCCGGCCGTCGAACAGGTCGGCGCGGCCGCCGGCGCCCTCGGCGATGATCTCGAGCCAGGCACGGCCCCCCGCGGCGAGCACCTCCCGCCAGGCGGGGCCGTGATCCCGCGAGACGGCCGCCACCACCGCCTCGCCGAACCGCTCCGGCGCCTCCACCGCGGTGCGGAAGAACTCCACCGACGCCGGCTTGTGGGCGAAGAAGTGGAGCGCCTCCAGCACCAGCGCCCGCACCCGGGCCGGGAAGAGGATCGCGGTCCAGGCGGCGACCACCGCGCCGTCGCTGTGCCCCCAGAGCGCCGCCGACTCGAGGCCCAGCGCGTCGAGCACCGCCACCGTCTCCCGGGCCATGAGCACGTGGAACCCGCGCGGCAAGGCCGGGAGGCGCCCGGAGGCGCCGTAGCCGGTCCGATCGGGCGCGAGGACGCGATGCCGGGGCGCGAGCGCCTCGATCGCGCGGTCGAACGGGTACGCCTCGTACCCCCACCCGCCGTGGAGGAGGACGACGGCCGGGCCGGCGCCGCGCTCGCGGACGTGGACGAGGGCCGGGCCCGCCTCGGGGGCGAGCGGCGAGCGGGGCAGGGCGACCGCGGGCACCGGGTCTCGATAGCGGCGCCGCTCCGCCGCTGCCAGGGCGACGCGGGGTCACCTTCCGCACCACGCCAGGATCGGCATCAGGATGGCGAGGAGCAACAGCGCCCACAGGGGCCAGGTCCCGAGGACGGCCCACGCCTTCCACTCGCCCTTCCACATCTCACTGCCCGCTCGGGAGCGGCCGCATCTGCGGGTGGCCGACGCTCCCGAAGATCTGGAACTGGTAGCCGCCGTCCCGCCCCTTGGCGGAGGCGAGCGCCATCTCGGCGACGGACCTGAAGCCGGCGGTGCCGCTCCGGTTCCAGAAGGCGTCCTGGAGCTTCACGCTGGCGCGGCCGAACAGCTGCGAGAACTCGAGCCGCGGCTGCCACACGAAGTAGAGGCCGTCGGTGGAGACCTCCGCGTCGCCCCCCCTGGCCTCGAGCTTCTTCACGTTCCCGCGCCCCTCCTCGAAGGCGATCTCGCCGGTGAGCTGGCCGAGCGCCACCTTGGGCAGCGAGACGGAGCCGCCCATGGCGGGCACGGGGAGCTGCCCCCCGTTCACCCCCGCGTCCTTCACGCCGAGCGTGACGCGGCCGCCCGGCTTGCCCTTCGCGTCCTCGGGGAGGGTGACGTCGGCCGTGGCGCTCAAGGTCCCCAGCAGCTCGAGGCCGGTCGCCTTGCGGAGCGGGGTGGCCGCGGCGAGGTCCACCTTCTCGACGTCGGCGGTGTAGCGGCGCTGGGCGCCGGAGAGATCGGCGGTCCCGCGGATCCGGCCGTCCCAGATGGAGACGTCGAAGGCGACGCTGCGCCTCCCGACCATGAGCGGCAGCAGGCGGAGCGTGAGCGCCACCGACTCGGCGGCGAGCTTGCGGCCGTTGCGGTCCTCGAGGCGGAGGTTGTTCGCCGAGACGCCGACGACCCCCGCCGGCGAGAGCGAGTCGGCGTCGAGCTGCCAGCCCTGCGCCGCCGCCTCCAGGATGAGCCGCTCCTTCACCGCCTCGGTGGGGAAGGTCTGGCGGAGCGCCAGCAGGAAGACGGCGGCGAAGAAGCCTCCGTAGAGGAGGCGCGGCTTCCAGACGGTCCAGTCGATCTTGATGGGCTTCACGGCGGCTACCCCTTGAGCGTGAAGTTGGCCACCACGATGGTGGCGTCCACCAGCGCCGGGTCGTCGGTGCGGGTCGAGATCCGGATGCGCCGGATCTTCACCACGCCCTGCCCGTGCTCCAGCGCCTGGACGAGCCGCGCCAGGCGCTGCAGGTCGATGCGCGCCAGGTTCACCTCGACGCCCTCCTCGACGATGCCGTTGCTCTCCTGCGGCAGGCCGGTGGGGCGCAGGTCGTTGACCTCGATCCCGAGCGTCGCCCCGGTCTGGGAGATGTGGCTGAGGAGCGGCACCTGCTGGCCGCGCAGGCGCGCCTCCAGCTGCTGCTTCTCGGCCTGGGCGCGCCGGTAGCCCTCGGAGAGCTTGCCCACCTGGGAGAGGACCTTGGTCTTGTCCTCGATGCGCGCCTCGCGCGTGGCCACGGCGCGCGAGATGGAGAGGGAGGAGAGGAAGATCACGAACACCGCCACCGCGGCGGCGCCCACCGCCACGTAGACGCGCTCGCGCGGCGAGAGCCGCGCCAGCCAGCCCTCCAGGTCGGCGCGGAGCTTGCGGAGCCGTTCCAGGAACCGTTCCATCAGCCCCTCCCTCCGCCCGGCGGGGCGGGCTGGTCGACGCAGGTGAGCGCCGAGTCCACCGAGAACTCGAACTTGCCGTCGGAGCCGCGCTTGCGGATGCCGGCGGCGCGGGCGTCGCCGAAGCAGCGGGACCCGCGGAGCGCGGAGACCACCTTGTCCACGCTCTCGGCCGAGTCGGTGGTGCCCTGGACGTGCAGCTTCTCGCGGGTGATCTCGATGCGGTCGAAGCGGAGCTTGACGTCGGCGGGGACCCGCTCCGAGAGGTCCGCGAACACGTCCACCGCGGAGGTCTTGGGGATGGAGGCCGTCGGGATGCCGTGCCCCTTCATGATCGCCACCGCCGTCTCGTAGTCCGGATAGCACTTGCCGACGATCCGGGTCTCCGCGTCGCAGAGGGCGCGGTCGAGGGCGTGCTCCTGCCGCGACAGCGCGAACACGCGGACGCCGGCGGAGACGATGGCGAGGAGGAGGACCAGCGCGGCGTAGACGGCGAGCCGCTCGATGCGGACCTTGAGGTGCTGGAAGTCGCGGACGTAGGCGAGGTCGCCGCGGCGCAGGTTGAGGCGCGGCGCGCGCGAGCCCTCGTGGCCGCGCAGCGCCAGCGCCAGGGCCAGCGCCAGCCCGGGCGCCGCCTCCGGCAGGATCCGCTCGGCGGCCGGGCCGGCCAGGGCGACGGGCGCGACGGGCCCCTCCAACTCGGGCGCCAGCACCTCGGGCAGGCCGGGGAGCCGGGCGGCCTCGCCCGCCACCAGGAGCCGCCGCAGCGGCCGGGTGCCGGCGCGGGCCCGCCCGGCGCGGAGCGTGGCGCGCAGCTCGCGCACCAGCGGGACGAGGGCGCGGCGCAGCGAGTCGGCCGCGCGCGGGTCGGCGGCGAGGGCCTGCACGGCCTCGGGCGCGGGAGAGCCGCCGCCCTCTGCCGCGAGCAGCGCGGCCGCGTCGGCCTCGGCGATCCCGAGGTCGCGGGCCAGGGCCCGGGCCAGCTGGGCGGAGCCGAAGGCGAAGGTCCGGGCCGCCTCGCAGGTCCCGCCCGAGTGGACGCAGATGACGGTGCGCTCGTGGCCGAGATCCACCAGCGCCTCGACCTCCGGGCCCGGCGGCCCGGCCTCGCCGGCCGGAGGCGGCTCCGCGGCGGGAGCGGGGGCCGGCGGCTGCGCCAGCGCGCCTGCGGAGGCGAGCGCGGGGTAGGCGATCGGCGCCGGGACCACCGCGCGCGGGTCGACCCCGGCGGTGGCGAGGGCGGCGAGCAACGCCGCCAGCTCCTCCTTCCGCACCACGGCGACGAGGAGGTCGGTCTTGCCCTCGCGCTGGCCGATGACCTGCCAGTCCCACGCGACGTCGGCGAGGTCGAACGGGATCTGCCCCTCCACCTCGAACCCGATGGTCTGCTCGATGCGGCGCGGGTCGGTGAAGGGGAGCGTCACCCCGTGGGAGGCGACCGCCGCGCCGGGGAAGGCGACGATCACCGTGTCCGGCCGCCAGCCGCGCGCCGCGAGGAGCGCGCGCACCGCGGCGGCCTGGCGGTCGCGCAGCGGCTCGCCGGCGGCGGCGGGGGCGAGCGGCACGGCGCCCGCGTCGAGGACGACGTAGCCGCGGTAGCTGCTGTCGAGCAGCACGCCCTTCACCGCGTGGGCGCCGAGGTCGAGGCCGAGGATCAGCTGCGCCATCCGTCACTCCTCCCGCCAGTGGAGCAGGCGTCCCAGGTCCGCGATCTGGTTCTGCAGCAGCTTCGGGTCCATGGTCACCACCGCGTCGATGGTCTTCGTCACCTGGCCCGCGGTCCCGTGGGCGCGGATGCGGTACACGCCGGGCGGCGGGCCGAACGCGCCGCGGCTGTCGCCGCTGCTGGTGGTGTAGACCGAGTTCACCTTGATCCCGCCGACCTGCTGGGCGATGGTCGCGAGCTCCTGCACGGAGAGCATCCGCAGGCAGCCGAAGGTCAGGTCCTTCACCGCCTTCACGATCCGCTCCGGCATCATCGGGTCCGCCACCGCCGGCTGCACCGGCGGATCGGCCATGATGCGCACGTCGCGCACCAGGTTCTCCGGGTCGTTGCAGGAGATGCTGAACCTCACGTCGCGCCGCAGGTACACCGTGAGCTGATCGCCGAACGCCCCCATGAACGCGTCGGTCACGCCCGCCACCAGGTACAGCTCGTCGAGCGAGTCGAAGCGGGCGTTCTTGGCGTGGTAGCGATCGGGGCCCCGGTCGTACCAGTAGTTCTCGTCGCCGAAGGCCTTCTCCACCGGGCTGGCCGGGTTGCCGGTGAGCCCGGACGTCACGTTGTCCTCGTCCACCCAGTCGACGAGGTTGATGGCGACGTCGTTGCGCGTCGCCTTCATCCCGGTCTCGTCCTCGCGGTCGAAGAGGAAGTCCCACTTCGGGTTGCCGACCAGGTCGAAGTAGGCCGCGAGCTGACCCCCGAGGAGCCCGCCGCTGGAGGAGCCGTCCAGCTGCGCGTTCACCTTGGTCCCCTCGTCCTCGATCCGCGCGTCGAAGGCGCCCTCGGCGGGCGCGGCCGCCGTTCCTGGCGCCGGTGCCGGGCCCGGCACGGCGGCGGGCGAGGCGCCGCCGCCGAAGAGCGCGTCCGTCAGCATCGGCCCCACCGGGACCAGGCTCCAGACCTGGATGCGAGGCAGCAGCGCGGCGATCTGCGGGTTGAGCTGGCTCGCCGCCTGCCCCTGCGCGTCGAGCTTGTTCTGGAAGTAGAGCACGAGCCGCGCCAGGTTGGCCGCGCCCTTGGCGGCGGCGGTCGCCCGCAGCTCGTCGCGGCCGTTGACGGCGATCTGGAGCGTGACCCGCGTCTCGTAGGCGAGGTCCACCGCGAACGCGGTGAGGACGGCGAGCGAGACCGTGACGACCAGCAGCGCCGCGCCGCGCGCACCCTTCCGACACAGGCGGCGCGGAGGGCGAGGCGAATGAGCCTCGCCCGGAGCGACCGGGGGTCTGGGGGCCCGTCGCCCCCCGGGATGACGGACGAGGGCGCTCACGTCAGAAGTCCAGGG
The DNA here is from genome assembly GCA_035519395.1 of Anaeromyxobacteraceae bacterium. GTDB lineage: Bacteria > Myxococcota > Myxococcia > Myxococcales > Anaeromyxobacteraceae > Anaeromyxobacter. Next base: position 25,437 of record DATIWK010000102.1, on the reverse strand, counting down.
GCCGCTGCAGGGCGACGCGGGTCTCGGTGGCGAACTTCTCGGGCTGGCCGTAGGGCATCTGCAGCTCGAGCTCGATTCGCACGCGGGTGGGCAGCTCGCTGGCGTGGTCGGTGGACCGCGTGGACCACTCGCGGACCCACTCCTGCCGCTTGCGGTCCCAGTACTGGAGCTTCATCCCCCGCACGCGATCGCAGAGGACCTCCTTGCGCCCGCCGCGGTCGGGCTCGTCGTCGATGCGCGGCTTCTCGCGCCGGAAGAGGGACTGGTCGCCGGGGTGATCGGGGTCGCTCTCGACCGTGTACTCGACCTGGGCCTGATCCGACTCCCTGGCGTCGAGGTAGAGCCGGACGTGCGACATGGTGCTGAAGAGGAGGTCGTCCTCGCGCCCGCGGAAGAGGGTGGGCCGATCGCGGAACTGCGACTGGTCGAAGTGATCGGAGACGAACGCCATCGAGACCTCGCGCGCCATGCGCGTCAGGGCGAGGCGTGCCGCCGCGAAGCGCTCCCCCTGGGCGCGCGCCACCTCGCTGGCCCGGTCCACGCGCGCGAACGAGCCCGCCACCATCGCCGCGATGGCGGCGGTGATGCCGATGGCGACCATCAGCTCGATGAGCGTGAACCCCCGGCCGGGCGGGAGGGCAGGGCGGCGCGGGTCCCTCACGGCTGCCCCTTCCGCGGCGTGATGACCACCAGGTAGGTCTCCAGCTCGATCGGATCGCTCCCCTTCCCCCACGTCACCGTGAGGTGCAGGCGGCGGACGCCCTTCTTGACCGTCTCCGTGAAGGCCGAGCACTGGGCCTTGATCGCGTTGGCGATGGCCGCCTGGATCGGATCGGTGGGCGTCGAGGCGGCCCCGGCGTCCTTGGGCTGCGGGAGGAGGCTCGAGAGCCCGTAGTCGCCGAGGAGCTTCGTGCAGGCGGCGTCGCCGCCGCCCTCCAGGGCCGGGCGCGTCACGTGCCAGGCCCACCGCACCTCGCCGTGGCCCTGGTCCTCGAACGTCCCCTCCTCGTCCTGGTCGAAGTCGCGGAACCCGTCCTCGTCGAACTGGTCCTCGAGCTGCGCCAGCTTGGCGCGGGCGAGCAGGGTGGCCACGTCGAGGTCGTGCGCGCGGACGTGGTTCCGCAGCGCGCCGCCCACCACGTCGGAGATGGCCATGAGGCCCATGGCCAGGATGGCGAGGGCGACCACCACCTCGAGGAGGGTGAAGCCCCGGCAGCTCTCCCTCTCCCCAGCACCGGCGGGGGAGAGGGTCGAGGAGAGGGGGCGGCGCCACCGGCCGGTCACTCCTTCACCTCCACCTTCCCGTAGGCGACCCGGGCGTGCCCGGTGAGCGGCTCCAGGACCACGGTGTAGAGGTTCGAGCCGTCGGCGACCGGCACGTAGGCGCGCTGCGTCTGCCCGCCGGGGAAGAAGTAGACGTAGGCGACGCCCTTGTCCACGGCCTCGCGCCGCCCCTCCACCCGCAGCGGATCGAAGCGCGCGCGGCCCGGCAGCTCGCGCTTCGCCACCAGCCGGTCGGAGTACGCGCCGAACTCGGTGCGCGCCAGCAGCCGGCGCCGGTCGGCGTCCTTCTCCTCGGGGAACCGCTCGGCCAGCTCCTCGGCGCTGGGCGGCTGCTTGTCGGGATCGCGCGCCATCCCGGCCCGGCTCCGGGCGCACTCCGCCCACCAGGCGCGGCCGTCCACGTCCAGCGCCAGCCGGCAGGTGACGTTGCGCAGCGCCGCGGTGTCGTAGAGCGCGCGCATCGTCCCGGCCAGCGCGCCGGCCGCCTGGCGCGCGTTCGCGCCGGTGATGGACTCGACCGCCGGCCCGGCCGCGAGCGCCAGGATCGCGACGATCCCGACCACCACGAGCAGCTCGATGAGCGTGAAGCCCCGCTCGGCCGGCGGCGCGCTGCGCATCAGGGGTTCACGACGTCCGCGTTCTCGCCGTCGCCGCCCGGCTGGCCGTCGTTGCCGTAGCTCTTCACGTCGAAGGCGTCGGGGTGGACCTGGCCGGGGTAGAGGTAGATGTACTCGCGGTCCCAGGGATCCTTGAGCTTCCCGTCCTTGCTGTTCGGCTTGAGGAACTTCTCCAGGATCAGGGCGTTCAGCCCCTCCTCGGTGGTCGGGTAGCGCCCGCGCATCGCCTTGAAGGCGTCCACCTGGTCCGCGATCTGCCGCACGTCGTTGTTGGCCTGGCGGATCTTGGCCTCGGAGAGCCGGCCGATGACGTTGACCGCCACCGCCGAGGCGATGAGGCCCAGGATCACCAGGACCACCATCACCTCGATGAGCGTCATGCCGCGCCCGGCGCGGCTCCAGTTCGCTTTCCTCACGTGTCATCCTCCTCCGGCCAGGGTGTTGAGCTGCAGGATGGGCTGGATCACCGAGAACACGATGAAGCCGACGGTGACGCCCATCCCCACGATCATGAGCGGCTCGAGCAGCGAGGTCAGGGCGGCGATGGTGGTCTCGACCTGGCTCTCGTAGGCGTCGGCGACGTTCTTGAGCATCTCCTCGAGCGCGCCGGAGCGCTCGCCGACGGCGACCATGTGGTGCACCAGGGGCGGGAACTCGCCGGAGCGCTTGAGCGGCGCGGCGATCGACTCGCCCTCCTGGATGGCCTGGCGCGCGGACTCGATCACGTCGGAGAGGCGGGTGTTGCCGACGATGTTCTTCACGATGTCCATGGCGGTGAGCAGCGGGACGCCGCTCTTGAGGAGCGTCGAGAGCGTGCGCGCGAACCGGCCGATGGCGATCTGGCGGATGAGCGGCCCGAGCACCGGCAAGGTCAGGACCCACCGGTCGTAGCGGGCCCGCCCCGCCGGCGTCCGCTTCCAGCGGCGGAAGAACCAGATCCCGGCCGCCAGGGCGGCGGCGATCGCCCACCAGTAGTCGGCGCTGAAGCCCGACACGAAGATGAGGACGCGGGTGTTCCAGGGGAGGACCGCCCTGGTGTCCTCGAAGATCTTGAGGAGCTTGGGGATGACCACCGTGAAGAGGACCCCCATGATGCCGATGCCGATCAGCGACATGAAGGCCGGGTACGCCATCATCGCCAGGACCTTGGACCGCAGCCGGGCCTGGCCCTCGGTGAAGTCCGCCAGGCGGAAGAGGACCACCTCGAGGGCGCCGGAGGTCTCGCCGGCGCGGATCATGTTCACGTACAGCGTGGTGAACAGGCGGGGGTGCGCCGCGAGCGCGTCGGCGAGCGTGCTGCCCTCGTTCACGCGCTGCTTCACGTCGGAGAGGATGCGCTTCAGCCGCTCGTGCTCCACCTGCTCGACGAGCGCGCTGAGCGACTCCACCAGGGGGATCCCGGCGTTCACCAGCACCGCGAGCTGCCGGGTGGCGATGGCCAGGTCCTGGGCGGAGACGCGCCCCAGCACCCAGCGGCGCACGTTCACCTCGCGCGCCTGCTGCGCCTTCGACTGCTGCTCGCCCAGCACCTCGGTGAGGAACACGCCGTCGCGGCGGAGCACGGCCCGGAGCGTCTTGGGCGAGTCCGCCTCCTTGAGCCCCTGGACCGCCTTCCCGGCCGCGGTGAGCGCCTTGTACTCGAAGACCGGCATGGTGGGTTAGTGCAGATCCTCCGCGGTGACCGACAGCACCTCGGCCGCGGTGGTGATGCCGCGCGCAACCTTGTAGGCGCCGTGCTGCATCAGCGTGAGCATCCCGCGGTGGACCGCGGCGTTCTTGATGCTCGAGGAGTCCACGTTCTTGAGGATGAGCTGGCGGACGTCGTCGTCCACCAGCATCAGCTCGTAGATGCCGGTGCGGCCCTGGTAGCCGGTCCGCTGGCACGCCGGGCAGCCCTGCGCCTTGTAGACGACCGTCGGGTTCCCGGCGCGCCTCAGGATGTCGTCGCTGAGGCCGGCCTGCTCGCGCTCCTCGGCGGTGGGGGCGTAGGGCTGCTTGCACTCGGGACAGAGCACGCGCACCAGCCGCTGCGCCAGCACGCCGACCAGGGACGAGGCCACCAGGAACGGCTGCACCCCCATGTCGACGAGGCGGGTGATGGCGCCGGCGGCGTCGTTGGTGTGGACGGTGGAGAGGACCAGGTGGCCGGTGAGGGACGCCTGGATGGCGATCTCGGCGGTCTCTAGGTCCCGGATCTCGCCCACCATGATCACGTCGGGATCCTGGCGGAGGAAGGAGCGCAGGCCGTTCGCGAAGGTCAGCTCGATCTTCGGGTTCACCTGCACCTGGCCGATGCCCTTGAGTGGGATCTCGACCGGGTCCTCGATGGTGAGGATGTTCAGGTCGGGCGAGTTGATCTGCGCGAGCGCGCCGTAGAGCGTGGTGGTCTTGCCCGAGCCGGTGGGGCCGGTCACGAGCACGATGCCGTGGGACCGGGTGATGAGCCCGTCCATGATCTTGCGCTGCCAGTCCTCGAACCCGAGCGACCCGAGGTCCAGGATCACGTTGGACTTGTCGAGGAGGCGCATCACGATCCGCTCGCCGTGCGCGGTGGGCACGGTGGAGAGGCGGATGTCCACGTCCTTGCCGGCGATCTTGATGCGGATGCGGCCGTCCTGCGGGAGCCGCTTCTCGGCGATGTTGAGGCCGCCCATGATCTTGATGCGGCTGGCGATCGACGCCTGGAAGCGCTTGGGGGGGCGGATCACCTCGCGCAGCACGCCGTCGATCCGGTAGCGGACCGAGATGTCCTTCTCCTCCGGGTTGACGTGGATGTCGCTGGCGCGCTCCTTCACCGCGCGGAACATGAGCGAGTTGACCAGGCGGATGATGGGCGCCTCGTCGTCCGCGTCGAGGAGGTCGGTCGGCTCCTCCAGCTCGTGGGCGACGGACTCGAGGTCCTCGGTCTCGAGGTCCTCCATCAGCTTCTCGTGCTCGTCCCCGGCCCGCTCGTAGACGGCGTTGATGGCGTCCACCACGATCTGGGGCGGGACCACCTCGGGCGCGAGGGGCGCAGCGAGCAGCATCCCCAGGCCGTCCTGGGCGGCGGTGTCGAGCGGGTCCGCCACCGCCACCCGCACCGCCTCGCCGGCGAAACCGAGCGGCAACACCCGCGCCTGCTTGGCGAAGTGGATGGGCACCTTCTGCACCAGCTCCTGGGGGATGGTCTCCGGGTCGATGCGGGTGGTGAAGGGGAGGTCGAGCTGGATGGCGAGCGCCCGGAGCACGTCCTCCTCGGTGACGGCCCGGGCCCGCACCAGGATCTCGCCCAGCCGCGCGCCGGCCTGCTCGCCGCGCTGCGCGGCGAGCGCCTCCTCGAGCCGCTCCGGCGGGAGCTGCACCGTCTCCCGCAGGATCTCGCCGAGCGGGCGGCCGCAAAGCCAGGCGGGCGCGTGGGCGACGAGCGCCGTCCGCTCGCGCGGTGGGGGTGCCTCGGTCAGCGGCAGGGTCTCGGTCTGGGCTTCGTTCGACATGGCGTGGTCCCGGGGGACGGACGGTGCGCCCCGATTCATTCGGGCTGCGGCGCGGGCGGCGCCGGCGGCTGGGCCTCCGGCGGGGCGGTGGCGCCTCCGGCCGGCGGGGCGGGTGGCGGCGGCGAGGTGCCCGGCGCGGGCACCTCGGGCTGGACGTCGAGGCGGTCGACCGCGGTTCCCTCACCTTCGGTGACGTCGCGCGGGCGGCGCGCGTCCGGCGCCACCGGCGGACCGGCCGGCGGCACCGGCGCGGGGGCGGCGCCGCCGCGGGGCGTGATCACGCGCTCGCTGGGGAGGCCGGGCCCGCCGTTCTCGAGCCGCTGTGACTCGTTGCGCACGTCCCGGCGGATCATCGCGTAGGGGCCGGCCTTGCGGGCGAAGTCGATGTCGACCTGGTAGCCGGGCTGCTTGCCGTAGAACTGCTCCTGGAAGGTCTGCTGCTCGCTCCGCTTCTTCTCGTAGATCCGCCGGTAGTCGTGCTCGTCGCGGATCACGTAGGGCGTGAGGAACATGAGGAGGTTGGTCTTGGTCTTGGTCGTGTTGGTGCTGCGGAAGAGCCACCCCACGATCGGCAGGCTGCCCAGGATGGGCACCTTCTTGACGCTGCGGACGCTCCGCTCCTGGATGAGGCCGCCCAGCACGATGGTGCCCTGGTCGCGGACCACGATGTTCGTCTTCACCGAGCGCTTGGCGGTGGTGGGGCCGAGGACGGGATCGGTGCTGGCGATCTCCTCCGTCTGCTCCTCGACCGCCAGCCGGATGGTGTCCCCCTCGCTGATCTGGGGCTTGATCTTGAGGCGCAGCTCCACGTTCTGCCGTTGGATGGGGGCGTAGAGGCTGTTCAGGCCGCCGAGGCCCAGCGTGGTCCCGAGCGCCGTGGCGGTGCCGGTCCCGGTGGTCGAGGTGCCGACCAGGTTGGAGAGGCCCTGGGGCGCGTAGCCGGCCTGGAACGGGACGTTCTGGCCCACCGTGATCTCCGACTCCTCGTTGTCCGAGGCGAGGATGTGCGGCGTGGAGATCACGTTCACGTCGGAGTTGGACTGCAGCGCCTGCACCAGGATGCCGATGCTGGGGATGTTGATGCCCAGCGCCGAGAGCGTGGCCGACGTCGGGCCCACGAAGCCGGAGAGGAACCCGCCCAGCGAGGCGACGCTCGACACGCTGAAGGAGCTGGGGGTCCCGGGCTCGGAGGCGATGGGGAGGATCCCGGTGTCGCCCTTGTAGGAGACCGGCAGGAGCCGGTGCATGCCCACGCCGAACTGGGTGCTGTCGCTGAGGTTCACCTCCATGATCACCGCCTCGACGAACACCTGCCGCCGCGGCCGGTCGAGCTTGTCGATGAGCCGCTGCATGGCGGCGAAGTCGCCGCCGCTCGCCTGGATGATGAGCGCGTTCTGCGTCTTGTCGGCGGTGACCTTCACCTCGCCGGAGAGGACCTCGGCGGTGGCGGGGCCGGCGGCGGCCGCCGAGGCCGGGGTGAGGGCGGCGGGCACGGCGCCGGGCACCGCGGGGGCGCCGGCCGCGTTGCCCTGGCCCTGGCGCTTGGCCTGCGCCAGGCTGCCGAGCGTCTGCGCGAGCTGCTCGGCGTTGGCGTTCCTGAGGAAGACGACGTGGATGCCGCCCTCGCCCGCGGCGGGGAGGTCGAGCTGCTCCACCAGGTCGACGATGCGCTGGAAGCTCCTCTCGTCGGCGATGACGATGAGCTTGTTGGTGCGCTCGTCGGGGATCACCTTGCTGACCGAGATCTCCTCGGTCCGCCCCCCGGGCGTCCCCGCCGCGGCCGCGGCCCCCGGGGCGCCGGGCGCCGCCCCGGCCGGCGTGGGCGCGCTGCGGATCATGCTGCGGCGTGCGCCGGGCCGCCCGGGCGCCCCACCCGCCTGCGAGCCGAAGATCTGGTTGACCTTGTCCGCCATGTCCTTCACCGGCGCGTAGCGGACCTGGACGATGCGCACGATGTCGCCGCCGCCCGGGCGGTCGATGGCCTCGACCAGCCGCTCGATCCGGCGGATGTTGAGGCCCACGTCGGTGATGATGAGGGTGTCGGGCGGGATGGACTGGATGTCGGCGCCCTGCGGCGAGATGAAGTTCCCCATGATCCCGCGCAGCTGGTCGGCGTCGGCGTAGGAGAGCCGGATCACCTTGGTGATCGGCTGCTCGTTCCCGGGCGTCCCCGACTCGTCGCCGACGTAGGTGGGGATGGGCTGCTTCTTCGCGTCGGCGATGCGGATGAGCTTGTAGTACTTGCCCGACGGGTAGACGGCGATGTTGTTGGAGGTGAGCGCCGCCAGGAAGGCGGCGTAGGCCTCGTCGGCGGTGACCGGCGTCTTGGAGAGGAGCGTGATCTTCCCGCGCGCCACGTCCTCCGTGTAGATGAAGTTCCGGCACGTCCAGCGGCTCGCCTGCTCCAGCACGTCGACCACGTCCGCCTTGTTGAACGTGAGCATGAACCGGCCCTGCAGCGGCTGGCACTTGTCGCGGGAGGGGACGGTGGTCTCGGCGGTGCCGCGCGGGCCGCCGGCGGCGGGGGGTGGCGCGCCCGGCGCCGCGCCCGGCGCCGGCGGGGTGAGCGGCCGGGGGGGCGGGGGCGCTCCCGGCGGCGCGGGCTGCACCTCCAGGTCGGAGGCGGGCCGCATCCCGCCTCCCGGGACGGGGACGGGGCGCGGCCGGATGCCGGGCGGACGGGCGGGGACCTGGCCGAGGGCCAGGCAGGGGAGGAGGAGCGTCGCGAGGAGGAACGTGCGCATGGGTCTCTTCTCGGTCCGGAGTTCACGGACCGGAAATGTTGTACTCCTTCTTGATCACCGCTCCGCCGCGCTCGATCTCGATGGTCACGTGCGACGACTCCTTGAGCTTCTGGTAGATCTCGAGGGCCTTGTCCGGCGAGTTCATCTCGTAGCCGTTGATGCGCTGGATGACGTCGCCGTTCTCGATGCCGATCGACGCGTAGAGCGAGCCCGGCTGGATCGAGAAGAGCTTGAAGCCGTTCGCCACGCCGTTCTTGAAGCTCGGCACGATGCGGGCCTGGGTGGCGAGGTTCGACATGTTGTTGAGCGCGCCGTCCACCGCCGATCGGTCGATGTCGTAGCGGTTCTCCCCCAGGGGGCGGACGCCCTGCCCGGGCGCCGCCGCCGGCCGCGGCACCGCGGCGAACCCCAGGTTCGGCTCGGGCGCCGCGCCGGTGCCGGGCTCGGTGTCGATGAACTCCTTGGTGCCGCCGTTGCAGATGACGGCCACCACCCGGAAGCCGTTGCCGGTGGCGTCGTGCTCGTCCCGCACCCGCTCGACGCCGACGAGCCGGGCGCCCTGGATGTCGTCGCCCACGCCCAGGATGCGCGTCTCCCGGGTGGCCGAGTCGGCGATGGTGGCGAGCGACCAGGACGGCCGGTCGGCCTGGACCGCGGCCACCAGCTGGAGCCGCAGATCGGTCTTCACTGGCCGTGCATGGGCGTCCGAGCAGGTCTGCGGCCGCGGCGGCGGGGCGTTGCTCGTCGCGTCGGCCTGCTTGGGCGGCTCGACGCCGATGAGCCGGTAGAGGCGGTCGGGGTCGAGCGTGGACGGCAGGGCCTGGCGGGGCGGCGCCGCCTGCGACGCCGACAGGTCCACCTGCGGGCGGGGGCGGACCGCGGCGCCGACGAGGGTGTTGACCGTGCGGGCGGAGAGCCACGCCGCCGCGAGGAGCAGCGCGAGGTTGGCGGTCCAGGCGTACTTGCGGAAGAAGAGGTCGAGCATGGGGAGCGCCCGGGCCGTCTGCGGAGCAACCGACGTGCCATGGATCGAGGCGGGCGTGAAGGCTCAACAGCGCGATGACACTTGGAAATCCAGGCGTCCCGGCATCCGCTCCCAGGCCCTCGGCGGATCCCCTGCCATATTGGCAAAGGCCGCCGCCCGGGCTCGCGGCGGGCGCCATTTTGGCACCCCCGGCACCGGACGGGGGAGGTCAGCTCTCCTCGTCCACCAGGTGCCCGTCCTCGTCGCGGTCGAGCTTGCGGTAGATCGTCCGCGCGGCGATGCCGAGGATCTGGGCGGCGAGGGTCTTGTCGCCCTTGGTCTGGCGGAGCGTCTCGCGGATCACCATCCGCTCGACCTCGTCCATGGGCGTGCCGAGCGGGATCGCGATGGCCGGCGCGCCGCCCGCGGCGGCGGGGCCCGGGGCCGGCGGCGCCGCGGAGGCGGCGCGGATCGGATCGGGCAGGTCGGCGACGTCGAGGGCGTCGGCCCGCGCCAGGATCACGGCGCGCTCGACGGCGTGCATGAGCTCGCGCACGTTGCCGGGCCAGTCGTAGCGCTCCAGCGCGGCGAGCGCGGCCGGCGTGTAGCCCGAGACCGCCTTGCCGTTCTTCTCGGCGCTGCGGCGCAGGAAGGCGCCGGCGAGGAGGGGGATGTCCTCCCGGCGCTCGCGCAGCGGCGGGAGCCGCACCGAGACCACGTCGAGGCGGTAGAACAGGTCCTCGCGGAACCGGCCGGCGCGCACCTCGGCGGACAGGTCCTTGTTGCTCGCGGCGACGATGCGCACGTCGACGCGCACCGGCTCGGTGCCGCCCAGCCGGTCCACCATGCCGTCCTGCAGGACGCGCAGGAGCTTCACCTGCACCGAGGGCGACATCTCCCCGACCTCGTCGAGGAAGAGCGTCCCCCCGTGGGCGCGCTCGAACCGCCCCTCCTTGCGGGCCGCGGCTCCGGTGAAGGCGCCCTTCTCGTAGCCGAACAGCTCGGACTCGAGGATGGTCTCCGGGATCGCCGCGCAGTGGATGGGCACGAAGGGGCCCGCGGCCCGGGGAGAGAGGTCGTGGACGAGCCGGGCCGCCAGCTCCTTGCCGGTCCCGCTCTCCCCCTGCAGCAGCACCGTCGCGTTGGTGGGAGCCGCCTGGCGGAGGGTGTCGAGGACCGCGTGGAAGCTGGCCGCGTCGCCGAGCAGCTCCCCCGCCGCAGGGTGGAGAACCGCCAGCCGCGCCTTGAGGGCGCGGTTCTCGGCGACGAGCGACGCCTTCTCCAGCGCCTGGCGCACGCTCTTCACGATGGCGTGCCGCTTCACCGGCTTGGTGATGAAGTCGTAGGCGCCCGACTTCATCGCCTCGACGGCGGTCTCGACCGTTCCGTAGGCGGTCATGAGGACCACCTCGGTCTCGGGCGCCACCGTCTTCACGGCGCGCAGGAGCGCCTCGCCGGTCATGCCCGGCATCATCAGATCTGTGACCACCACCTGCGGGCGCTCCCGGCGGAGCGCCTCCAGCGCGTCGGCGCCGGAGGCCGCCGGCACGACGCGCCAGCCCTCGCGCTCGAAGATCCGCGCCAGCGACTCGACGTTCGAGCGCTCGTCGTCGACGATGAGGACGAGGGGCGTCACGGCACGAGTCTACCGCGGGGGCGCGGAAGCCGTGCCTCGACTTCGCGCCCGCGCCGCGGCCGCCCCGCTCCGGGCGAACGGGGGAGCCAGGGACGAGGACGGCGCCACGGTGGGCGCCGTCGTCCCTCTCCGCTACTCGGGCTTCGCCTCGGGGGCGGCGGGGGCCTCGGCCGGCGGCGCCTCGGTCCGCGCCTTGGTCTTCCCCGACTTGGCGCGCTTGGCGGCCCGGTTCTCCTTCTCGGCGGGCTTCCTGGCGGGCGCGGGGGCGGGCGCGGCCTTCTTCTCCTCCGGCTTCGCGGCGCCGGGCTGGCCGGCGTACCGGGTCCTGAACTTCTCGATGCGCCCCGCGGTGTCGAGGATCTTCTGCTTGCCCGTGAAGAACGGGTGGCACTGCGCGCAGATCTCGACGTGGAAGTCGCCGCGGGTGGAGCGCGTCTCGATGACGTTGCCGCAGGCGCAGACCACCTTGGCGGGCTTGTAGGCGGGGTGGATGCCTTCCCTCATGGCGTGACCTTCTCCTCGGCCGCTTGCACCCCCGCGTCGCGGGCGGTGGTCCGGGCCGGCTGTGAACCGCGTGATCTAGTCGGATCGCGGAGTTGCGTCAAGCGGGGACCCGCTCGCTCCGGTCCGGCCCGATCCGGCCGGGACCTCCCGCCCGCCCCGCGCCCGGCGGGGCTTGCCGCGCTAAGCTCGCCCGATGCCGCGCACGATCTTCGAGCCCTTCCGCATCAAGAGCGTCGAGCCCATCCGCCTCACCACGCGCGAGGAGCGCGAGCGATGCCTCGGCGAGGCGAGGCTCAACGTCTTCCGGCTGCGCTCGGACGACGTGCTCCTCGACTTCCTCACCGACTCGGGCACGGGGGCGATGTCCGCGCGCCAGTGGGCCGGCATCATGGCCGGCGACGAGAGCTACGCCGGCGCGCCGAGCTTCTTCCGGTTCGAGGCGGCGGTGCGCGACCTGACCGGCTACCCCTTCGTCATCCCCACGCACCAGGGGCGGGCCGCGGAGCGGATCCTCTTCTCGGTGGCGGCGAAGCGGGGCGACGTGGTCCCGAGCAACACCCACTTCGACACCACCCGCGCGAATCTGGAGAGCCTGGGCGTGGAGCCGGCGGACCTCGTCATCGCCGAGGGCCGGGAGCCCCGCGCCCGCCACCCGTTCAAGGGGAACGTGGACCTCGAGCGGGTGGAGCGGCTCCTGGTCGAGCGCGGCGATCGCGTGCCCTTCGGCATGGTCACGGTCACCAACAACTCCGGAGGCGGCCAGCCGGTCTCGCTCGAGAACCTCCGCGCCTACCGCGACCTGCTGGCCCGCCACGGCAAGCCCCTCGTCATCGACGCCTGCCGCTTCGCGGAGAACGCGATGTTCGTGAAGCTGCGCGAGCCGGGGCAGGGGAACCGGGCGGTGAAGGAGATCGCGCGGGAGATGTTCTCGCTCGCGGACGGCTGCACCATGAGCGCGAAGAAGGACGGGTTCGCCAACATCGGCGGCTTCCTCGCGCTCCACGACGAGCGCTGGGTGGAGGCCGCGCGGAACCTGCTCGTGCTCACCGAGGGCTTCCCCACCTACGGCGGCCTGGCGGGGCGCGATCTCGAGGCCATCGCCACCGGGCTCGAGGAGGTGCTGGACGAGAGCTACCTGCGCTACCGGCTGCGGACCGTCGAGTACCTGGGCGAGAAGCTGCTCGCCGGCGGGGTCGCCATCGTGGAGCCGACCGGGGGGCACGCCGTCTACCTCGACGCCCGCGACTTCCTCCCGCACCTTCCCAAGGAGGATTACCCGGGCTGGGCGCTCTGCAACGCCCTCTACCTGGAGGGCGGCATCCGCGGGGTCGAGATCGGGTCGGTGATGTTCGGCAAGCGGCTCGACGACGGGACCGAGACCTACCACCACCTCGACCTGGTCCGGCTCGCGTTCCCGCGCCGCGTGTACACCCAGAGCCACTTCGACTACGCGGCCGAGGTGATCCTGGAGCTCAAGGCGAAGGCCCGCCAGGTGCGCGGCGTGCGGATCGAGAAGCAGAGCCGGTACCTGCGGCACTTCACGGCCGAGCTGCGCTGGGCGTGAGGGCGCCCCCTACTTCCCGCCGCCGGTCATGAGCTTGAAGAACTCCTCGTGGGTCTTCACCTGGCGGAACTTGTCGAGCATGAACTTCATCGCCTCGACGTTGTCGAGCCCGTTCAGGATGGTCTGGCGCAGGATGTAGATCTTGGAGAGCCAGTCGGCGGGGAGCAGCAGCTCCTCCTTGCGCGTGCCGCTCTTGCCGATGTCCATGCAGGGGAAGATCCGCTTCTCCATGAGCTTGCGGTCCAGGACGATCTCCGAGTTCCCGGTGCCCTTGAACTCCTCGAAGATCACCTCGTCCATGCGGCTGCCGGTGTCCACCAGCGCCGTGCCGATGATGGTGAGCGAGCCGCCCTCCTCGATGTTGCGCGCCGCCCCGAAGAAGCGCTTGGGCTTGTGGAGCGCGTTGGAGTCCACGCCGCCCGAGAGGATCTTGCCGGAGGGCGGCACCACCGAGTTGTAGGCGCGCGCCAGGCGGGTGATGGAGTCGAGGAGGATGACCACGTCCCTCCGGTGCTCGACCAGCCGCCGCGCCTTCTCGATCACCATCTCCGCCACCTGGACGTGGCGCGTGGCGGGCTCGTCGAAGGTCGAGGCCACCACCTCGCCCTTCACGGTCCGTTCCATGTCGGTCACCTCCTCGGGCCGCTCGTCGATGAGCAGCACGATGAGGGTGACCTCGGGGTGGTTGGAGGTGACGGCGTGGGCGATGTTCTGGAGGAGGACGGTCTTGCCGGCGCGGGGCGGCGACACGATGAGGCAGCGTTGCCCCTTGCCGATGGGCGAGAACAGATCCACCACCCGCGTCGTCATCTCGTTCGGCTCGTGCTCCAGCCGCAGGCGCGAGGTCGGGTAGAGCGGCGTGAGGTTGTCGAAGAGGACCTTCTGCTGGTTCTCCTCCGGTCCCTCGCCGTTGATGGTGTCGACCCGCAGCAGCGCGAAGTACCGCTCGCCGTCCTTGGGCTGGCGGACCGTTCCGCGCACCGTGTCGCCGGTGCGGAGGTTGAACCGGCGGATCTGGGAGGGCGAGACGTAGATGTCGTCGGGGCCCGGCAGGTAGCTGAAGTCCGGGCTGCGCAGGAACCCGAAGCCGTCGGGGAGGACCTCGAGCGTCCCCTCGCCGCCGACCTCCATCTCCTCCTTCGCCTCCTCCGCCGCCTTCGACTGCGCCTGGAGGATCGCGAAGATGAGGTCCTGCTTCTTCATGGCCCCGGCCGCCTCGATCCGGAGGGCGTGTGCGAGCTGTGCGAGCTCCGACACCTTCTTGTGCTTCAGCTCCGTGATGCTGGACGGCGCGGAGGGTGCAGGAGCAGCGGTGGCGGGCATGGCGGCGGTCCTGGGGCTGTGGAGCTGCGGCGCGCCAGGGAAGGGCGCGCGATCGCGATCCGGTGGGCGGGAGGCTGCTTGGGACTTCTCGGAGAGACTGAGAAATTAGGGCGGGGTGACGTGGGCTGTCAACGCCGCGACCCTGTGCGCCCACCACCGACGTTTGTCTCCCGATCGTGGGCGGGTCGGCGTTGCCTCCGGGGCGAATGGGCCCCTGCCATGGTCACGGGGCAGGGTCTCTTCGGACCGGGAAGATGGGTCCCTGTACAATCCACCTCGACGCGCATGACGCGCGGAGAAGGCCCCCATGCCTGAGCTGAACGGAGCAGTCCTCGTGGGATCCGGCGCGTTCACCTCCGCGCTGCTCGCTCCGCTCATGACCAGGTACGGGGCGGGCCTGCGGGTGAACCCCGACCCCGACGAGGCGCTGCGGCACGGCAAGGAGCGCGGCGGACTGTTCGTGGTCGAGTACCAGACGGACAGGTGGCTCGCGGTGTTCCAGGAGCTGCGGAGCCGCCTCGGGGAAGCGGTGCGGATCGTGGTGGCGCTGCCGGCGGCGAAGGCCCACGTGCTCGCGCAGCTCCGGCCGCTCGTGGACGTCGCGTATCCCGCCGAGAAGGGCGCCGCGCCGGCGCTCGACGCCGTCGGGCGCATCGCCGCCGGCCAGCCGGTCGGGACGCCGTTCATGCAGGTCCCGGGCGGACCCGAGCTCCAGGTGGCTTCCGCTCCCGTGCGCCCCTCGACGACGCCGGTGCCCGGCACCGTAGCGTTGCCGCGCGCCGCGCCCCCCGCGCCGGTGGCCGCGCGCAACGGGGCGATGCCGGCGCCGATGCGGTACACCCCCCCGCCCACGGCGGCCCCGGCAGGGCGGCCGACGCTCACGCCGGTGCCGTACGCGCCCACCCCGGCGCCGAACGCCGGGCTGGTGCCGGTCTCGCCGCTGCCACCCGCCGACACGCTCGCCGATCCCATCGACCCCCTCGACGCCGTCTTCGACGACATCGAGGAGGAGGCGATCCGGCTGGACGATCCGTTCGCGGCGCAGAACGCGCCCGGAGCCCCGGCGCACGCCGCGGCATCCGAAACCTGGCCTGGCGCCCTCCCCGACGACGACACCGCCGAGCAGCTCCTCGCGGCCGCCGTCGCCGGCCTCGCCCCTGCCGAGGACGCGACCCTGGCCGCCTACGTCGAGGCGATGACCACGATCGAGCGCGCCGCGCTCGGCGGCGAGCCGCTCGAGGCGGACGGGGACGTGATCCGCCGCGCCGCCGCGCTGCGTTACCGTGTCGCCGTCGCGCTCGCCACCCTTCCGCCGACCGGGACCGCGGTGGACGCTGCGGCGGCGGGGGCGCTCCTGGCGGACCTCGACGCGACGCTCGGCGCCCTGAAGGAGGCCGGGGCGGCGGCACCGTCGCTCTCGGTCCCGCTCGACCAGCTCCGCCGCGCCGTGGTGAAGGAGGCGGTGGACCTGTCGGAGGCGATCCACCGCATCGCGCCCATGGAGGCGCCGGCGCAGGGGACGCCGGGACTGGCCCGCGCGCCCGCGCCAGCGGCCCAGGCGCGGGTTCTGTCCGTCTCCGCGGCGGACACCCCGGGCGCCGAGGCCCGCCGCGCCTGGAAGATCTGGGTGGCGCTCGCCCTCAGCGTCGTGATCGCGGTCTCCTTCCACGGCTACCGCTGGTGGTCCGCGCACAACGCGCAGAGGCCGCCGCCGGTCGCCGGCGTCCCCGCCGGGCTGATCGCCGTGAAGGCGGGCAACGGGGGCTTCATCCTGACGCCGGACGGCATCGGCACGGTCGACCGCGCCGAGTACGAGCGGTTCCGGACGGACCTGGAGCTGAAGGGGATGATGGTCAAGGAGAAGAACGGGGTCGTCCTCGTCGTCCCGCGGCCGGCGTCCACCGCCGCCGGGGCGACGCGGTGACTGGAGGAAGATCCATGCGCCGCACGAATCCGGTTGCGCGAGGCTTCACGCTCATCGAGCTGATGGTGGTCGTCACGATCATCGGGATCCTGGCGTCCGTGGCGGTCCCGGCGTTCCAGATGATGGTCATCCGGTCCAAGGCCGCCGAGCGGATCCTCATCGTCCAGACCATCAAGCGCGCCATCCAGGACTGGGTCGTCCAGAACGGCGGCCTCCCGGCGGGCGTCTCCACCATGACCGGCCCGCCGACGCCGCCGATGCCCCCGGGGACCGCGAAGCGCCTGCCCAACTGGAACCAGGCCGACTGGGACCAGATCCTCGGGGTGAGCGGTCAGCGCCAGGTCGACGGCGCGGTCTACTACAGCTACTCGTACCTGCTCGCGGCGACCGGCAACACCGGCCTGCAGATGGACATCTGGGCCTACGGCGACCTCGATGGCGACGGGGTGATCGCGGTGCGCCACGCGGCGTGGGTGCTCACCGACGGGGCCTGGAGCACGAGCCCGACGGTGGAAGATCCACCGGGGTGGCTCAGCTTCGACGTGGACGACGGCACCTTCTAGACGAAGGTCCCCACCAGCAGTTGCCGCGGCGCCGCGCCTCGGCCAGAGTTCGGCCCATGCCGAGCTCCGCCGAGCGCGCCGCCGCGCTGCGCGAGCGCATCCGCGCCGCCGATCACGCCTACTACGTCCTCGACCGGCCCGTCCTCTCCGACGCGGAGTACGACCGGCTCATGCGCGAGCTGTCGGAGCTGGAGGCCGCGCACCCGGACCTGGCAACCCCCGACTCGCCCACCCGGCGCGTCTCCGGCGCCCCGAGCGCCGAGTTCGCGCGGGTCGCGCACCGCGAGCCGATGCTCTCGCTCGGGAACGTCGGCAGCGACGAGGAGCTGGACGAGTTCGACGCGCGCGTGCACCGGCTCCTCGGCCTCGCCGAGGGCGATCCGGTGCGGTACGTGGTCGAGCCCAAGCTCGACGGCCTGGCGGTGGAGCTGGTCTACGAGGCGGGCGCCCTCGCGCGGGGCTCCACGCGGGGCGACGGCGTCCACGGCGAGGACGTGACCCCCAACCTGCGCACCATCGGAGGCCTGGGCGCCAATCGCGGCGTCCCGGCTGCGCTGGTGGACGACCCGCCGCCGCGGCTCGAGGTCCGCGGGGAGGTGCTCCTCTTCAAGAAGCACTTCGAGGTGATGAACGAGCAGATCCTCCGCGCCGGCGGCGAGCCGTTCGCGAACCCGCGCAACGCCGCCGCAGGATCGCTGCGGCAGCTCGACTGGCGCGTGACCGCCCGGCGCCCGCTCTCCTTCATCGCCTACGAGGCGCTGGTGCCCGGGGAGGGAACCGATCGCGCCACGGCGCGCTGGAGGAGCCACTGGCAGAAGCTCCAGGACCTGGCGCGCTGGGGGCTCGAGGTCAACCCCGAGAACGTCCTCGCCCTCGGGATCGGCGAGGTGAAGGCCTACCGCGACCGGATGGCCGAGCGGCGCTTCGCGCTCCCCTACGACACCGACGGGATCGTGGTGAAGGTGGACGACCTCGACTGGCGGCGCCGGCTCGGCGCCGCGTCGAAGTTCCCGCGCTGGGCGGTCGCCTACAAGTACCCGCCGCAGGAGGAGGCGACCCAGGTCGTGGACATCTGGGCGTCGGTGGGCCGCACCGGCGTGCTCACGCCGGTGGTGGTGGTGAAGCCCGTGCAGCTCTCCGGGGCCACGGTCACGAACGCCACGCTGCACAACGAGGACGAGATGCGGCGCAAGGACGTCCGGATCGGCGACTGGGTCCTCATGCGCCGTGCGGGCGAGGTCATCCCGGAGGTGGTGCAGGTGCTGAAGGAGCGGCGCACCGGCGCCGAGCGCGAGTTCGTCTTCCCGGCCACCTGCCCGGTCTGCGGCGCCCGGGTCGTCCGCGAGGAGGGCGAGAAGGTCTGGCGCTGCACCGGCGCGGCCTGCCCGGCGCAGCTGGTCGGCCGGCTCCGCCACTTCGCGCAGCGCCGCGCCATGGACGTGGAGGGCATCGGGGACAAGCTCGCCGCGCAGCTCGTCGAGCGCGGGCTGGTGAAGGACTTCGCCGACCTCTACGCCATCCCCCTCCAGACCTGGGCGGAGCTGGAGTTCGAGGGGGAGACCGGCGCCCGGCGGCGCCTCGGCGAGAAGAGCGCCCGGTCGATCCTGGCCGAGCTGGAGCGCTCCCGGCAGACGACGCTCCGCCGCCTCCTCTACGGCCTCGGCATCCCGCAGGTGGGCGAGGCCACCGCCGCCACGCTGGCGCGCCACTTCGGCGCGCTCGAGGCCTTCATGGCGGCGGACGAGCAGGCGCTGCTGGGCGTGAAGGACGTGGGCCCCGCCACCGCCGCCGAGATCCGCGCCTGGACCTCCGAGCCGCAGAACCGGCGCGTGGTGCAGCGGCTCCTCGAGGCGGGCGTCCGGCCCGCGCCCGAGCAGGTGGACGCGCGCGGTCCGCTGGCGGGCAAGACCGTGGTCCTGACCGGCGGCCTCACCCGCCTGAGCCGCGACGACGCCAAGGCGGAGATCGAGCGGCGCGGCGGCAAGGTCTCGGGGAGCGTCTCGCGCAAGACCGACCTCGTGGTCGCGGGGGAGGAGGCCGGCTCGAAGCTCGGAAAGGCGCGCGAGCTGGGCGTGAAGGTGGTCGGCGAGGAGGAGTTCCTGGCGCTGCTCCGGGAATGAGCGCGACGGCGGAGCCTGCCCGGGAATCGCTAGACCTCGTCCGCGACCGGCGCCGATGCGCGTTCGAGCGCGTCGGCGAGCTGCTCGGCGGTGTAGGGCTTCTGGAGGAAGACCGTCCCCGGCGGGAGGCCGCCGGCGCCCGGATCGAGCAGCTCCTGCGCGTACCCGGATACGAAGACGACGCCGAGGTTCGGCCGCGCCGCGCGCAGCCGCTCGGCCAGCTCCCGGCCGTGCAGGCGCGGCATCATGACGTCCGAGACGAGCACGTCGAGCGGCCCGGCGTGGGCGGCCGCCTGCGCGAGCGCGTGCTCGCCGTCGATCGCGACGAGCACGCCGCAGCCCATGCGCCGCAGGATCTGCCGCGTTCCCTCCCGGACCGCCGGATCGTCCTCCGCGAGGAGGACGGTCCACGCGTGCGTCCGCGCCGGCCGCGCGCGCGCGGGGGGCGGGTCGGGGCGCGACGCCAGATCCGACTCGGGGAACAGGACCCGCACCGTGGTGCCGCGGCCGACCTCGGAGGAGATCTCGGCGAGGCCGCCGTGCTGCCGGGCGATCCCGTAGACCGTGGCGAGGCCGAGGCCGGTGCCGGCGCCGGGCGCCTTGGTGGTGAAGAACGGCTCGAAGACGTGCGGCAGCAGGTGGGGCGGGATCCCGGCGCCGTCGTCGGAGACGGCCAGCTCGACGTACCTGCCTGCGCGCGCCCCGGTTCCGGCGCGCTCCACGGTCCGCGCCGCCGTGGTGACGGTGATCCGGCCCCCGCCGGGCGCGATCGCGTCGCGGGCGTTCGCGGCGAGGTTGATGAGCACCTGCTCGACCTGGACCGGATCGGCGACGGCGGCGGGAAGGCCCGGGGCCAGGCGCAGCTCCAGCTCGACGCGCTCGCCGAGCAGGGGCGCGAGGATGCCGCGCATTCCCTCCACGCAGGCCGAGAGATCGAGCGGCCGCGGCTCGATGGGCTGGCGGCGTCCGAAGGCGAGGAGCTGCCGGGTCAGCCCGGCGGCCCGGCGCGCCGCGTCGAGCACCCCCTCGATCGAGGCACGCGCCGGGTGGTCCGGGCCGAGGTCCTCGCGGGCGAGGGCGGCGTTGGCGGTGATGGCGGTGAGGAGGTTGTTGAAGTCGTGCGCGACGCCTCCCGCCAGCCGGCCGATCGCCTCGAGCTTCTGCGACTGGCGCAGCTCGTCCGCGAGCCGGTCGCGGTCGGCCTCGGCGCGCTTGCGGTCCGAGATGTCCCGGGTGATCGACAGGATGTGGGGCACGCCGCCGATGGGGACGACGCGCGCGGACATGAGGCCCGCCCGGACGGTCCCGTCCTTCATGCGGAAGGAGGCCTCGAGGTTCTCGACGATCCCGCGCTCGCCGAGCCCGCGCACCAGCCGCTCGCGGTCCTCCGGGTCGGCCCAGACGGCGAGGTCGGAGGAGGAGCGTCCCACCGTCTCGGGGGCGCTCCACCCGGTGAGGCGCGTGAACCCGTCGTTGACCGCGACGTAGAGCCCGTCCTCGAGCCGGTTGATGTTGATGGCGTCGGGGCTCGTCTCGAACGCCAGCCGGAACCGGACGTCCGCCTCGGCGATGGCGATGCGCCTCGCCGCGTCGCTCCGGTCGAAGTGCGCCACCAGCGCCAACGCGCCGAGCGCGAAGAAGGCGACGTGCACGGCGGTCAGCGCCGACCGGCTCGCGGGCAGCGCCCCGACGAGCGCGCCGACGTAGGCGAGCGCGAGCACGAGAAACGCGACCCAGGAGGCGAGCAGGATCCGCTCGGGACGGCCGCCCCGGCGCGCGGCAGCCACCGCGAGGGCGAGGGACAGGATCCCGGCCGCCACCACGATCGCGGCCGCCGGCCAGACGGCGAGGCGGGGCGCGGCGATCGACAGCGCCGCCGGCGCGACGCTCGCCCAGGACAGGGCGCGGGCCGCGCGCCAGAGCCGCGGGTGGTGCTGCGCCGCGCCCACGAACGCGCCCAGGTAGGCGAGGATCCCGGGCGCGCAGAGGCTGGCCAGCAACGTCACCAGGACCGACCCCACCCGCGGCCACTCGGGCAGGAGCGCCGAGGCGTACCCGAAGTGCGCGAGCTGGTACCCGCCGAAGCACGCGAAGATCGCCGCGAACGGCAGGCCGGCGGCGTCCCGGAGCGCGCGCCAGCCGTAGAGGCCGAAGGCGACCATGACCAGGACCAGCCCGAGATCGAGGCCGAGCGCGGCGGCGGCGCGGTGATCCCGCGTCTCGAGGGCGTCCCTCCTCAGGAGCGAACCGCACGCCACCAGGGCCTCGGGAGCCTCCACGCGCAGGAGGAGCGCCGCCCGCTCGCCCGGGGCGAGCGCGACGGGGACCCGGTGGGCGCCGGCGCGGAACGCGATCCCGCGCTCCACCGGCGGCACGTCGAACCCGCCGGACGCGTGCTCGAGCCCGCCCGCGCGCGCGACCCAGACGTCGAGGCGCCTCACCAGGGCGATCTCCCAGACCAGCACCCGCTCGCCTCCGCCCTCCAGGTCGGCGCGGATCCAGAGGGCGGAAGCGCTCGGCCCGAAGCTGCGGACGCTTCGGCCCAGGGCGGCGAAGCGGGCGGCGGAGCCGGGCGCGAGCAGCTCCTCCGCCCGGAGCGCGTGCTCGGGGTCGAGCAGGTAGGTCGCGCGCGTCCCGAGGTCGAGCCGGCCCGCGGAGTCGTCGAGCCGGAACCCCGCTCGCTCCCGGCCGTCGCTCGCGCGGGTGCTCCATACCGTGGCGACCGCGGCAACTGCGGCGAGCGATGCGCGGAGGGAGGTGGGCGCCACGGGAGCATGCTAGCGCTCCGGAGCGCGGACGGGCGCGTACCAGGGACGGGGGAGGCGCGGTCTCCCCCGTTCGCCCCATCGCACCGCTCGATCATCATCGCACGGGGGAGTACAAGGGCTGGATGCCTGGGCTCGTCCGAGTCCGCGTCGTCGTCGCCGGCCGCGTCCAGGGGGTCGCGTTCCGCGCCTCCGCGGTGGACGAGGCCCGCCGCCTGGGCGTCCGCGGCCGCGTGCGCAACCTGGCAGACGGCACGGTGGAGGCCGAGGCGGAGGGCGAGCAGGCGGCGGTCGAGGCGCTGGTCCGCTGGTGCGGCCGCGGTCCGCCCGCGGCGAGCGTCGAGCGCGTGCAGGTGGAATGGCAGGGGCACGTGGGCAACCTCGGGCCGTTCACGGTGTGGCGCTGAGCGACGGGGAGGCGGCCACGCCGGCGAGCCCTGGGGCAAACCCAGGGGGCCGGGCACCGTGGCCGGAGCCCCGTGGGGGCCACTCCTTGAGACCCGCCGCACCGATGTGATATCCGGTCAACTTTCGTCCGGCGCGTGCGCCGGCACGCGCTGCAACCCGCGGGCAGCTGGCGGTTCGAACCCGCCGCCCAGGGACCCTCGATGAGACACCCCCCGTCCGCCCTCCCCTCGCCCGTGCTCGACGAGCTCGTCCTGCGCGCGCAGAAGCCGTCGCGGTACGTCGGGTGCGAGCTCGGCGCGGTGCGGAAGGACCTCGGCGCGGCGCGCGTCGCCTTCGCGCTCGCCTTCCCGGACACCTACGAGGTCGGGATGTCGAACCTCGGGTTCCGCCTCCTCTACCACCTGCTCAACGACCGCCCCGAGATCGCCTGCGAGCGCGTCTTCCTCCCCTGGCCGGACATGGAGGGGATGCTCCGCGAGCGGGGCCTCCCGCTCTTCACGCTCGAGTCCCGCGCGCCCGTCGCCGACTTCGACGTCCTCGGGATCACCCTCCAGTTCGAGCTGGCCTACACGAGCGCCCTGGCGCTCCTCGACCTCGCCCGGATCCCGCTCCTCGCCGCCGGGCGCGGCGACGACCACCCCCTGGTGGTCGGCGGCGGACCGTGCGCCTTCAACCCCGAGCCCGTCGCGGACTTCTTCGACTGCTTCGCGGTCGGCGACGGCGAGGAGGTGGCGCTCGAGATCGCCGACGCGGTCGCGGAGAGCGGCTTCCGGCGGGGCGGCGCCGGCCGGCGCGAGCTGCTGGTGCGGCTCGCGCGCATCCCGGGCGTCTACGTGCCGTCCCTCTTCCGGCCGCGCTACGACCCCGCCACGCGGCAGCTCGCGGCCATCGAGCCGCTCCTCGCCGGGTACGAGAAGGTCGAGCGACGGGTGATGCCCGACCTGAACGCGCTCCCGACCACCGCCTACACGCGGCCGCTCGTGCCGTTCATGCAGACGGTGCACGACCGGCTCCCCATCGAGATCCAGCGCGGGTGCACCCGGGGCTGCCGCTTCTGCCAGGTGGGGATGATCACCCGTCCCACGCGCCAGCGGGATCCGAAGCAGGTGCTGGAGCTGGCCGAGACCGGCCTCCGGGCGTCCGGGTACGAGGAGGTCGGGCTGCTGTCGCTCTCCTCGGGCGACTACGACTGCCTGAACCCGCTCCTCGACGACTTCCTGGCGCGCTGGGAGGGCGAGCGGATCGCGATGAGCCTCCCGTCGCTCCGCACCGAGACGATGAGCGACGCGCTGGCCAAGAAGATCGGCCGGATCCGGAAGACCGGCTTCACCCTCGCGCCCGAGGCCGCCACCGAGCGGATGCGCGCCGTCATCAACAAGGGCAACCGCGAGGAGGACCTCCTCCGCGCGGTCGAGTCGATCTTCTCGAACGGCTGGTCGCTCCTGAAGCTCTACTTCATGATCGGCCTCCCCGAGGAGCGGGACGAGGACGTGACCGCCATCGGCGAGCTGGCGAGGAAGTGTCTCTCGGTGGCCCGCCGCGCGGCGGGCGAGAACCGGGGCGCCGTCGGCATCCACCTCGGCGCCTCGACCTTCGTCCCGAAGCCGTTCACGCCCTTCCAGTGGGAACCGATGATCGGTCCCGGCGAGACGCGGCGGCGCCAGGGGCTCGTCACCGCTGCCCTGGGCGGCCGCCACGGCGCCATCCAGTTCAAGCCGCACGACTCGCGCGCCTCGTCGATCGAGGGTGCCCTCGCGCTCGGCGACCGGCGCACCGCGACCGCCGTCCTCGCCGCCTTCCGCGCCGGCCAGCGGCTCGACGGCTGGACCGAGTGGTTCGACGAGGGGCGGTGGATCTCGGCCTTCGAGGCCTGCGAGCGGGAGCACGGCGTCGGCCTCGACTGGTTCGCGCACCGCCGCCGGCGCCTCGACGAGGTCCTGCCCTGGGACCGGATCGACTGCGGGGTCACCAAGCCGTACCTCCAGAAGCAGCTCGCGGCCTGCCGCAACCTCGCCGAGGTGGAGGACTGCGTGCTCGCCCCCTGCACCGTCTGCGGGGCCTGCGACTACGAGGTGGTGAAGAACCGGATCTACGAGGCGAAGGACTACGTCCACGAGCCGGCGCGGCCGCCGCACCCGGCGCAGCCACCGGCGCGGACCTTCGTGCGGGTGCGCTGGGCGAAGACCGGCCGGCTGGTGGCCGTCTCGCACCTCGAGATCATGCACGCGCTCCTGCGCGCCATCCGGCGCGCCGGTCTGCCCATGGCGTACTCGCAGGGCTTCCACCCGAAGCCCAGGGTCTCCTTCGGCCCCGCCCTGCCGGTCGGCGTGGAGAGCCGGTGCGAGCACATGGATCTCGAGCTGGTCGGGATCCAGGACGCGGCCGACGTGGGGGCGAGGCTCGGCCGGGAGCTGCCCGACGGGCTCGAGGTCCTCTCGGCAGAGCCCCTCGATCCCGCCGCTCCCTCCATCGGCGAATCCCTGCGAGCCGTCCACTACATCGTGGAGTTTCCTGGGGATTGGACCGAGGCGGCGCTCGAGGAGTGCGCAGCGGCGTTCCGCGGCGCCGACCAGGCGGTCGTCACGCGGACCGCTCCGCCCAAGAATCGAGGCAGGGGACGCCACCAGAAGATTGCGGGCGGTAAGCAAAGAGAGATAGACCTGAAGGAAATCGTGACCCACCTGACCGTGGAAGGGCCGGGTCGGGTCGCGTTCAGCTTGCGGTCGGATCCGTCCGGCAGCGCCAAGCCAGCCGAGGTGCTGGGGGCGATCTTCGGGGACGGCCAGCCGCCCAAGGGAGTCAAGGTCTTGAAGGAAGGCGTCAGCTTCGCGAGGACGGGGACCGGCCGCACCGGAAAGGGCCAGCCCCGCGCCCCTCGCTACCAGGACGCCTGACAGACGCGAACGCGCCCCGCGACGCCGCGCATGACGCGGCCCGGGCGCGAGGGGATGCGAGGTTTGAGCTCACGCTCGACACACGACGCGAACCGACCGGCGCCGCCGGGACGTTCGTCGCCGCCGCCCGGCACCACGACGGGCCTCGCTCCCCCGCGCGCACGGGGCGAGAGAGGATCCGAATGGCCGGCAACAGCATCCTGGTGATCAACGCGGCGGGCGCGGAGACACGCGTCGCCCTCGTCGAGAACGGCACGATCCACGAGTACTACCTCGAGCGGAAGCGCGAGAAGGGGATCGTCGGCAACATCTACAAGGGCAGGGTGGTCCGCGTGCTCCCCGGCATGCAGGCCGCCTTCGTGGACATCGGCCTGGAGAAGGCCGCCTTCCTGTACGTCGGCGACGTCTACGGCGACCCGGACTTCTCCGAGGAGTTCGAGCTGACCGAGGGCGAGCACCGCGCCGAGGTCGCCGAGGTCCCGGACGAGGACGAGGCGGACGCCGCGGAGGCGCGGGCGCTCGCCGCGGCCACCGCTCCCGCCGAGACCCCGCCGCCCGGAGAGCTGGTGACCTCCGAGGGGGCGGCGCTCGACGTGCCGCCGCCGGCCGAGGGAGCGGCGCCCGAGACGGCGGCGCCGACCCCCGTCCTCCCGG
>DATIWK010000101.1:0-3842 GCA_035519395.1 Anaeromyxobacteraceae bacterium | reverse complement strand
GCCGAGCGCGTCCGCGGTCCGTCATCGTGCCCGGACGCCACGTGACCTGGTACGGCAACGACACACAGCGCATGCGGGCCGTCTACATCGTCGACGCGCTGCTCGGCGCCCTCGGACGGCCCGGCGGCCTGTACCTCAACCGGGCCCCCTACCTCGAGGAGCATCCGCACCCGCCCTATGCGGTCAAGGGCGGGGCGGGTGGCTGAGCTGCCGCCCCTGGCGAGGAGGCCGGGCTGCCTCCTGGACCGACTGGGAAGGTGCGGGCCGACGGGGTGCGGGGGAAGTTCCTGCGCGGCGCGACGGCCATGCAGGAGTTGATCGAGCCGATGATCACGGGCGAGCCCTATCCGATCCGCGGGCTCGTCCTCTACGGGACGAACCTCCTCCACACGGTCCCCAACGTCCCGCGGACGAAGGACGCTCTCGCCAGGCTCGACTTCGTGCTGACCGTCGACGTGCTGCCGCAGGATCACGTCGCCTGGTCCGACGTCGTCTTGCCCGAGGCCACCTACCTGGAGCGCTACGACGACCTTTGGACCTGCGCCCACAAGACGCCCTACATCGCCATGCGGGAGCCCGCGGTGGAGCCGCTCCATCAGACGAGGCCGGGGTGGTGGATCGCGAAGGAGCTCGGGCACCGGCTCGGGCTGGACGAGTTCTTCCCGTGGCGAGACGCGGAGGAATACCTGAACCAGCGGCTGGGCTCGCTGGGCCTGACGCTCGACGACGTGCGCGCTCGAGGCGGCGTCGTCCTGCAGAAGGGGAAGCCCTACCTCCGCGACTTCGAGGGCGCGACGTCGCCGTTCCCGACCCCGAGCGGCAAGGTGGAGCTCTTCAGCGCGGCGCTCGCGAAGGCGGGCCACGCTCCGCTGCCCAGGTACGAGCCGGTCCCCGAGCCGCCGGCGGGGTGGTTCCGGCTGTTGTACGGGCGCAGCCCGGTCCACACCTTCGCCCGCACGCAGAACGTGCCGCTGCTCAACGCCCTCGAGGCGGAGAACGACGTCTGGCTCAACGACTCCGCCGCGGCGGCGCTCGGGGTCCGCCAGGGCGAGCGCGTGTGGCTCGAGAACCAGGACGGCGCGCGCAGCGGGCCCGTCCGGGTGAAGGTGACGCCGCGCATCCGGGGCGACTGCGTCTACACGGTCCATGGCTTCGGGCACGACGCGCCGGGGCTCACGCGCGCGCACCGGAGGGGCGTGAGCGACGCCGCGCTGCAGACGCGGTACGCCCTCGACCCCATCAGCGGCGGCGCCGGCATGCGCGTCAACTTCGTGAGGCTGGTGCGGGGGGTGTGATGGAGCCCGGGTACGCGTTCTCGGTCGATCTCGACCGCTGCATCGGCTGCCGCGCGTGCGTCGTCGCCTGCTGCACGGGCAACGGGCTCCCTCCCGGCGCTGCCTTCATCGAGGTCTCCGACCTCGTCCGCCGGACCCCGGACGGCCTGTGGGGCTCGTTCGCCCATCACCGTTGCTTCCACTGCGGCGAGGCGGCGTGCGTCGAGGTATGTCCCACCGGTGCGCTCTCCAAGTGGAAGGGGCTCACCGTGGTCGCCGCCGAGCGGTGCAGCGGGTGCGGCTACTGCGTCGACGCTTGCCCGTTCCGCGTCCCGCGGGTCGTGGACGGCGCCGTCGCGAAGTGCGTCGCGTGCGTCGACCAGCTGAAGGAGGGCGAGGCGCCCTGGTGCCAGCGAACCTGCCCGAGCCAGGCGATCCGGTTCGGCGCCCGGGACGCCATCCTCGCGGACGCCCGGGCGCGCGTCCTGCGGCTCGCGGCGCGGTACCCGCGGGCGCAGGTGTACGGGGACACCCAGCTCGGCGGCCTGGGGCTGGTGCTGGTGCTGCTGGAGCGCGCGGAGGTGTATGGCCTCCCGGAGCGGCCGGCGACGCCGCGCCTGCTCGAGGCCTGGCAGCGGGCGGTGAAGCCGGGCGCCCTTGGCCTCTCGGCCCTCGCCGCGGCGACCATGGGCGCCGCGTTCTGGGTGGCGCGCCGCCAGCACGCGCGCGAGCACCCGCCGGAGAGCGGCCCGCCCTGCCCGGGGCCGTCCGGCGGCCAGCCAGGAGAGGGCCCATGACGGCCGCGCCACCGCCCCGCCTCGTCCGGCGCTACGGCCTGGCGCAGCGCGTGCTCCACTGGATCGGCGTGGGGTCGTTCCTCCTGCTGCTCCTCAGCGGGCTCGCCCTCTTCCACCCGCTGGGGGCCCTGGCCGCCGGCGGGTATTCGCGAGTCCTCCACCGGCTCGCTGCCGTCCCGTTTGCGGTCCTGCCCCTCGTGTACGCCGTGTTGCTTCCCGCGGAGGCCAGGGCGCTCATCGCCGAATCGCTCACCTACGGCCCTCGCGAGCGCGCCTGGCTGAAGCGCCTGCCCGCCTACGTCATGGGCCGGACCCATGGCCTGCCGCCGCAGGGCCGCCTCAACGCCGGCCAGAAGCTCCACCACGCCGCGACGTTCTTCATGTTCGCCACCGTCTCGGGGTCCGG
This sequence comes from Anaeromyxobacteraceae bacterium, assembly GCA_035519395.1. Taxonomy (GTDB): domain Bacteria; phylum Myxococcota; class Myxococcia; order Myxococcales; family Anaeromyxobacteraceae; genus Anaeromyxobacter. Next base: position 1,365 of record DATIWK010000101.1, on the reverse strand, counting down.
GGCGGTCCTCTGGCTCGCGAAGGGCCACCTGGGGGCCGCGGGCCTCGCCGCCGCGGCGATCGTGCACGACCTCTCGATGCTCGGCCTCACCGTGCTCATGGTCGGCCACGTGTACTTCACCTTCCTGTACGGCGCCCTGCCCGCCATGTGGACGGGATGGGTGACGGAGGAGTACGCGCGGATGGAGCACGCGGACTGGACCGATCTCCGGTGACCGCTCCCGCCGGGGCGGGGAGTCTATCTGGGCGATCGGGCCCTCGGCGCCGGAGCGGGCGTCGGGATCACCGCGCGCCAGCCGCTGGTCGCGCGCCGGCGCGGGGCAGCCTGCCGGACGAGCGGCGGGGGCGGCCCGAGGCGGGCGAGGCGCCTGCCGGCCTCAGGTCCCCGGTCGAAGCGCCCGCCGGTCCGCCGCCCCGCCGCTGCCGTCCAGGCCCCGGTCGAGCTGGAAGCCGGCCACCATCGCCGCCAGCTCCTCGGCCTGCGCCGAGAGCTCGCTCGCCGCGGACGACGACTCCTCGGCCGAGGCGGCGTTCTGCTGGGTGACCCTGTCCATCTCCCCGACCGCCTGCCTCACCTGGTCCAGGCCGCCCGTCTGCCGCCCCGCCGCGGCCGCGATCTCCGACACGATGGCCGAGACCTTCCCGACGCCGTCCACGATCTGGCTCAGCCTGCCGGAGACCTGCCGCGAGGTGGCCTCGCCCTCGCCGGCCTGCCGCACCGACTCCCGGATCAACGCCTCGGTCTTCTGCGCGGCCTCCTTGGCCCGGAGCGCCAGGGAGCGGACCTCCTCGGCGACCACCGCGAAGCCCCGGCCGGCCTCGCCGGCGCGGGCCGCCTCCACCGCCGCGTTGAGCGCGAGGAGGTTGGTCTGGAAGGCGATCTCGTTGATGTCCTTGATGATCTGGGAGGTCCTCTCGGCGCTCGCCCGGATCTTCCCCATCGCGCCCTGCATCTGCTCGACGGCGGCGGCGCCCTCGGTGGCGGCGGCGCGCGCCGTCCGGGCGAGCGCGTCGGCCGCCTGCGCGTCCCCCGCCGCGCGCCGGGTGACTCCCTCGACCGACTCCAGGCTCGCCGTGGTCGCCTCCAGGACCGAGGCCTGCTCGGAGGCGCCGCTCGCCACCCCCTGCGAGGAGGCGGCGATCTGGGCGGCCGCGGACGAGACCTGCCCGGCGGCCGCCGCCACCTGGGAGAGCGCCTGGTGGAGCGCCTGCGCGGTGGCGTTGGTCGAGTCCTTGATGCGGGCGTGGTCGCCCTGGTAGGCGCCGGAGACCCTGGCGCGGAGGTCGCGGCGGGCGAGCTGCTGGAGGACGCGGTCGGCCTCCTCCACCGGCCCGATCACCGCCTCGAGCGTCCGGTTGACGCCGC
>DATIWK010000100.1:0-14452 GCA_035519395.1 Anaeromyxobacteraceae bacterium | reverse complement strand
GCGCGGCACCGCGCACGCCCGCCGCATCGCGCACCGCTCGGTCCGCGACGTCGAGGTGCTGGAGAAGCTCTTCGGCGAGATCGCCGGCCGCTTCGCGCAGCGGCCGGGCGGGTACACGCGGCTGGTCCGCGTCGGGCGGCGCGCCGGCGACAACGCCGAGTTGGCGTTGATCGAGCTCGTCGACCGCGCCGCACCGGCAGCCGCCGAGGGCGAGGAGAAGGGCGCCAAGAAGGCCGCCAGGGCGAAGGAGTCCGCGCCGGCGGCCGAGGCGTCCAAGGCCAAGGCGGAGAAGAAGGCCGCCCGGGCCGAGAAGGCCGAGAAGCCGCCGAAGGCCGGGAAGGCCGCCAAGGCGGAGAAGGCCGCGCCCAAGGCGAAGAAGAAGGCGAAGGAGGAGTAGCCCGGGCTCCGGCCCCGCGCCGAAGCTGGCTCGCGAGCCGCGTGCGGGTTGCTCCGCGCGCGGCTCGTCTCGTTTCCCGACCGTCGATGCCGCCGCTCTACGCCCAGGATCCGTTCTCCGCCGTCCACCAGGCGCTGCACGCGCGCTGGCTCGACCTTCCGATGGCGGCCGTCTCGGTCGCCACCGAGGGCTGGGTCCTCGCGCTGGTGGCGCTCGCGGTCTACTCGTGGATCGAGCGGGACGTCCCGAGCGTCCTGGGCGTGTTCGTGCCGCTCGCGCTGGCCCTCTTGCTGGGCGGCGCGGGGGCCCACCTGCTCCGCGCCCTCTCGTCCGCGCCCCGGCCGGTCGCCCAGGGCGGCCTGGCCGCGTGGCGTGTCGCCCCGAGCGCGGCGGCGCTCGCCACCGCCTGCTTCGCGGCCTACACCGCCGCCGCCTACGGGCGGCGCGGCGCGCTGGCGCTCGCGGTCGTGCCGCTCGGCGCGCTCGCCGCGGCGCACGCGGCGGGCGGCTGGGCGGCCGGCGTCGCGCTGGGGTGGGCGCTGGGCGCCGCGCTCGGGGTCGGCGCCTGGGGCGTGGCGCTGCGCGTGCGCCCCGACGGACGGCTCGCGGCGGTCCGGGGGACCCGGCGCGCGAGGCGATCGAAGGGCGCGGGAGCCCCCGCGCGGCTTGACAGGGAAGCTAAGTTGCCGTAAGAAAACCCACTTTTCGCGGTGGCCGCCCCGCGTTCCTGCGGGAAAGCCCCCTCGTTACGAGCGTTTAGGAGGTACAGCATGGCGGTGGTTCTTCGTCTGTCGCGCGCGGGGACGCACAAGGCGCCGTTCTATCACGTGGTGGCGACCGACTCCCGCAAGCCGCGCGACGGCCGGTACATCGAGGACGTGGGCGTCTACGATCCGACCAAGCGTCCCGAGAAGCTCGAGCTGAAGGCGGAGCGGGTCACGCACTGGCTCAAGGCCGGCGCCAAGCCCAGCCAGACCGTCGCGATGCTCATCAAGCGCGCCAAGATCGCGAAGCCGGCGGTCGTGGCGGCGCCCAAGGCGTAGCCGGTGCGCGACCTCGTCCTCTGGCTGGCCCGCGAGCTCGTCGAGCGGAAGGACGACGTGGCCGTGGACGTCCTCGAGCAGGAGCGCTCGACCGTCCTCGAGCTCACCGTCGCCCCCGACGACCTCGGGCGCGTCATCGGACGGGGCGGCCGGACCGCCAAGGCGCTGCGCACCGTCCTCGACCACGCGGCGCGACGCGAGGGCAAGCGCGCGGTGCTCGACATCCTCGACTGACCGTGGCCTGGATCCGCGTCGGCAAGGTGGTTCGCGCCGTCGGGCTCCAGGGTCACCTCGGCGTCGGGGGGAGCGACGGAGGGCTCGCGGGGCTGAAGCGGATCGCGCTGGGGCGCGGCGAGGGAGAGCCGGAGCCGCGGGAGGTCCTGGAGGCGAGGCCGCAGGGCCGGATCTGGGCGGTGCGGGTCGCGGGGATCGCGGATCGGGCGGCGGCGGAGGCGGCGGTCGGAGCCGAGGTCCTGGCGAGGCGCGAGGACCTGGGCGACGCGAGGCATGGCGAACATTACTGGGCGGACCTCGAGGGATTGCCGGTGGTGACGGCGGCGGGCGAGGACGTGGGCCGGGTGACCGGACTGCTGGACACCGGCGGCGTGGACGTGCTGGTGGTGACCGGAGGAGACGGAGAGGAGAGGCTCGTGCCGCTCGCGCCGTACGTCGAGGTGGACCTCGCGGCCGGGCGGATCGTGGTGGACCCGCCCGAGGGGCTCCTGGACGAGCCCGGCGGGGCGGGCGGAGAAGAAGGAGGACGCGAGACCAAAGGAAAAAATGATCGGAGCGGAGGGGCAGGCGGATGAGCCTGGCCCGGCCCCCCAGGGGGCCCCAAAGAATGAGCGCGGCTTCGCCGCGAGTGCAAATCTCGAGCGACCAGGGGTCTGGGGGGCAGTTGCCCCCCAGCAAGATGGAGGTCGAGATCCTGACGCTGTTCCCGCGCGCGTGCGCGGGCTACCTGGGCGAGAGCATCCTGGGGAAGGCGCAGGAGGCCGGGTTCCTGGCGGTGCACGTCGCGGACGTCCGCGAGCACGCGGCGGGGAAGCACAAGGTCACCGACGACGCCCCCTACGGCGGGGGCGCGGGGATGGTGATGAAGCCCGAGCCGCTCACCGAGGCCATCGAGGCGGCGCGCGCGCGCCTCCCCGGCGCCATCGCGGTGCTGACGAGCCCCCGGGGTGTCCGGCTGGACCAGGCCCTCGCGAAGCGCCTCGCCGAACACGGCAAGCTGATCCTGGTCTGCGGACGATACGAAGGTGTGGACGAACGGGTGATGAACGCGATCGACATGGAGGTCTCCCTGGGGGACTTCGTGCTCACCGGCGGCGAGCTGGCAGCGCTCTGCGTGGTCGACGCGGCGGCGCGGCTGGTGCCGGGGGTCCTCGGCAACGAGGCCTCGGCGGGCGCCGAGAGCTTCGCCGGCAGCGCCGCGCTGCTCGAGCACCCGCACTTCACCCGGCCCCCCGAGTTCCGGGGGATGAAGGTTCCGGAGGTCCTCCTCTCGGGAGACCACCGGCGGATCGAGCGGTGGCGGCGGCGCGAGTCGCTGCGCGCCACCCGCGAGAAGCGGCCCGACCTGTTCGAGCGGGCGCGCCTGACGGATGACGATCTCCGGCTCATCGACGCCGGAGACGACGAGCTGTAAAGGAGAGACGGCCATGCAGCGCAAGGCGATTGCCGACATCGAGGCGAAGTACGTCCGCAAGGACATCCCGGAGATGCGGTCGGGCGACACCGTCCGCGTCCACACGAAGATCAAGGAAGGCGACAAGGAGCGCGTCCAGGTCTTCGAGGGCGTGGTGATCGCCTACCGGAAGGGGCGCACCAGCTCCATGTTCACGGTCCGGAAGATGAGCTACGGCGTGGGCGTCGAGCGCATGTTCCCGGTCCACAGCCCCCGCATCGAGAAGATCGAGGTGGTGGGGCACGGCGGGGTCCGCCGCTCGCGCCTCTATTACCTGCGCGAGCTGCAGGGCAAGGCGGCCCGGCTCCACCAGGAGGAGGGCTCCTCCTCCGGCGAGGCCGCTGCCCCTGCTCCCGCGCCGCAGGCGTAGGCCGCGGCGCGGCGCGACGCTCTCGGCGGGGCCGCTCGCTCCGGCGCAGCCTCGTCCGGACCTCCTCACACATCCTGCGCTTCTCCGCACGGCCGGCGGGCGGTAACATCCCCGCCGCGTGATCCTCCTCGAGTTCGCCGCGCAGGGAGTCCGCGGCGTGGCGCCGGCCGGCGGCCGGGCCACGCTGCGCCCCGGCTACAACGTGGTGAGCGCCGACGGCGCGGCGCTGCGGCGGTTGCTCGAGGCGCTGCTCTACCCGGATCCCAGGGACGGCGACGCGCTCCCGCGGGCGCCGGGCGGGCCGCCGGGCGCGGGGCTCCGCGCCGGGCTCACCTTCGTGGGTGACGACGGCGTCACCTACCGGCTGGTCCGGGATTTCCAGGCCGGCGCCCAGCTCCACCGGTTCGAGCAGGCCAAGCGGTCCTTCGCGCTCGTCTCGCAGGACCTCGCCGACATCGCCCAGCTGATGCGCGCACCCGGCGGCGCTCCCGCGCCGGCGCGCCTCGGGGCGCTGCTGTCGATCGCCGCCTCGGACCTGCCCTCGAAGCGGGCGGGCGCCGCGTCGGGCGCGGGGCTCACGCCGCGCGCGCAGCTCTCGCCGGACCAGGCGCGGAAGCGGATCGGGGCGCTGGAGGCGGAGCTGGAGCGCGCCCGGGTCGCGGAGAAGCTGCAGTACCGGCTCGACGGCCTGCAGCAGCGGACCTTCAAGCTGGACGAGGCGCTGAAGCAGGGCGGGCAGCTCCGGGAGGGCCTGGAGAAGGCCGAGGCCGACCGCCGCGAGCTGCAGGGCGCGGCCGAGGTGGCCGGGGCGCTGGGCGACCCGGACGCGCGCATCGCCGCCTACGAGAAGGCCTCGGCCCGGCGCGACGAGGCGCTGGCGCGGGTCGAGGCCGAGCGCGCGGCGCTGGCGCAGGCCGACACGGGCGGCGCGCCGCCGCCGCTGTGGCGCCTCACGCCCTTCTGGGCGGGCGTGGGCTGCGGGGCGGTCGCCCTCGCCGTCGGCGCCGCCGGCGCGCTGCTCGGCTCCGACCTGCGCTACGCCGCCCTCCTCGACGTCCCGGCCCTGGGCTTCGCGGCCTTCGTGGCGCTCCGCTGGGTCTCCTCGCTGGAGGACTGGGAGCGGACCGGCCGCCGCAGCCGGGTGATCGAGGACTGGGAGCGCAAGATGCTCGAGCAGTTCGAGCGCGACGCCGCCCCGGTCCGGGCCGCCATGCAGGCGCTCAACGTCACCAAGATCGCCGAGCTCAAGGAGCAGCTCGCGCGCGTGGGTGACGCGGAGGCGGTGGTCGCCGAGTGGCGGCGCCGGATCGAGGAGTGGGAGTCGAACCCCGGGGCGCGCGACGCCGTCGCCGAGAAGTCCCGCCTGGACGAGGAGCTGCGCGAGGTCGAGACGCAGCTCACCGCCGAGGCGGGCGGGTTCGTGCGCGACGCCCGCTCCATCGAGCAGGAGATCCGGCGGCTCGAGCAGGAGGCGGCGCAGCCCGCTCCGGCGCCGGTGGCGCCGTCCGCGCCGGTCGCGGCGCCTCCCGGCGACTCCATCAAGGCGCTGCTGGAGCGCGCCGCGGCCGAGCTCGGGCAGACGCCCGCGGGGACCGGGCGCGCCGTGGCGGCGAAGGCGTCGCAGGCGCTGAACGGCCTCTCCTTCCAGCGGCTCCCCGCGCTCTCGGTGGACGACCGGGGGAACGTGCAGGTGACGGTCTCCGGGCGGCCCTCTCCGGTGCTGGGGCTTCCGCCGCAGGACCGGGACCTGGTGTTCCTCGCGCTCAAGCTGGGGTTCCTGGAGCAGGCGCTCGCCGCGAAGAAGGGGCTGGCGGTGATCGAGGACGTCTTCGCCGGGCTCTCGGACGGAGCGCGGCGGTTCGCCGCGCGGCTCCTGAAGCAGCTCGCGCGCGGCGCCCAGATCGTCCACGCCACGACCGATCCCGCCTGCCGCGAGGCCGCGGACCACGCGGCCTGAGGCGGCGATGGGGGAGGGACGGCGCGAGCGGGGCCGCGGGGCCGAGGAGGTGGCCGCGGCCTTCCTGGCGCGCCAGGGGTTCGTCATCCTCGATCGCAACCACGCCACCCGCCGGGGAGAGGTGGATCTGGTGTGCCGCGAGGGCGAGGTGCTGTGCTTCGTCGAGGTGCGCAGCCGCGCCTCGCGGGCCTTCGGGGATCCCGCGGAGACGGTGGACCGCCGCAAGGCACGCCGCGTGGTGTCCGCCGCGACCGACTGGGCGATGCGCCACGGCGGCCTCGACCGGGCCATCCGCTTCGACGTCGTCGCCGTGGTGGCGGCGCCGGGGGCGGCGCCCGAGGTGGCCCTCTACCGCGGCGCCTTCGACGCGGACGGCGGACCGGGGTTCCCGTGACGGTGCCCCCGGGGACGCTCTACGTGGTCGCGACGCCCATCGGGAACCTCGGCGATCTCTCTCCCCGCGCCGCCCAGGTGCTGCGCTCCGTGCGCGCGGTGGCCGCGGAGGACACGCGCCGGACGCTCAAGCTGTACGCGCACCTCGGCGCCCCGGCGCCGCCGCTGCTGTCGCTCCCGGCGTTCGACGAGCGCGCCCGGGTGGAGGGGATCCTGGTCCGGCTGCGCGCCGGCGAGGACGTGGCGCTCTGCACGGACGCCGGCACCCCGGGCGTCTCCGATCCGGGGCAGGCGCTGGTGGCGGCGGCCTGGGAGGCCGGGGTGCGGGTGGTGCCCGTCCCCGGGCCGGTGGCGGCGGTGGCCGCGCTGGCCGCCTCGGGGCTGCCCTCCGACCGGTTCCTCGTCGCCGGCTTCCTGCCGCGCAAGGGGCGGGGGCGGGCGGAGGCGCTGGCGTGGCTCGGCACCGTGCCGGCGACCCTGGTGCTGTACGAGGCAGGGAACCGGACCGGCGGGACGCTGCGCGACCTGGCCGCGGCCTTCGGGGACCGGCCCGCGGCGGTGGCGCGCGAGCTGACCAAGGTTCACGAGGAGATCGTCCGCGGGACGCTCGGCGCGCTCGCCGCGCGGTTCGCGGAGGGCGCGCTCGGCGAGGTGACGCTGGTGGTGGGCGGCGCGCCGGAGGGCGCGGCTCGGGCCGAGCCCGCCGAGCCGCTCGAGGACGAGCTGCGGCGACGGCTCGCCGCAGGCGAGGCGCCCACCGGCATCGCCCGCGAGGTGGCGCGGTCGCGCGGGCTCCGGCGCGCCGAGGTCTACGACGCGCTGGAGCGGCTCAAGCGGACGTGACGCGGCGCCGGGGCGCCCCGCGGGGGCGGGGAGGCCGGCCGGAGACGAACCCCGTGAACCGCGCCGGGAGCGCCGCTACGACAGGAGCCGTGTCCCTCGCGACGCGCCTGGCCGTCTGTGTCTGGCTCGCCGCGCCGGGCGCGGGCCTCGCCGATCCGGCCCCGCCCGGCGGCGCCGTGGTGCCCTCCACGCGCGCGGACCGGGCGGAGTCGGCGGAGCGCATCCGCGAGCTGGCCTCCTTCCAGAAGCTCCTCGAGGACGAGCGCTCACGCCCGAGCCGCTCCCGTCTCCGCGATCCCGTCGATCGGGAGGGGCACCACCTCCTCGTCTTCGCCGAGACGCCGGAGGGGACCATGAGGCGCGTCGACACGTTCGAGCACGCGCTGTTCGTCCGGACGACCTTCGTGCTGCTCCTCGACCCGCACCGCCGGCTCCGGTTCCTGGTGATCGAGCCCGAGGAGGGAGGCCACCACCAGGCGTTCGAGATCGACGCCTACCTCTTCGACGCCGAGGGGCGCACCGTGGCCCGGGATCACACCTACGGCACGTCGCTCGACTGCGCCGACGGGCGGCTCCACGAACGCCGGACCGTGACGGCCTTCCGGCCTGGCCTGCGGGTGATCTCGCGCGCGATCGAGTACGCGAACGACTTCGGTCCTTCGCCGCGCGCCCAGGGCTGCGCGCTGCGGGAGCCCGGCGCGCCGTTGCCGGACGCGCCGGCGCTGGTGCGCGCCTACCGCCTGGAGCAGGCCGCCCGGGCCGCCGGCGTGAGGCTCCCGCCGGCCGGCGAGGTCCGCAGGGACTAGGGCCGGAGCTGGTTCTCAGAACTGCAGCACGCCCGCGATGCTGAGCGTGAAGATGCTGACCTCGGTCGCGCGGAAGCGGTTGCCGGGGGCGTCGTAGCGCGCGTCGAAGTTCGGGTTCAGGTTCGGGTTGGTCGGATTGCTCAGGTAGTCCGACGCCCCCGGCTTCTCGCCGGTGAGGAAGTGCGCCGTCTGCGTCTCGAACGACGCCGCGGCGCGGAGCGACACCACCTCCGACGCGCGCAGGTAGAGGCCGATCCGCCCGCCGATGGTGCCGAACGGATCGGTGTGGAGGATCTTCCCCGTCGCGTCGGTCAGCTCGTTGTACCAGCGGGCCGACGAGGTGTAGTCGGCGGTGATGCGCACGTCGATGGTGACCTTCTGACCCTCGCGGCGGTCCTCGTAGGGGACGATCTCGGTGCCGAACACGATCCCCGTGACGGTGGGGAGCTGGGGGCCGGCGCGATCGCCCCAGACCGAGCAGTTCGCGGGCGCCCAGGAGGCGAACTGCGCCTGGGCGGCGGCGACCGGGCCCTCCGCGTACTGCGCGGCGTGGAGGCAGTTCGAGTACGCGTTGGCCCCCGGGCGCTCGATGGTGACGTGCGCGCGGAAGTAGGGGTCCATCCCGCCGATGCGCTTCGAGAGCGCCGTGAAGAAGTCGTACTTCCAGGCCTGGTCGCCGATGGGCGCCCGCTTGGCAGGGACCGCGAAGGGCGAGAGCCAGTTGTTCGGGTCGCGCCCGCCGGCCGGATCGTAGCGCTCGGCGGTCGGGAAGGTGAGGTCGAAGCCCACGAGCCAGAACGGCTTGGTGTCGTCGCGCTTGTCCGAGAGGATGCCCCAGGTCACGCCGGCGGTGAGGTCGCCCATCTTGCCGCCGTGGTAGACGGTCGGCGGCGGCGAGTAGGGGAACATCGGGCAGGCGTCGGGGGCGGTCCCGGCGGTGCAGGGGTTGCCGCTGGGGGAGACGCCGGTCCCGGGCGCGGTGCCGTTGTAGATCGCGGTGCTGGGGTTCCCGTACACGAGGCCCTGGCGCCAGCCGACGTCGTCCGCCAGCACGTAGGGCCACTCGACGTGGATCTCGAGGTCGTTGAAGATGCCGATCGCCATCCGCGGGACGATGGCGTTGCTGATCTCGGTGTAGCGCAGCGCCGTCTGGTCGATGATCGCGCCGATCGGCGGGCTGGCGGCCGGGTCCGGCTGCTCGCGCGTGATGCGGACCCGCTTCTGCGTGCGGTCCCAGCGGATCGACAGGTCCACGTCGATGGTCTTGTTGGTCTCGGCTGCCGAGGCGACGTGGGTGATCTCCGCGGCGTGCACAGGGCCGGAGAGGGCCGCCAGCAACGTGCACGCGCCGAGGATGCCCAGCCGCCCCATGCTCGCCTCCGCCGGCGGTCGGACCCGCCGAAAACCCGCGTCAAAATGCGGGGAAAACCCTTGCGGGACGCTAGCAGCGACCCCCCGACCGGTCAAGTGAGCGGCTGTGAGCCGGACGCGCGGTGAGGCGGCGCCGACCCACGCGGCCCCTGGCTCGCGCGTGCCCTCCGGGGGGCACTGGGCGGGGGGGGGCGCCGGCGCTACTCGTCGCCGTCCTCGTCGGGCGCGCCGCGCAGCCCCAGCTCCTTCATCTTGACCTGCAGCGACTTGCGGCTGATCTGGAGCCGCTTGGCGGCACGGGTGACGTTCCCGCCGGTGTCCGCCAGGGCGCGGCCGATGAGCTCGCGCTCCAGCTCGGCCTGGGCCTGGCGCACGATCTCCTTCATCGACGCGCCGCTCGGCGCGGCGATGGCGCCGAGGGGGCCGACCGCGGCGATGGGGAGGGGCGCGGCGCCGCCCTTCTCGCGGAGGGAGTCGGGGAGCGACGCCGCCTCGATGCGCGGGCCGTCGGCGAAGAGCACCGAGCGCTCCATGAGGTTCTCGAGCTCGCGGATGTTCCCGGGCCAGGCGTACCCCATCAGGACCTGGAGGGCCTCGTCCTCGATCCCCTCCACGCGCTTGCCGAGCCGCCGGTCGTACTTCTCGATGAAGTGGTGGACGAGGAGGGGGATGTCCTCCTTGCGGTCGCGCAGCGGGGGCAGGGCGATGGGCACCACCGCCAGCCGGTAGAACAGGTCCTCGCGGAACCGGCCCTCGGCGATGAGCGCCTTGAGATCGCGGTTGGTCGCGGCGATGAGCCGGACGTCCACGCTCAGGGTCTTGATGCCGCCCACGCGCTCGAACTCCGACTCCTGGAGCGCCCGCAGCAGCTTCACCTGGATCTCGACCGGGATCTCGCCGATCTCGTCGAGGAAGAGGGTGCCGCCGTCGGCCAGCTCGAAGCGGCCCGGCTTCGAGCCGACGGCGCCGGTGAAGGCGCCCTTCTCGTAGCCGAACAGCTCGCTCTCCACCAGGTCCTTGGGGATGGCCGCGCAGTTCACCTTGATGAGCGGCTTGTCGCGGCGGGTGGAGCCGCGGTGGAGCGCCTTGGCGATGAGCTCCTTGCCGGTCCCGCTCTCGCCGGTGATGAGCACCGTGGAGGGCGAGTCGGCGACGCGCGCCACCATCTCGTAGATGGCGCGCATGGCGGGCGACTGTCCGACCAGGGGCGGGCGGTCGCCGTCGGCCAGGTTGGCGTGGAGGTTCTGGATCTCGAGGTCGTGCGCGCGCGCCGCCTTGGCGATGACCTTCTTCAGCTCCTCCTGCTCGAAGGGCTTGGTGATGTAGTCGAACGCCCCGGCCTTGAGCGCGGCCACGGCCGAGTCGACCGAGCCGTGCGCGGTGATGAGGATCACCGGGACGTCCGGGAAGTCGGCGGTGACGCGCCGGAGCAGCTCCATCCCGCCGACCTTGGGCATCACCAGGTCGGGGACCACCCCGTGCACCGGTGTCTTGTGGAGGACCGCGAGCGCCTGCTCGCCGTCGGCGGCGGTGGTGACCTCGTACCCCTCGCGCTTGAGCATCGCCGCGAGGACGCGCCGGATGTTCACCTCGTCGTCGACGATGAGGACGTGCGCCACGAGGGGGTTCCTAGCACGAAAACCGCGTCTCGGGCGGCGCGGCGCAGGGGCGGAGGAGCGAGGCCCGGAGCGACCAGGGGCCCCCGCGCAAGATCAGGCCTGCTGCTTCTTGCGCCGTCGCCGCCTGCGGAGGCGGGCCTCCGCCTTGGCCCGGCGCCGCTCGCGCGCGCGCTGCCGCTCGGCCTCGTCGAGCGCCTCGGGGGCGCGGTCGTCGCGCAGGCCGGGGAGCGACACCAGGAACTCGGCGCCGCCGTCGGCGGGCGAGCGGACCTGGATGGTGCCCTGGTGCGCCTTGACGATGCGCTGGCAGATGGCGAGGCCGAGGCCGGTGCCCTTCTCCTTGGTCGTGTAGAAGGGGACGAAGATGCTCTCCCGCGCCTCCTCGGGGATGCCGGGCCCGCTGTCGCGGAAGCGGATCTCGACCACGTCGGTGCGCCGGGCCCCCTCGCGCCAGAAGGCCAGCTCGTCGCGCGCCAGCCGGGTGGAGACCTGCAGGCGGCCGCCGCGTGGCATCGCCTGGAAGGCGTTGAGCGCGAGGTTGATGAAGACCTGCTTGAGCTGCTCGGCGTCACACTGCACCCGGGGGAGCCACTCGGCCAGGTCCAGCTCGACCTTCACCGCCCCGGGAACCTCGGGCGCGAGCAGCTTCACGGTCTTCTCCAGGATCTCGTTCACGTGGCTCGGCGCCATGCTGGGCTTGAGCGGCCGCGAGTAGTCGAGGAACTGCGAGACGACGCCGTTCAGGCGGTCCACCTCCTCGATCATGATCTCCAGGAACTCGCGGTCCTCCTCGGGGAGCTTCTTGGGGTCGAGGTACTGGACCGCGCCCTTGATGGCGGCGAGCGGGTTGCGGATCTCGTGGGCCAGGCCGGCCGACATCTCGCCCAGGGTGGCGAGCCGGTCGCGCTCCTTCATCTGCTGGTAGAGCTTCGAGTTCTCGATGACGAGGGCGCAGCGGTCCGCGACCTCGAGGAGCGCGGCGATCTCGTCGGAGGCGAAGGCCTCCGGCACCCGCTCGTCCCAGCAGCCCAGGAACCCGACCACGCGATCGCCGGCCAGGAGCGGCATGCAGATCCCCGCGCGCATCGACGCCATCACCGACCGGGCGTCGCTGAGCCGCTTCAGCTCCTCGGCGATGGCGGCCGGCGCGCCGCGGCCGCTGCGGCTCTCGTGCTCGGTGGGGCCGGGCGGCAGCAGGGCGCGCAGCTCGGCCACGCGCCGGTCGATGTTCTCGAGCAGGATGGCCTTCTGCCCCGACGACGACGCGGCGAGGAGCGCGCGCGCCGAGGCGGGCTCCAGGAACGCCGCGGGCGGCGGACCGCGGCTGTCCAGGAGGCGGTACCCGGGGCGATCGTCCGCGAGGAGCCAGAGCGAGCAGTGCGTCACGCGGCGGGTCTCGACCAGGCCGTCGAGGACCACCTTGGCGAGGCCGCCGGGGTCGATCACGTTGCCGGTCCGGTCGCGCAGCGACTCCAGCCGCCGCACCAGCTCGTACCGTTCGTGAAAGAGCGTCGCGACCACCCACTCCTCCACGCGCTCCCGCATGGGCTCGAAGAGCGAGAGGATCACGAAGGAGGCGACGACGGTGTTGAAGTAGAACAGCTCGGGCCGATCGCCCACCCAGGAGACGAGGCCGCCGTAGATGGCGACGAGCACCAGGCCGAGGGCCGTCACCACCACGATCTTCCCGAGGAACTCGTGCAGGTCGAGCAGCCGGTGGCGCTGCAGCGTCTGCGACAGGAAGAACATGAAGACGGTGAGGGTGATGGAGCCCAGCCCCTCGAGCGGGTAGGGGACGCCGAACCGCGGGAGCATGTCGAGGGTCGACAGCGACACCGCGAAGAGCGCGCCGATGAAGAGGTACTGGAGGCGCGCGCGCTCGACCCGCGTCTGCGAGGCGTGCATCTTGCCCCAGAGCACGGAGAGGACCGTGGCGAGCCCGCCCACCACGTAGGCGGCGACCACCAGCTTGGCCGGCTTCAGGTGGACGAGCGGCGTCACGGCGACGCCGAGGCCGGTGAGGGAGCCGGCGAGCATCGAGTTGCGCGCCCGCCGGGCGGGGCGGCGCGCGACGCCGAGGAACTCGAGGAAGAAGGCGAGCGCCGCGGCGGGGACGAGCGCGCCGGCGGCCGTCGCCACGCGCTCCCACCAGACGCCGCCGAAGTCGGTCCGCTGCCAGCGGAGCAGGAAGCTCGCCGTCTCGAAGACGAAGAGGTCGAGCGAGAAGACGGCGAAGAGCGTGAAGACTCGGCCGCGGTTGTCGCGGAGGAGCGCCGCGACCGCGAGCGCCAGCGTCACGATGGCGGCGAGCAGGGCGGCCTGGGTGCGGATGTCCACGCCGGCGATCCTAAACCGATTCCTGGCCGGGCACCGCATGCCGGAATGCCCGCCGGGTTCCCCGGGTTCCGACTCCGAGCGGGGGGACGCCCGGTCCTCCGCCCGACCTAAACTGGGGGCAGCGGGCGGGAGCGCAGGCGCTCGGCTCCCCGGCTTGACCCCGACCGCCGCCTGGCCCCACCCTGGACCGTCGGACATGACGTTCGCCCCCCTCGCCGCCGCCCTGATCGCAGCCGCGCCCCGGCTCGTCACCGAGGCCGATCTCACGCCGCTGCTGGAGGGGGCCGCGGCCGAGGGCCGGGCCGCGTTCGAGGGCCACCGGTACGGCGAGGCGGCCGCGCGGCTCGCCCGGGACGCGCGCCCCGAGGCGCGGTTCCTCAGGGCCCTGGCCCTGTCCGAGGCCGGCAGGCACGCGGAGGCGGCCGAGGCGGCGAAGGGGCTCGACGAGGCCCTCCCGGACCTCGCCGACCGCGTGCGGTTCCTGCGCGCCCGGGCGCTCGAGGCCGCGGGGAGGCGCGCCGACGCCGCCGCGGCGTACGCCTCGGTCCCCGACGCCTCGCTCCTCGCGCCCCAGGCCCGCCTCGCCCGGGCGCGGCTCCTCCAGGCCGGCGACCGGACCGCGGCGCTGGAGGCGATCGCGCCGCTCCTGAGGCTCACCGCGCCGCTCGATCTCGCGAAGCCGGACCCGGCGGCCGAGGCCCTCCTGCTCGCGGGTCGCCTCCGCGCGGCGGGCGGACCGGACGAGCGTCCGGAGGCCCGCGTCGCGTTCATGACGTGCTGGACGGGTCACCCGCTGGCCCCCGAGGCCGGCGACTGCTACGCGGGGGCCCGCGCGCTGCCCGGCAAGGACGGCGAGCCGCCGTCGACCCAGGACGTGGTCCGCCGGGCCGAGGCGCTGCTCGACTACAACCGCGCGGACCTGGCGGCCTCGCACCTGCGGGCGCTCCTCCCCGGGTTGCCGGAGGCCGGCCCGAACGAGCCCTTCGCCTGCCGCGTCCGCTCGGCGCTGGGGCGCGCCTACCGGCGCGAGCGGATGTTCGCGAAGTCCGTGGAGCTCCTCCGACCGGTGGCGGACCGCTGCGAGGATCCCGCGGTACGGGCGCGCGCGCTCTACGTCCTCGCCGGCTCCACCGCGGCCGTCGGCGAGCGGGCCGAGGCCATCGCGCTCTACCGCCGGATGGCGCGGGAGTTCCCCGCCCATCCGCTCGCCGACGACGCACTCTTCGCCGCGGCCGATCTGCTCGCGCGCGACAGCGACGTGGCCGCGGCGGGGGAGGCGTTCGGCGCGATCGCCCGCGACTACCCGGCCGGCGACCGGCGCGACGAGGCGCGCTTCCGCCTGGCCTGGCTCGCGAAGCGGCAGGGCGAGGTGGACGCGGCGGTGGCCCAGCTCCTCGCCATCGAGGAGGACGCGCGCGACCGGGATCCCTACGAGCACGCCCGCGCCGGCTACTGGCGCGCCCGGCTGCTCTCCGGGCGCGGCGAGGCCGGCCGCGAGGCGGCGCGCGCCATCTGGTCGGAGCTGGCGGCGCGGTACCCCGCCGACTACTACGGGCTCGTCTCGCGGGCCCGGCTCGCGGAGCTGGCCGGCGGCAACGGCGACGGCCTCCCGCCGCCGGTCACGGCCCC
>DATIWK010000099.1:0-30078 GCA_035519395.1 Anaeromyxobacteraceae bacterium | reverse complement strand
CGACGGGCGCGCGTTCCTGCTGGAGCCCGCGGGTCCGCGGGTCCGCTACCGCGGGGACGGGTTCGACCTGCGGCTCGATCCGCGCGATCCCGCCGGGACCGCCGAGGGGACCGCGGCCGGACCGGTGGACCTCACCTACCTGCGCATCATGGAGCGGCTGCGCGAGGCGATCGCCGCCCCCGGCGCGGCGAACTTCCTCGCGGCGGCGCTGGAGCACGCCGCACGGGCGGAGTGACGCCCCGCTCACCCCGTCCAGTCCAGCACGACCTTCCCCGACTGCCCGCTGCGCATCACGTCGAACCCGCGCTGGAACTCCGCGACGGGAAAGCGGTGGGTGATGACGGGCGAGAGGTCGAGCCCGGACTGGAGCATCGCGATCATCTTGTACCAGGTCTCGAACATCTCCCGGCCGTAGATGCCCTTGAGCTGCAGCCCCTTGAAGATGATCTTGCCGAAGTCGATCGCCACGTCGCCGGGTGGGATGCCGAGCAGCGCCACGCGCCCGCCGTGGTTCATGACGTCGAGGAGCTGCCGGACCGCGGGGCCGCTGCCGCTCATCTCCAGGCCGACGTCGAACCCCTCCTTCATGCCCAGCTCGGCCATGACCGCGCGGAGGTCCTCGCGGGACACGTTGACGGCGCGCGTCGCGCCCATCCGCCGCGCCAGGTCGAGCCGGTAGTCGTTCACGTCGGTGGCGACCACGAACCGCGCGCCGACGTGGCGGGCCACGGCGACGGCGACGCAGCCGATGGGCCCCGCGCCTGTCACCAGGACGTCCTCGCCCACCAGGTCGAAGCTCAGGGCGGTGTGCGTCGCGTTCCCGAACGGATCGAGGATCGACGCGACGTCGTCGGGCACGTCGTCGGGGATCCGGTAGACGTTCACCGAGGGGATGACGAGGTACTCGGCGAACGAGCCGGGCCGGTTCACCCCCACGCCCACGGCGTGCCGGCACAGATGCCGTCGCCCCGCCCGGCAGTTCCGGCAGAAACCGCACGTCACGTGCCCCTCCCCGCTCACGCGCTCGCCGGGGCGGAACGCCTCCACCTCGGCGCCGACCGCGTCCACCGTCCCGACGTACTCGTGCCCGACGATCATCGGGACCGGGATGGTCCGCTGGCTCCAGGCGTCCCAGTTGTAGATGTGGACGTCGGTGCCGCAGATCGCGGTCTTCCGGATCCGGATCCGCACGTCGTGCACGCCGGGCTCCGGGACCGGCGCGTCGTCGACGAGCGCGATGCCCTCGGCCCGCGCCGCCTTGACGAGCGCCCGCATCGTCCCCTTCACACCACCCCCAGCGCGCGGCCGACCTTCGCGAACTTCTCCGCCGCGAAGTCGAGGTCCTCGCGCGAGTGGGCGGCGCTCACCTGAGTGCGGATGCGCGCCGCGCCCTTCGGCACCACCGGGAAGAAGAAGCCGACCGCGTACACGCCCTCGTCGAGGAGCCGCCGCGAGAACTCCTGCGCGAGCGGCGCCTCGTGGAGCATGACCGGGATGATGGGGTGCTCGCCGGGGAGGAGCTCGAACCCGGCGCGGGCCAGCTCGGCCCGGAAGTGGCGCGCGTTCTCCCGGAGGCGGCGGCGCAGCTCGTCGCCCGCCTCGAGCATGTCGAGGACCACCAGGCTCACGGCGGCGATCACGGGCGCGAGGGTGTTCGAGAAGAGGTACGGCCGCGCCTTCTGGCGAAGCCACTCCACCACCTCGCGCGGTCCCGCGACGTACCCTCCCGATGCGCCGCCGAGCGCCTTGCCGAGCGTGCCGGTGACGACGTCCACGCGCCCCATGACGCCGTGGTGCTCGTGCGTGCCGCGCCCCTTCTCGCCCACGAACCCGACCGCGTGGCTGTCGTCCACCAGCACCAGGGCGCGGTGGGCCTCGGCGAGGTCGCAGATGCGCGGCAGGTTGGCGATCGTCCCGTCCATCGAGAACACGCCGTCGGTCGCCACCAGCTTGAGCCGCGCGCCGGCCCCGTCCGCGGCCCGGAGCTGGGCCTCGAGGTCCGCCATGTCGCCGTTCCGGTACCGGTACCGCTGCGCCTTGCAGAGGCGGATGCCGTCGATGATGGACGCGTGGTTGAGCGCGTCCGAGACGACCGCGTCCTCCTCGCCGAGGAGCGCCTCGAAGACGCCGCCGTTCGCGTCGAAGCACGACGAGAAGAGGATGGCGTCCTCGAATCCCAGGAACGCGGCGAGGCGCGCCTCCAGGGCCTTGTGGACGTCCTGCGTGCCGCAGATGAAGCGGACCGAGGAGAGGCCGAAGCCGAGGCGAGGGAGCGCCGCCTGAGCGGCCGCCACGAGCTCGGGACGTCCGGCGAGCCCGAGGTAGTTGTTCGCGCAGAGGTTCACCACGCGCCGGCCGTCGGCCTCGACCCATGCGCCCTGCGGGCTCGTGAGCACGCGCTCGCGCTTCAGCAGGCCGTCGGCCTCGAGCTGCCGCAGCTCGGCCCGCAGGCGTTCGGTGAAGGAGCCCAGCATCCTCGCCCTCGCGTGGGCTCCTTCTACCCCGGATGCCGGTGCAGCGCCTGCGGTGAAGCACGGTCATGCTGGCTGGCAGCACCCGGCGGGGGCTTGCCGGGACCGGACCGCGGCGTGCCGGCCCGGCTGTGCCGCCGCCTCAGTTGGCGAGCGGCAGGAACCGCTTCAGCTTCCCGATGTCCTGCCGTTCGAGCCGCTCGACCACGCGGATCGAGACCTCGGCGCGCGGCACTCCGAGCCGCTCGAGCTCCGCCTCGAGCCGCCGCTCCAGCCGGGAGGCGTCCACCGGACCTCCCCGGACCGCGACCGCCGCGCCGCGGGCAGTCTGGCTGACCTGGTACTCGACGATGGCGCGCTCGCTTCCCAGCACCGAGCGGAACAGGTGCGGATGGACGGTGACCGACCCGTAGACGAAGCCGTCGTCGAGCCGGCCCTGCACGTCTGCGACCCGCCGGTGTGCCGAACCGCAGGGGCAGGGCTCGTCGAGCAGCGTCACCTCGTCGGTGAGCTCGTAGCGGATGAGCGGCATCGCCGTGTTGTAGAGGTTCGTGAGGTAGAGCTTCGCGGACCGCGTTCCCGGCGGGACCGGCTGTCCTGCGGCGTCCACCGGCTCGACGATGACCAGATCCTCGGCGAGGTGCATTCCGGCGCCGACCCCGCAACCGAGCCCCATGGGGCCGCCCTCCGAGCAGAGCCACCAGTTGGCAACCGGCACGCCCCAGGTCTCCTCGGCGGCGGCGCGGATCTCCGGCAGGAGCGGCTCGCCGCCCGTGATGACGCGCCGGGGCCTGATCTTCAGCCTGCCGTCCTGCGCGGCGAGCACGAGCGCCGGCAGCGCCGACGGATACCCGCCGAAGGCGTCCGGCTGGAGCTGGTTCAGCCCCTCCACGATGCGGTCGACGGGCCAGGTGACCGGAAGTGAGCGAACGGCGATCTCCTCGGGGTCGGAGAACGTCTGGAGCAACGCCCGGGAGACGTGGATGGCCCGGCCGGCGGTGACAGCGGCCATGGTGAACGGGCGGCCGCCCAGATCGCGCACCAGGTAGCGGATCCACCCGAGGTAGCAGGTGCGCCAGGCATCCCAGTCGTAGACGTAGACCCCGCGGACGCCGCTCGACCCGCCGGATGCGATCGCCTGGAACCCGCCCGGCAGGTAGCGGGGCTCCTCGCCCAGGCTCGCCAGGTGCGCCTCGACCGTCTCGCGGGAGAGCCGGGGATCCGTGACGATGGCGTCGAAGTGTCCCATGACGTCGGCCTTGGTCATGGGCGGGAGACGCGCGAGGTCCCTCTCCTCCAGGCGATCCACCCGAATGCCGGCGAGCCGCGCGCGGTGGAAGGCCGACCGCTCGCAGGCGATCCGGAGCAGCTCACGGAGCCGCAGGCGCCGCTCCGCGTCGATCCGCTCGCGGGACCACTCGACGCGCTCGAGGTGGTCCCTCAGGTAGGCCCGCTTCTGCTGCACGTGGAGGCCGCGGAGCTCCGCGAACGGCCGCGCCTCGTCGTTCGGTTCATGCTTCGAGAGCTGCATGTCACGACTCCTTCATGGCGACGCGCCGGGCCGGCGTCGATCGGCCCCCCTCCAGCGCCCGTCGAAAGAGTCCGAAGGCCCCTTCGACCAGCTCTTCCGAGACCGCTTCCGGGCTCACGAGCTCCTCGAGCGCCAGGCCGTGGGCGAGCGCGGTCGTGGTCCGGATGAAGTCGAGGGTCCCGTCGCCTGGCTCGCCCGACAGCTCGGTGAGCCGGGCGTCGATGACGTTCGCCACACCCTCCAGCAAACGCTCGTGCTGCGCCGAGAAGCGCTTGCGGAGGGAGGGATCACGCCCCGCGAAGGCCCAGAACTCGACGAGGACGAGCGTCCAGTCGGGGCCCTCTCGCAGCCGCCGGGGCCACCAGCCGGCCGCGGCGGCGGTCACACCCGCCCGCGTCTGCGCCCGCGCCCCTGCCTCCGCGACGCTGGCGAGCGTCTCGCGGTAGCGCTCGTCGAGGACCGCGAGGAAGAGGTCCGCCTTGCTCTCGAAGCGCGAGTAGACGGCGCCGGTCGTGAATCCGGCCTCGCTCGCGACGGCCTCGAGCGACGCGCCGTGGAACCCGCGCTGGAGGAACACCTTCTTCGCCGCCTGGAGCAGCCCGCGGCGGGTGACCTCCGCGCTCTCCGTCCGGGTGAGGCGCCTTGGTTTCATAGCGTGGCTATTTAAATATCGACGTTATCACTCGCAAGGCCCCGCTCGAGCCGCTCCGCGCGCGCCGGCGGGAGGATGGCGAAGGGACCACCCGGGAGCGCCAGCGCTGCCGCGGTACCACGCCCAGGGGCAGCAGCATTCACTCCATGCACCAGGACAACCCGTCCTGTACGGGCCACGCCTGCGGTCCGGCTCCTGCATGCTGAGCCCGCCCCCGGTTCGCGCGGCGTTCCCCGGCAGTAAACGTTGGCATACCAACGACTGCCGCCCTCGAGCCCACCGGCGCCGAGGGGCGTCTTACACGGGCACGGGTCCGCGTTCGTGTCCAGACGACCGCCCGGACCGCCTCCGGCGGCGCGTCGCCACCCGTGCCGGGCGCCGCGGGAGGCATCGAGAGGAAGGAGTCGTTCCATGCTCCGGAGGACCGCCGTCTCCCTGCTTCTGCTCGCCTCGTCCGCCGCCGTCGCGGCCCAGCCGGTCGCTGACCCGGGGGTTCGCACCGGCGACCCGGGCGCGGGCGAGGCGATGCCGGGCCTCTCCGCGAACCAGCTCGCCTTCTTCTTCCAGGGGGCCGCCACCTTCGCCGAGGTGGACGACGTCCCCGGGGGCCTGGGCCCGCGCTTCAACCTGAACAGCTGCGCCGGCTGCCACGCCCAGCCGGCGATGGGCGGCACCTCGCCGGCCACGAACCCGCAGCTCGCGGTCGCCCACCTGGCGGGCGCCACGAACGTGGTCCCCGCCTTCGTCACCGCCAGCGGGCCAGTCCGGGAGGCGCGCTTCGTGAGGAAGCCGGACGGCACGCCCGATGGCGGGGTCCACGCGATCTTCGTCATCACCGGCCGGTCGGACGCGCCGGGCTGCAACATCCTCCAGGACGACTTCGCCGGCCAGGTCGCCGCCGGCAACGTCATCTTCCGCATCCCCACCCCGGTCTTCGGAGGGGGGCTGGTCGAGGCCATCTCCGACCGCGACATCCTCGCCAACCGCGACCTGGTGAACGGCAGCAACACGGTCCTGATCCATGGGCACGAGAACCGCACCGGGAACGACGGAACGATCACGCGGTTCGGCTGGAAGGCGCAGAACAAGTCGCTCCTGGTCTTCGCCGGGGAGGCCTACAACGTGGAGCAGGGGGTGACGAACGAGGCCTTCCAGAACGAGCGCGACGACACCCCCGGGTGCGTGTTCAACGGCATCCCCGAGGACCAGACGGGCTTCGACGCCACCGGCGTCCACGACGTCCCGAGCGACGTGGCGCAGTTCGAGCACTTCATGCGGTTCCTCGCGCCGTTCCCCACCGCGCCGCTCTGGGGCCTCGGGCAGCGCATCTTCTTCCTGCACGACGGCCGCACCAGCGACCTGCTGCAGGCCATCGAGGCGCACCGCAGCAGCGCGGCCGGCCCCCACCCGGCCTCCGAGGCCAATGCCGTCATCGACGCCTTCGACGCGCTCCCGGACGCCCAGCGGCAGCACCTGCTCAACTTCTTGCGCTCGCTCTGACCGCGGCCGCGCCTGCGCGACGGCACGCCGAGGGCGGGGCCCCTGCCCGGCTGCGCCGGTCACCGAGCCGCCCGGGCGATCGCCAGGGCTCCCGCGGCGACCACCGCCGCCCCGGAGAGCCGGGCGATGCGCCCGGGCCACGGCGCGAGCCGCTCGGCCGTTATCGCGACCGCCACCGCCGCCATGACCGCGAGGTCCATCACGCCGGCGACGAGCAACGCCACGACCAGCCCGGAGCAGCACAGGTTGCAGCGCAGGCCGAGGCGCAGCCCGTGCCGCCAGGCGCCCCGGAGGCCGGGCCCGGGCGCGGGAGCGCAGCCGGCGTCCCGGCAGTGCCCGAGGCGCCGCGCCTTCCACCCCGTCAGCTGGACGCAGCCGCCGAGCACCAGCGCGACGCCGGTGGCCAGCGGCACCGCCCGCGCCACCGCGTGCCACCTCATCTCCGCCGCCCCGAGCGCGACGCCGAGCGGGTACACCGCCGCCCCGAGCGCGGTCCAGACCGCGAGGTAGCCGGCCCCCGCGATCGCAGTGAGCGCGCCGAGGCGCGCCTCGTCCAGCCCATGCACGGAGCGGCGGTAGCCCGACAGCATGGGCACGAGGGACGGCAGCATCATCGCGGCCATCATCACGATCCACATCCCCATGAACGCGGCGGCGGCCCCGGGCCAGCTCTGCCCCGGCATCCTCATCCACGCCATGGACATGACCCAGCCGCCGGGCATCGGCATGCCGCCGGACATCGATCCGCACCAGGCGACGGTGATCCACGTGCTCGCCGCGAAGAGGACCGCGCTCACCCCCAGGAACGCCCGCTCGCGCACCGGGACCGCCTGTCCGCTCGGCGCGGTCGCCGGGGGTTCAGGGAGCATGTGACGCTCAGGGGTCCTCGTACCGGTCGTGGTGCCGGACCCACGCCTGGGTGAACTCGAGGCCGTCCTCGTCGCGGCCCCTGGGAACGAGGTCGAGGAAGTTGTAGGCGCCGTTCAGGAGGTCGATCCCGCGCGCATAGCAGGAGTAGGTGTGGAAGACGGCGCCCTTCTCGTCGCGGAAGAAGACGCTGACCCCCTCGCGGTCCGCGAAGCCCGGATCCTCCCTCGCGTAGTTGTAGACGGCGGTCCCGTCCTTCCGCTCCTCGGGGGTGAACGAGACCTGGAGATCGTGGTTGAACTCGGTCCGGCCCGAGGAGACCCACTTGAAGCTCCACCCCATCCGCTTCTCGAACGCCTCGAGCTTGGCGAGCGCGGCCCGCGAGATCACGACGAACGCCACGTCGCGGTGCGCGAGGTGGACGGCGATGCCGTCGAAGTTGTCGGCCCAGAACGAGCAATGCGGGCAACCCTCCTCCCACTCCGGGCTGAACATGAAGTGGTAGACGACGAGCTGGCTCCGCTTGCCGAAGAGGTCCGGCAAGGTCTCCTGCCCGCGCGGCCCGTCGAAGAGGTACGGCCTCTCGACCTTCTCCCAGGGGAGCTCCCGGCGCTGCCGGCTCAGCTCGTCCCGGAGCCGGGTGAACTCCTTCTCCTTCGCCAGGAACGCCTGGCGCGCCGAGAGCCACTGCTGGTGCGAGACCACCCGGTGCCCCTCGGTGACGCTTCCGACGTCCTTCGCCATGTGCTCACCTCCGCTCACCGCATCCGGATCCCGCGGACCGCGGGCGCACGGGATCTGTGATCGAACCCCCCGGGCACGCGCCGCCCAGGCGGGGCGCGCGCCTTCCCGCCGAGGTGCCTCGCCGAACGGCGGCGGCGGCACCTCGCCACCATGGTGGGAGGAGACGGAGAGACGAGCCTGCGCTGCTCGAGCGGCGAGCGCTCGTCAGCCCGGCCCGACTGGCGTGGTCGGGAGCGGCTGCGCGGTCCCCTGGTACCGCGCGTCCCCGAACCCGAGGACCGGGAAGAAGACGAAGGGGAGGAAGAGGATGCCGAACCCGAAGCCGGCCCCCTTCCCGAACAGCCGCGCGACGTCCATCGAGACGAGGATCACGATCACGATGTTCACGATCGGTATGAGGGCCAGGATCAGCCACCAGCCGGGGCGCCCCGCGAGCTTCATGAGCAGGTACACGTTGTAGAACGGGACGAGCACGCCCCACCCCGGCAGGCCCGCCTTCGAGAAGGTCTTCCACATCCCGATGATCGCGAGGACCAGGAAGACGAGGTAGAAGAAGGACACCACGGGGTTGACGTCGGCCGCCGGAAGCTGGTCCATGTGCTCCTCCCGAGTGCGCTCGAGCGCAGCAGCGCGCGACCGGGGATGCTAGCACGCACGCGGGGAGAAGCGAGCGGAGCGCCGGCCGGAGCGCGGCGATCACCGGCGGGCGACCACCCCGACCGCGCGCCACTTGAACGCGATGTCCGACCGGAAGGCCGGGAGGACCGCGACGAGCACTCCGTCGTCGCCCGCGGCCTCCACCGCGTCGCCGGCCGGGCGCCCGGAGAACGTGTCCCAGTACTCGATCCGGTAGCGTCCGCCCGGGCGCGCCCTCAGGGACACCGCCACCGGCCGGCTTCGCCCGGCCGGAGCGGGTTCCGCCCCGGCGGTCATCCCGGCGCGATCGTAGGCCCATCCCCAGCCCGCGGAGGCGTCGCCGTAGAGCATGATCTCCACGCCCTCCGCCGCGCGATGCAGCGAGGTCCGGTAGCCGGCGGCTGCCAGGCGGCTCTCGCCTGCCGTGAAGGCGCGGAACGCGGAGTAGTGGCGGTACAGATCGTTCCGGTGGATGAGGTCGAACCACCAGAAGAGCGGCGCCCCGGCCGCCGGGGTCAGCCAGGAGGCCCAGAGGCCGGCGCGCAGGTCCGCCTCCAGCTCCCGCTCGGCTCCCGCCCGCTTGCCCCGGAGCGGGTTCCCGCTCCTCGGACTGCTGCCGTACTCCGTGAAGAGGAACGGCTTCCCGTAGGGCGCGAGCGCGGCCGCCGAGCGGAGCGCGAGCTCGGGAAACGGGAAGGGGCCGTCGCGGTAGGCGTCCACCGCCACGTAGTCGACGGAGGCGTCGGCGGCGATGCTCGGCTCGACGCGCTGGTGATCGCCCGAGAAGTGGACGGTGAGCAGGTGCCCGTGCACGTCGGTCTCGCGAACGAACCGTGCCGCTCGCCTGAGCCAGTCCAGCACCTCCGGCCTCCGGTGCGAGCCCTTGCGCGAGCCGGTGAGGTCGATCTCGTTCAGGAGCACGAGCCCCATGACGTTGGAGCGGGCGCCCCAGCGGGCGAGGATGTAGCGCAGGCGGTTCCGGTAGACGGCGAAGGCGCGGGGGTCGGTGAAGAACTCGTCGGGCGAGGCGAGGAACCCGCCGTTGGACGCGCTGTAGGGGCTGCTGCTCCATTGCTCGTCGCAGAACGACGAGTACATGCCGTGGTTGTCCACGACGAGGTGGACGTAGATCCCCCGGCGCGCGGCCGCGTCCAGGACCCGGTCCAGCAGCCAGGCGTGCTCCAGGTGGTACCAGCCGAGGCCGTGGTACCCGGGCCAGCTGCGGCTCCACTCCAGCCCCAGCCACCACGGAGACATCCACACCTCCGCGAGGTTCTCGCCGGCCGCGGCCATCCGATCGAAGGCCTCCTCGTAGACGGCGAGCCCACCGCCGGCGAATGCCGGGCCGTCGGGGTCGATCAGGGCCCTCGGGCTGTGGATGTTGTGCCCGACGGGGTAGAACGCCTCGCCGGCGTCCGTCGCGAACGACCTGCCGTCCGCGCCGATCCGGATGGGCGGGAGAGCGCCCGGCGCGCGGCCGCCTGCGATGATCCCGTGGACGGGGCTCTCCGCCCGCTCCGCCCCCGCCCTCGCGGTGATCCGGAAGGTGTACCGTCCCGGCTCGCCGGGCGAGAACCGGAGCCCGAACGTGCCGCGCCCGGGGCCTGCCGCGGCGGCCCCGCTCGCCCGGCGCTCCTGGTCGAAGTAGCACGGCTGGACCATGGTCCGGCCGCGGGGCGTCGTTATCGTCGCCGAGACGTCCACCTCCAGCGGATCGAACGGGTTGAGGAATTCCCTGGAGAGCTCCACGCCCACCTCGGCGAGGCCGTGGACGGCGACCGGGCTCGGCGGCAGCCGGACGCGCTCGATCGCGAGCGGGCGCTGGCCGGCGTGGCCGGCGCCGCTCGCCTGGACGCGGATCGTCCCCTCCCAGCTCCGCATGGCGCGGAGGCGGACCCCGACGTGGTCCACGTCGCGCATCAGGTATCGCTGGAAAGGCGCGGAGTGATTCACCGGAACCAGGTCGTGGAGGAGGTCGAACCTGACCAGGGTCGCGCCCGCGCCCCCGGCGGCCGGAAGCGGCCTGGGCTCGCTCTGCCACCAGAGCCCGTCCCTGGTCCAGAGCAGGAGCGTGCACTCCAGCGGCGGTGCGTCGCCCGGGACGACGGCCGCGACGTCGATCCGGTCGTCACCGCCGAGGGCGTCGCGGCGCAGCACCTCGACGGTCCCCGGGAAGCGCACCCGGACCGCCATCGACCCGCCCGCGCCGGGCGGCCCGGGGGACCATTCCGGCTTCGCTCCCTTGACGCAGTCGATCGGCGCCCCGATTCCGGCCCCCGGCGCCGAGCAGGCGAGCTCGGCGCCGCACCCGGCGGCAGTCCACGCGGCGCGCGCCGGATCCGCGTGCACCCGGGTGACGGCGATGCGCTCCGCGGCGCAGCCGAGCATGTCCGCCGACTCCTGGCGCACCCACTGCCCGAACGTCGCGCCGCACCCGCAGGCGAGCCAGGCGGCGGCCGCCGCCTCGAGCAGCGGCGCCGACCGGCGCGCGGCCCGAGCCGCTCCGGGCCGATCACCCCGCACGGCCCTGGCGCACCCTCTCCCCAGGCGCCCCTCCTCGCCTCGAGAATCCTCCCCGCGAGAGCCTGGGCGTCCGAGAAGGACGGGCTGCCCGCTTCGGCCGCGACCCGCGGTCGCAGAGACGGGCGGCGGCCGGGCCGACGGCGGACGGCCGGCTCAGGCGGCGGTCGTCTCCCGCCTCACCCGCCCGCGCGAGAACCGGTCGAGCGCGAGGTACACGACGGGGGTCGTGAACAGCGTCAGCAGCTGCGACAGGAGGAGGCCGCCGACGATGGTGATCCCGAGCGGCCGCCGCAGTTCCGCGCCCGCGCCGTGTCCGAGCGCGAGCGGCAGCCCGCCGAGCAGCGCGGCCATGGTGGTCATCATGATGGGCCTGAAGCGGAGCAGGCAGGCCTTGTGGATGGCGTCGCGCGCGGAGAGCCCCTCGCTGCGCTCCGCCTCGATGGCGAAGTCGATCATCATGATGGCGTTCTTCTTCACGATGCCGATGAGGAGGATGACGCCGATGAGCGCGATGACGCTGAAGTCGGCCTTGAAGAGCATGAGCGCGAGGAGCGCCCCCACGCCGGCCGACGGCAGCGTCGACAGGATCGTCACCGGGTGGACGAGGCTCTCGTACAGGACGCCCAGCACGATGTAGACCGCGAGGAGCGCGGCCAGCACCAGCAGCTTCTCGCTGGCGAGCGCGTCGATGAACGCCTGGGCAGTGCCCTGGAACGATCCGTAGACGCCCGCCGGCATCCCGATCTGCCGCCGCGCGCGGCCGACCGCGTCGATCGCCTGCCCCAGCGAGACGTCGGGCGCGAGGTTGAAGGTGAGGGTCACCGCCGGGAACTGGCCCTGGTGATTCACGGAGAGCGACGCCGGGACCGTCCTCCAGCGGGCGATCGCAGCGAGCGGCACCTGCGCGCCGCCCGCCCCGGTGACGTGCAGGTGCGCGAGGTCGTCCGGCGCCTGCTGGTACTCCGGCTTCACCTCCAGGATGACGCGGTACTGGTTGAGCGCCCCGTACTGGGTCGCCACCTGCCGCTGCCCGAAGGCGTCGTAGAGCGCGCCGTCGACGGCGGAGAGCGTCACGCCGAGCCGGGAGGCGGTGTCGCGGTCGACCTCCACGGCGAGCTGGATGGCCGAGGACTGCTGGTCGGACGCGACGTCGCGCAGCTCCGGCAGCGTCTTCAGCTTGTCGAGCAGGCGCGGCGCCCACGCGTTCAGCTCGGCGAGGTTCGCGTCCTGGAGCGTGTACTGGTACTGCGTCCGGCCCAGACGCCCGCCCACCCGGACGTCCTGGACCGACTGGAGGTAGAGCGCGATCCCCGGCACCCGACCCAGCTTCGGCCGCAGCTCGCCGATGACCTGGTCGGCCGACTGCTTCCGGGCCGACGGCGGCTTCAGCTCGATGAAGGCGTTCCCGGTGTTGAGCGTCCCGCCACCGATGAAGGAGATCATGTGCTGCACGGCGGGATGGGACATCACCACCTCGTTCACCAGCTCCTGCCGCGCGCGCATCGCAGGGAAGGAGACGTCCTGCGGGGCGTCGGAGATGCCGGCGAGCGCGCCCGTGTCCTGCTGGGGGAAGAGCCCGTGGGGCACGACGTAGTAGAGCCAGATGCTGAGGCACGCCGTGCCCACGGTCACGGCGAGCATCAGCGCGTGCCGGCGGAGCACCCAGCGCAGGCCGCGGTCGTATGCCTGCAGCATCCCCACGAAGATCCGCTCCGAGGCGTGGTAGAGCCGCCCGTGCGCCTCCTCCCCGCGCGCGCGCAGGAGCCGCGACGCCATCATGGGTGTGAGCGTGAGCGAGATGACCGCCGAGAGCGCGATGGCGATGGAGAGGGTCACCGCGAACTCGCGGAAGAGGCGCCCCACGATCCCGCCCATGAGCAGGATGGGAATGAACACCGCCAGCAGGGAGGCCGTGATCGACACGATGGTGAAGCCGATCTGGCTCGCCCCCTTGAGCGCCGCGGCGAGCGGCGGATCGCCCTGCTCGATGAAGCGGGTCACGTTCTCCGTGACCACGATGGCGTCGTCCACCACGAAGCCGGTGGAGATGGTGAGCGCCATGAGCGAGAGGTTGTCGAGGCTGTAACCGAGCAGCCACATGCCGCCGAAGGTGCCCACCAGCGCCAGCGGCACCGCCACGGTCGGGATGACCGTGGCCCGCGGGCTGCGCAGGAACGCGAACACCACCAGCACCACCAGCACCACGCTGATGGCGAGCGTGATCTGGACGTCGCGCACCGAGGCGCGGATGGTCTGGCTCCGGTCCAGCGCCACGCCCACGTCGACGGCCGGGGAGATGGAGCGGGTCAGCGCGGGGAGCAGCGCCTTCACCCGTTCGATGACGTCGATGATGTTGGCGCCCGGCTGGCGGCGGATGAGCAACACCACCGCGCGCTGCCCGTCCACCCATCCGGCCACCCGGCCGTTCTCGACCCCGTCGCGCACCGTGGCCACGTCGCCGAGCCGAACCGGCGACCCGTTCGCCCAGGCCAGCACCAGCGGAAGGAAGGTCGCCGCCTTCCCGAGCTGGTCGTTGGCGGCGAGCACCTGCATCCGGCGCGGACCGCTGAGGGCGCCCTTGGGCTGGTCCACCGTCGCGACGGAGAGCGCGGCGCGCACGTCCTCGAGGCCGAGCCCCACGCCGGCCAGCGCCGCCGGATCCACCTGGACCCGCACCGCCGGCTGCTGCCCGCCTCCCACGAAGACCTGGCCCACGCCCGGCACCTGCGAGATCTTCTGCGCGAGCACGGTGTTCGCGGCGTCGAACACCTGCGAGAGCGGCAGCGACGCCGAGCGCGCGAAGAGGATGAGGATGGGCGCGTCCGCCGGGTTCACCTTCCGGTAGGTGGGGCGGGTGGGGAGGTTGGCGGGGAGGTCGCCCGCCGAGGCGTTGATGGCGGCCTGCACGTCGCGCGCGGCGGAGTCGACGTCGCGGTCGAGGTCGAACTGGAGAGTCAAGCTGGTCGAGCCGAGCGAGCTGACGGAGGTGATCTCCGAGAGCCCGGCGATGCGCCCGAAGCGGCGCTCCAGCGGCGTCGCCACCGCCGACGCCATGGTCTCGGGGCTCGCGCCGGGGAGGCCGGCGCTCACGTTGATGGTGGGGAAGTCCACCCGCGGGAGCGGTGCCACCGGGAGCTGCGTGTAGGCGCCGGCGCCCGCCAGGAGGAGGGCCGCCGCGAGCAGCGTCGTCGCCACCGGGCGGCGGATGAACGGCGCAGAGACGTTCATGTTCCGGTCGCCGCCGGCGCGGGCGCCTCCCCGGACGCACGCCGCCCGCGCACCCAGCGTCCCAGCCGCGCCATGTAGAGGTACACGACCGGCGTGGTGTAGAGGGTGAGGAGCTGCGACACGAGCAGCCCGCCCACGATGCTGATGCCGAGCGGCCGGCGCAGCTCCGAGCCGGTGCCCGTCCCGAGCGCGAGCGGCAGCCCGCCCAGGAGCGCCGCCATGGTCGTCATCATGATGGGCCGGAAGCGGAGCAGGCACGCCTGGGTGATCGCCTCCAGGGTGGAGAGCCCCTGGTCGCGCTCCGCCTCGAGCGCGAAGTCGATCATCATGATGGCGTTCTTCTTCACGATGCCGATGAGCAGCACGATGCCGATGAGCGCGATGATGGTGAACTCGGTGCCGGTCAGCATCAGCGCCAGGAGCGCGCCCACGCCCGCGGAGGGCAGCGTGGAGAGGATGGTCACCGGGTGGATGTAGCTCTCGTAGAGCACGCCCAGCACGATGTAGACGGTGATGATGGCGGCGAGGATGAGGAGCGGCTCGCTGGCGAGCGACTCGCGGAAGGCCTGCGCGGTGCCGGCGAAGTCGGCGCGGACGCCGGGCGGCAGGCCCAGCTGCGCCCCGGCCTCGCCGATGGCGCGCACCGCGTCGCCCAGGGCCACGCCCGGCGCCGGCTCGAAGGAGATGGTCACCGCCGGGAACTGGCCCTGGTGGCTCACCGCCAGGGGCGCGGTGCGCGTCTCGAACCGCGTGAACGTCGAGAGCGGCACCGGGTCGCCCGTCCCGGACCGCACGTAGAGGCGCCCCAGGGCCTCCGGGTTCTGCTGGAACTCCGGCTTCACCTCCAGGATGACCCGGTACTGGTTGAGCTGGGTGAAGATGGTCGAGACCTGCCGCTGACCGAAGGCGTCGTAGAGGGCGTCGTCGATGGCCTGGGGCTGGATGCCGAGGCGAGCGGCGGTGTCGCGGTCGATGGTGAGCCGGAGCTGGAGCCCCCCGGACTGCTGGTCGCTCGCCACGCCGCGCAGTTCGGGGAGCTCCCGGAGCCGCTGGACCACCTGCGGTGCCCAGGCGGACAGCTCGTCGAGGTCCGGGTCCTCCAGGGTGTACTGGTACTGCGTCCGGCTCACCCGCGCGTCGATCTGGAGGTCCTGGACCGCCTGCAGGTAGACCGAGACGCCCTCGACCGCGGCGGCGCGCTGCTTCAGGCGGGCGATGACCTCGGAGGCGCTCGCCCTCCGCCGGTCGCGGGGCACCAGCGCGATGGAGAGCCGGCCGCTGTTGGGCGTGGCGTTGGTCCCGTCCGCGCCGATGAACGAGGCGACCGTCGCCACGTCGGGATCGGCCCTCACCGCCTCGGCCAGCGCCTGCTGCAGCGCCATCATGCGCGGGAACGACACGTCGGGCGGCGCCTCGGTCACGCCGGTGACCAGGCCGGTGTCCTGCACCGGGAAGAAGCCCTTGGGGACGACGGCGGCGAGGAGCCCGGTGAGGAGCAGCGTCCCGACGGTCACCGCGAGCGTGAGCGGCTGGTGGTCGAGCACCCAGTGCAGGGTCCGCTCGTAGAGGGCCAAGGTCCGGTCGAAGAGCCGCTCGAAGGCGCGCGCCAGCCGCCCGGGCCGCTCGTGCCCGCCCAGCAGGAAGGCGCACATCATGGCGGTGAGGGTGAGCGAGAGGACCGCCGAGACGCCGATGGCGATGGCGAGGGTCACCGCGAACTCGCGGAAGAGCCGCCCGATGATGCCGCCCATGAAGAGCAGCGGGATGAGCACCGCCACCAGCGACACCGTCAGGGAGACGATGGTGAAGCCGATCTGCCTCGCCCCCTTCAGCGCCGCCTCGAACGCCGGCTCTCCCCGCTCCACGTAGCGGGCGATGTTCTCGATCATGACGATGGCGTCGTCCACCACGAACCCGGTGGAGATGGTGAGCGCCATGAGGGACAGGTTGTTGAGGCTGTAGCCGGCCAGGTACATGATCCCGAAGGTGCCGATGAGCGACAGCGGCACCGCGACGCCCGGGATCACGGTCGCCCTCCAGCTCCGCAGGAAGACGTAGATGACCGCCACCACCAGCACCACCGAGAGGAGCAGCGTGAACTGGACGTCGTCGACCGACGCCCGCACGGTCTCGGTCCGGTCGCTCAGGATCCGGACCTCCAGCCCCTGGGTGAGGGCCGAGGAGAGGCGTGGCAGGAGCGCCTTGACGCGCTCCGCCACCTCGATCACGTTGGCGCCCGGCTGGCGCTGGACGTTGAGGATGATGGCGCGGTCGCGGCCGGCCCACCCGGCGAGCTGGGCGTTCTCGACGCCGTCCACCGCCGACGCGACGTCCACGAGCCGCACCGGCGCGCCGTTCCGGTAGGCGAGCACCAGCGGCCGGAAGCTCGCCGCCTCCGCCAGCTGGTCGTTGGTGGCGATGGCGAAGTCCTGGCGCGGCCCGTCCAGGTTCCCCTTGGGCTGGTTCACGTTGGCGGCCACCAGCACCTGCCGCACGTCCTCGATGGTGAGCCCGGCGCCCGCCAGCGCGGCGGGGTCCACCTGCACCCGCACCGCCGGCTTCTGGCCACCGTTGATGGTCACCAGCCCCACCCCCGCCACCTGCGAGATCTTCTGCGCCAGGATCGAGTCGGCCTGGTCGTCCACCTGGTCGAGCGGGAGCGTGCGCGAGCTCACCGCCAGCGTGAGGACCGGGGTGTCGGCCGGGTTGCTCTTCGAGTAGGTGGGCGGGCTGGGGAGGGTGCGCGGGAGGAGCGACGAGGCCGCGTTGATGGCCGCCTGGACGTCCTGCTCGGCGGCGTCGATGTTCCGGTCGAGCGTGAACTGGAGCGTGATCTGCGAGGTGCCGAAGCTCGACACCGACGTCATCTGCGCGAGCGAGGGCATCTGACCGAACTGCCGCTCGAGCGGCGTGGTCACCGCCGACGCCATGGTCTCCGCGCTCGCCCCGGGGAGCATCGTCGCGACCACGATGGTGGGGTAGTCGACCTGGGGGAGCGCCGAGACGGGGAGCTGCCGGTACCCGGCGAGCCCGGCCAGCAGGAGCCCGACGGTGAGGAGCGCCGTCCCGACCGGCCGGCGGATGAAGGGCTCGGAGACGCTCATCGCGCCGCGGCTCCGCTCCCGCGCGGCGCCCCTCCGTCGGCGGCCTCGGCGGGAGCCGCAGCCGGCAGGGCAGCCGCCGGCACGCCAGCCGGCGGCGCGCCACCGCCGGCCGCGCGGGGCGCGACCTTCGCGCCCGGGCGCAGCTGGCTCTGCCCCTCGACCACCACGCGCTCGCCCGCGTCGACGCCCTTCGCGACCAGCGCGAGGTCGCCCTGGGTGATCGCGATCGAGATCGGGCGCATCGTCGCCGTGTCGTCGGCGCCGACCAGGTACACGAACGTCCCGTTCGGCCCGCGCTGCACGGCCGATGCCGGCACCACCAGGGCGTCGCGGCGGGTCTCGAGGCGCAGCCGGACGTTCACGAACTGGTTCGGCCAGAGGGCGTGCCTCGGGTTCGGGAAGATCGCCTTGAGCCGGAGGGTGGAGGTGGTCTGGTTGATCTGGTTGTCGATCACCTCGAGCTTGCCGGTGCCGAGCAGGGTCGAGCCGTCCCGGGCGTAGGCCTCGACGGTGAGGGGGCCGCGCGCCTGCTGCTCGGCCACCGGCCCGAGCTGGTCCTGCGGCAGCGTGAACACCACGGCGATGGGGTCGAGCTGGGTCACCACCACGATGCCGTTCGGATCCGAGGCGTGCACGACGTTGCCGGGGTCGACCCCGCGGATCCCGGTCACGCCGTCCACCGGCGAGACGATGCGCGCGTACTCCACGTTGAGGCGCGCCGACTCGATGGCGGCGCGGTCGATCTGCACCGACCCCTCGAGCTGGCCTGCGGTGGCGAGGTCGGTGTCGAGCTGCTGCTGCGCGACCAGCTTCTGCGCGACCAGCTCGCGATCGCGCGCGACGTTGATCTGCGCGTTCCGGAGCTGCGCCTCGTCGCGCGCCAGCGCCCCCTGCGCCTGCAGCAGCTGCGCCTGGAACGAGCGCGGATCGACCTGCGCCAGCGCCTCTCCCTGCCGGACCGCCTGGCCCTCGCGGAACAGCACCGCGTCGAGACGCCCGTCCACCTGCGAGCGCACCGTGACCGTGCGGTTGGCGACGGCGTTCCCGAGCCCCTCCAGCCAGATGGGGACGTCGCGCCGCGCCGCCGCCACGACCGTGGCAGGGACGGCGCGCTGTCCCTGCGCCTCCCCGGGCCGTCCGCCCGCGGCGGACCCTTGCCCCGACCTCGACCGGACGAGCCACACGGCCACGGCCAGCGCCAGGAGCACCGCTCCGGCGCCGATCCAAATCCCCCGGCCGCGCCGCGCCCGGCCCTCGCCGCCGGCGCCCGGCCCGCCGCCGGCCGGCGCCGCCTGCGTCTCCGACCGGAGGCGCGTCCCCTGGCCCGCGCCGCTCATGCGCTCCTCCGGCCGTCCCCGGACGACGGCGGCGCGACGGCCCCGTCCACCAGCCGGTCCAGGTTCTCGACGACCCGCCGCAGGCCGCGCCGGAGCTGATCGACCTCGCGCTCGGACATGCCCCGGGTCACCGCGGCGCGGATCTCCCGGGCGCTGGCGGCGAGGTGGGGCGCGAGCCGCTCGCCGGCGATGGTCAGGAACAGGCAGGTGCGCCGCCGGTCGGCCGGGTCGGGCGCGGTCCGCACCAGCCGGCGCCGCTCCAGCGCCGCGTAGACGCGGGACACCGTGGGCGGGTCGGAGCGCAGCCGGGCGCAGACCTCCGACTGCGAGGCGCCCGGGGCCTCCGCCACCGCCACGAGGAACCAGAACTGCTGCGCCGAGAGCCCGTGCCGCCCCGCGCGGACGAGGACGGACTGCTTGATGCGGCGCCGCGCCGCCCCGATGAGCAAGCCGACGTACTCCGCCATGGACGCCTCCCGCGGACCGTGCCGCCGCCCGCGCGCGCCTGGATATTGCCAAGACAACACTTGCCATCGCAAGAGATTCGGCCGCGGCGAGCCGGCTCCCCCGGGGGCCGGCGGGCGGCGGACCGCCGGGGAGCGGGTGGGCGGCGCGCGGACCGGAGGGGTGCGGAGTGGCGTCCGGGGAGGGACGCGGGAGGGCTCGCCCGCCGGGCCAAGGGGGGGCCCGGGCCGCAGGGGGCGCCGGATCGCGGATCAGCCCGCGGCGGCCTTGCGGGGGGGCGCCTCGTCGCCCTCGATCTCGCGCAGCATCGCCTTGACCGAGTCCGGCATCCGGGCGTGGCCCGCCATCCTCCGCATCTCGTCGCCGAGGTAGCTCCGCTCGATGAGGAGCTTGAGGACCCGCACCATGAAGCGGCGCTTCCCGGGCGAAAGCGCGCCCAGGTTCTCGAACTTGTGCCGGAAGAAGTGGCCGGTGGCCCGGTGCAGCTCGGCGTGCAGCTCCTCCAGCGTCATCCGGTCGGGCTTCATCACCGGCTCGACCAGGTTGTAGCGCCGGTAGTCGCGCGTCACGATCCGCTGCTCGAGCTGCGGCGCGATGTCGGCGTACGGCCAGGGCGTGAGCGCCAGGAAGAAGGCCATGTCCGGCGCGTACCACTTGGCCAGCTCGACGGTCTCGCGGACCGACGCCGCGGTCTCCTCCGGCGTGCCGAGCACGAACGAGGTCTCCGAGACCATCCCGTGCGCGTTGATGAGCTCGATGGCGCGCTTCGACTCGGCGACCTTGATGTCCTTCTGGTAGAGGTCGAGCGTCGCCTGGGAGGTGGACTCCACGCCCACGTAGACGTGGGAGACGCCGGCCTGCGCGTACCTCCCGAGGATGGCCTCGTCGCGCAGGATGTCGTCCACCCGCGTCTCCATGAGCAGCTCGATCCCGGTGCCGCGCTCCACCAGCAGGTCGAGGATCGCCTCCCAGCGGGACCGGCTGGTGGTCGGCGTCTCGTCGGAGAGCATCGCCACGCGAACGCCGTGCCGGTCGCGGAGCAGCTCCAGCTCCGCCACGAACCGCGCCGGGTCGCGGCCGCGCCAGCTCCGCGCCCAGAACTTCTGCTGCGAGCAGAAGGAACACCGCTGCGCGCAGCCGCGCGCCGAGCTGACGATGGCGAGCCGGCCCTCGGGGCTGGGCCGGTAGGAATAGAGCGACCAGTCGAGGAGGTCGAAGGCGGGCTGGAGCGCGTCGAGGTCCGGGACCAGCGGCCGCGGCGGATTGGTCACGGGCACGCCGTCTCGCCGGTAGGCGAGCCCGGGGATCCGGTCGAACCCCTCCCCCGCCGCCAGGGCTCGCACCATGTCGGCGATGGCGTGCTCGCCCTCCCCGCGCACCACGAAATCCACGCTGGGGTCCTCGCGGAGGATCTCCTCCCAGCAGAAGGTCGCATGGACGTTCCCGATGACCGTCCGGATGCGGGGGTCGATCGCCTTGGCGGTGGCGCAGATGACGCGCGAGTCCGGCTCGGTCGCCGTGATCGCGGTGGTGCCCACGATGTCCGGCCGGAACTCCTCGACGCGCCGCGCGATGTCCTGGTGCGAGGTGAAGAGCGACATCGCGTCGTAGATCTCGACCTCGGCGCCGGCCGCGCGCGCGTGGCCCGCGACGTACACGAGGTTGAGCGGCATCCAGGTGCCCGCGGCCTCGACGACGCCGGAATGGTACGGCGCGGTGACGAGGAGAACCCTTGGGCGGCGTGACGTCATGCGAGAGCCTCGACGGCGGCGATGTGCCGCAGCGACAGCATGTCCCTTGATCGCAGGATAGCAGGATCGGGGCCAGCGGAACGTTCCGAAACCGCACGGGATTGGCCTCTTTTCGCTCGGATGGCCAGCGAAACCTGCGCGCGGTCAAGTCTCGGCGCACGTATTGCGCGCCAGCGTGTAGGCCAGTTCGGCTGCCCGGAGCGCATTGAGCGACACGCCCGCTACCCCCCATCGGCGGGGAACGGCGCGACCGGAGGAGACCCCGGCGGAGGCGCCTCAGCGGTACGCGATCGCCGCCATCCAGGCCGTCCCCGCGACGAAGACGATCCCCAGCAGGGCGTGCTTCAGCTTGAGGAGCCGGATGCGGTCGCGCGCGACGTCTCCCGTCCAGCCGAAGACCTTGAACGTCGCCGCGCGCACGATGCCGGTGAGGACGATGGCGGCGAGGCTCGTCCAGGTGAGCCACATGAACTTGGCCGCGAGCGGCGGGACGAGCGCGGCCGCGCGCGCCCACTCGGGCCGCGCCACCTCCGCGTGGAGAACGGTGAGCAGCACCAGCGAGCCGATCCAGGTGCCGGTGGCGACGTCGTGCACGAAGGCGTTCAGGATGGTGAGCTTGTCGCGCATGGGACGGATCCTCCTGGCGGCCGGCGGCGGCTGCCCCGCGGCCCCGGCTACTGGAAGTAGGCAGCGTGCAGCGACGGCACGAGGAACGGCAGGACGAGCAGCGCCAGGACGAACACGGCGAAGGCCGCCACCGAGGACCAGGCGGTCGGCACCGGCCGGAGCCGGAAGAAGAGCCGGGCGTGCAGCAGCGTCCCGTACGCCAGCCAGGACACCAGGGACCACGTCTCGATCGCGTCCCACCCCCAGTAGCGCCCCCAGGACTGGTTCGCCCAGATCGCGCCGGCCGCGATGGCGATCGTCCAGAAGAGGAAGCCGAAACCGACGAACCGCACCGTGTAGGCGTCGAGCACCTCCGGCGCCGGGAGCCGCTCGACGAGGCGAGGCGAGGCGCCGCGCGCGCGCACGAGCTGAAGCACCGCGGTGCCGAGGGAGAGGAGGAAGGCCGCGGCGGCCAGCTTCGCGAAGCCGACGTGGAAGACGAGCCACACCGAGCGGAGCGTGGGCGGGATGCGGCGGATCTCGTCGTTCGAGAACAGGCCCAGGCCGAGGGCGAGGATGGACGCGGGCAGCACCACCAGCGCCACGGCACCCCAGGCCGGCCGGCCCCGGAGGAAGAGGGCGAGGGCGGCCACCGCCAGCCACGCGTTCGCGGAGAGGACCTCGTACCGGAGCAGGTAGGGGCCGTGGCCCACCGCCGCCCAGCGGAGGAGGATCGCGGCGCCGTGCGGGACGAGCCCGGCGACGGCCAGCCCGAGCGCCACGGGCGTGCGCCCCGGGTGCCCGAACAGGACGGCGTTCGCGAACAGCACCATCGCCGCGATGTACAGGGCGGCTCCGGCCCAGTGCAGGGCGACCTCGAGGGCGAACCCGCTCATCGCCGGCATTCTAGCTTCGGCCCGACTCCCGCCGCACCAGGCGGTCGAACTCGCCGGCGAAGAGGGGCGCCAGCCGGCGCGGCCGAAGGGCGACGACCACGCGCTCGCCGGCGCCCGCCGGCTCCGCCACGACGAGGACGTCCACCCGCACGGCGGCGATCGCGAGCGCGAGGCCCGCCACCGCGAGCGCGAAGCCGGCGTAGGCGGGCCAGGCGCTCGGGTCGCGCGAGGCGACGAGCCGGACCCACCAGCGGACCTCGCGCAGCGCCAGGGAGCCTCCCTCCGGCAGCGCGAGCGCGCCGCCCGGACCGAGGCGTGCGGCCGCGATCAGCGCGCCGCCGGAGAGGACGCGGACGTCCACCGCGTCGGGGCGCCGTGGGCCGGCGGCGGCGCGAAGCCGCAGATCGAGGCCACCCGGGAGCGGGCCGAACCACTCGGGATCCGCCGAATCGGCGGGCGCGAGCAGGGCGGCCCTCGCGGTCGCCGTCCCACGGAGCCGCAGCTCGAGGATGGCGGCCGGTCCGAACGCCTGCGTGAGGTACAGGCGCACCCCGTCCAGCTCGAGGGGCGCGTTCACCGCCAGCAGGGCCGGACCGGCCGGACCGGCGATGCGCGCCGAGAGCGCCAGCAGCTCGCCCGAGGGGTAGTGGCTCGGCGCGAGCTCGACGAGCTTCACCGGCGCGGGCAGCGCCACCGGCGCGGCCAGGAGCCCGCGGTCCTGCGTCTCGAACGCCCCCGGGTCCGCGCCGATCACGTCTCCTTCGAGCGCCTCCCGCGCGGCCGCGGCGCCGAAGAGCATGCGGGCCGCGCCGGCGGCCAGGAGGACGAGGAGCCCGGTGTGGAAGAGCGGCGAGCCCAGCGCCGCGGCGCGGCCGCGCGCGGTGATGCGGACGCGCCGGCCCTCGCCGGAGGCCGGGCGCACCAGCTCCGTCCGGTAAGGCGCGGCCCGGAACCCGGCCTCCTCGAGCAGGGGCCACTCCCGGACGGCCCGGCGCCACTGC
This sequence comes from Anaeromyxobacteraceae bacterium, assembly GCA_035519395.1. Taxonomy (GTDB): domain Bacteria; phylum Myxococcota; class Myxococcia; order Myxococcales; family Anaeromyxobacteraceae; genus Anaeromyxobacter. The sequence goes on along the minus strand of DATIWK010000099.1, from coordinate 6,766 downwards.
TCGGCCACCACCAGCGCCAGCGAGCAGGCAGCCGCGGCGACCACCAGGAGAAACCAGCCGCTCGTGAAGACGCGGTCGAGCCCGAGGGCCTGCACCAGCCAGGCGGCGGCCGGGCGCGCCGCCGCGAGCCGCGCCCGGGCCGCGGCGCCGGGGTGCTGCTCGACGAGCGTCGAGGCGAGCCCGGCCAGGGCGACGCCCGCCAGCTCTGCGGTGATCGTCCACGGGGACCGGAGCGCGCGGCGCAGGCGTGTCGGAAGCATGGACATGGCGGGGCGTGCTCATACCGGGCAGGCGCCCGCCCCGCCTCACCAGCTGTTGGTGGCCGTGACCGCGGCGTTGTGGTGGTTCGTGCAGGTAGTGCTGCAGGACGTGCTGTTGTCGGACGTCCCGCCGTTGTAGGCGCGCAGGACCGGCGTCAGCCCCGGGTCGCGGTAAGGCGCCGGCGTGTTGACGGTGGCGATGAGCCGCTTCACCTTGCCGCCGTGGGGCAGGACCACGTGGCACGCCGTGCAGGCGGTGCCGCTGTGGTCGCTCCGGCTGTGGACGCTCCCCGCGTCGGTGAGGACGTGGCAGTTGAGGCAGAAGAGGCCGTTCCGCGTCCCCTGGCCGGCGGTGTAGTTGCTGATCGTCCAGCGCGTGACGCCGTCCGCCATGAACGGCCAGCGGGTGTTCGGCCCCCGCAGGATGAAGCTGGCCGCCGAGGCGTGCGGGCCCTGGCTCGCCCCGGAGGTCGCGTCGTCGTTTCCGTGGCAATCCGAGCAGTGCATCAGGTCGCCCGGCTTCCACCCGCCGGAGAGCTGGGAGGCGGTGAGCTGCGAGTTCGCGCCCGCGGCCGCGCCGGCCGGCGCCGCGATCGGGTGAGACGACTGGTTGCCCGGGTTGAAGTCCTGCGCCAGGTCGGTCCAGGAGGCCTTCCAGGTCGCGAGGCCGGTGTTGGCGCCCGAGTGACACTTGAAGCAGACCTGCCACTGCGCCTTCGCGTCGGAGAGCGGGGCGTTCGTCCCCGCCGCGGGGCTGAAGGCGTTCGCCGCCAGCCAGTTGGTCGGGCTGGAGGTGCCCCACGCCGCGACCTGCACGCCGCTCGAGCCGAGCATGACGGCGGGGAGGCGCGACACGACGTAGCGGCTGGTCGCGTCCGGCACGGTGGTCCACGGAGCCGCCAGGGTGAGCTGGTTCGCGGTGTTCGAGGCGACGGTGGCGGACTGGCCCGCGCCGGTCCCGAGCACGATGGTCACCGTCCAGCCCGCGAACGCGCCGGGCTGCCACGCCTTCGCGGCGCCGCCCACGGCGCTCTGGCCGTCGGTGAGGGTGGTCGCGGTGGCGGCGGTGACGGCGCCGCCGGTCGAGCGCGCGGAGATGCGGTAGCCGCTGCCGCTCGCCGGCGCGGTGCCGAGGGCGGGGGCGAAGGTGAGCTGCGTGGCGGTGTTCGCCGTGATCTGGGCCCGACCTCCCGAGCCCGTCCCGGAGACGACGTCGACGTAGTAGCCGGCCCAGACGTTCGGCGCCCAGCTCTCGTTCGAGTCGGTGAGGGTGGTGCCGGTCCCGGCCGTGGCGGTGCCGGCCTCGGCCTGGTTCCCGCGCCGCGCCTGGTGCGGGTCGTGGCAGTCCGAGCAGTCCACGTGCTTCCGGGTGGCCAGGAACTGGAGCGTCTCCTCGGCCGGGCTGGGGCGGTGCAACTTCGTGTACGAGGTCCCGTCGTGGCCGCCCGCCCCGGCCAGCACACCGTGCGCGTAGCTGAACGTCACCGGGCCGGGCAGCATCACCTGCGAGGGCGAGGTGCTGCCGAAGGTGAGGCTGCTGGTGTTGGCCGCGGCCGTGGTGGTGTTCATGGTCTCCACCTCGACCTCGGCGACGATCATGTCGCCGACGCGGAGCGCGACCCCCGCGCCCGGGGGCGTGGTCATCGAGACGAGGGACGTGCCGTTCGGCAAGGCGCCCGAGCTCGTCCGCCAGGGCACGATGTCCGGCCCCTGCGCGCCGCCAGCGTCCCAGCGGTAGATCCGGTACCGCAGGTAGCCGGTGCCGCTGGCGAGCCCGCCGCGGCTGGCGTTGAGGGCCAGGGTCCAGGGAGAGGCCGGCAGCGTGGTCGCGGCCGCGACCGGCGGCGAGACGAAGCTCGCCCGGCGCCAGAGCTGGCCGGCCCATGCGGTGGTGGTCTCGCCGCTGCCCGCCACCGTCTCGTTCGCGGCGGTCGGCGCGAAGGGCGACATGGACCGCGCGACCCAGGCGCTGCCGGAGAGCTGCGGCGGCGTCGCCTGGAACTCGGGGAAGGTCCCGTCCGAGGTCGCGGGGAGCACGATGCGGCCCTGGTCCGCCGGCGTGTTCCCCCATTGCACGGTGCACCCGGGAGACGCGGTGTTGGTGGGCGAGTTCTTGTACACCTCCAGCTCGACGAGGATCTGGTCGCCCGGGCTGAAGGTGACGTTGCTGTTCACCGACATGTTGAAGCTGCTGGCCGCGGCGCTGGTGGGGTACTCCGTGGTTCCGTTGGCGCTGTTCACGAACTGCGTGGCGGTGCTCGCCGACGGCCGCCAGCGATACGCCGAGTACCGGAAGTAGCAGTTGTTGCTGGCGTTGGTCTCGCTCCGGTACAGGGTGACCGCGAGGGTCCCCGTGGCCCACGTGAACTGCGTCGCGACGGGGGGCGACAGGAACTGCGCCAGGCGGTCGTAGCGCGCGCCGCTCGCGGCGACCGTGCTCGCCTGCACGGTCGTCTGCGAGGAGCTGGACGCGACGGAGAGCTGGTTCTGCCGCAGCACGGCGGTGTCGTAGCAGGGCGGCGTGGTGCAGCTGCTCGAGGTCTGGAGGTACCCGGCGGGCGGCGTCACGGCCGCGTCCGACGTCAGGTAGAGCGTGCTGGTCACGAAGGTCGCGCCGGTCTCGGCGGAGCCGCCGGGCGGCCCGGGCGCGGTCGGCGTCTCCTGCGCGGACGGCTTCGGGTAGAGCGTATCCGTGACCGTCGTGCTCCCCGCCGCGGTGGCCATGCCCTTCTGCAGCTGCGCGAACACGCCGGTCGCGCCGGGGGTCATCCCGGTCGCGCCGTACCAGTCGGCCGGGTCCGCGCCCTTCTTGAGGCCGCCCACGTCGTCCGCTGCCCGGGAGTGGCACCGGAAGCACAACCCCTGGGCGTCGTCGTCCGCGAGGCTGGTCCGGCCGAGGGGCGCGCGGAGCCGCCGATCGGGGCTCTCGTGGAGCGCGAACCGGTACGCGCCGTCCTGGAGCTGCGTCGCCGAGGACGAGTGGCACTTCACGCAGTTGACGGTGAAGTCGTTCCCGGTGCCCTGGATGCTGCCGGTGACCACGTAGCTGTGGCCCGACGCGGCGAAGGCGGCCGGATCGAGCGCGGGCGACTGGAGCGAGCCGTCGCCGAGCTGGCCCGAGCCGTCCTTCAGCTGCGCGCTCGCGTGGCAGCTCGTGCAGAGGCCCACGTCCGCGCTCGCGATGGTGGGGCCCGGCGCCTCGGCGACGGTCGCCCCGTCCGGCACCCCCGGCGGAACGGCCGCGATCGAGGCGCGCAGGTTGTCGCCTCGGTCCGCGCCGCCCAGGTTCACGGCCGGCGAGAAGAGGGGGTGGTCCGCGTGGCAGATGACGCAGGTCTTGTCCGCCCCCACGACCGGCGTCGGGTTGGACGGGTACACGGTCAGGCCGCCCGAGACCTGGGGGTCGCCCGTGACGTGGTGGTACGTCTGCGCCGAGGTCATCGCGTAGGCGTGGCACCGGGCGCAGCCCTGGTTGCCGTGCGAGACGTCCTCGTCCACGGCGCCGTTCACGTGCCGGGTGGTGCCGTCCGCGGCGAAGACGATCTGGCCGGCCGCGTCGACGACGCCCGGGTGGCAGCGGTTGCAGGCGGTCGCGCTCGACGCGACGCCCTGGTGCGCCGGCGTCGAGGGCGGCAGACCGTGGCAGCCGTCGCACCCGGTGAGGCCGCCGGTCCAGCTCGGCGTCCGGTCGGTGCCGCCGGTGAGGGTGCTGCCGTGGCAGTAGGTGACGCAGCTGCCGGCGCTCGCGTCGTACGACCCGAGGCTGGCGGGGAGCTGCCGCTGGCCGGCGCCCGAGAGCACCACCGCGGCCGCGCCGCCCGAGATGTGCGAGAGGTCGACCGGCGACGTCGCGGGCACCGCGTGGCAGGTCTCGCACTCGAACGGCGCCGAGTAGACGGCGCCGCCGGCGACGCCGGTGAGGTGCGCCTGGTGGGCGCCGACCGCGCGCTCCGAGGTGAGCGTCTCGCCGTGGACGCCGAGCGGCGGGGCGGCGTCGGCGAGGACGGAGGGATCGCCCTGCCCGTGGCAGGTGGTGCAGGTCATCGGGACGACCTCCACCACGCCGTCGAGGTGGGTGGCCGGGTCCACCGTCGTCGCCGCGTCGCCGGGGTGGCAGCGGCCGCAGTCGCCCACCGGCGGGTGCGGCGGCGGCGGCGGCGCGCCGTGGCACTGGGAGCAGCTCTGGCCGGTCAGCACGACGTCCACGACGCCGTTCACGTGCGTCCCGTCGTTCACCGAGGTGGCGGTGTAGCCGGGGTGGCACTCCCCGCAGTCGCTGCTCGACGGGTGGCCGTTCGCGACCGGCGGCAGGCCGTGGCAGGACCCGCAGGCCTGCGACACCGCGTCGATCCGGCCGTTCAGGTGCGTGGCGAGGTTCGCGGAGGTCCCCGTGTAGCCGGGATGGCAACCGCCGCAGCTCGTGCCCGCCGGATGCGGGGCGGGCGGCGGCGCGCCGTGGCACGCGGCGCAGGCGCGGGCCGAGCCGTCGAGCTGCGTCCAGTTGGGCGACTTGAGCCCGCCGCCGGTCAGCGTCGCGCCGTGGCAGTAGGTCGAGGCGCAGGTGAGCGACCCCGCGTCCCACGCCGGTGCCGCGCCGCCAGACGTGGCGAGCGGACCGAAGGCGACGTCGGCGGCGCGGGTCACGTGCCGCAGGTCCGACGGGACCACGTGGCACTCCCCGCACGCGACCGGGTTCGCGATGGCGTTCGGCGAGAGATGGGAGGCGTGGGCGCCCGTGGCGCCGCCGTTCCGGCCGGAGAGCCGTCCCGCGACGTCGTCCGGCGGCGCGGCGAGGCCCGGCCGGACGGAGACGTCGTAGCCGGCCATCGATTCCGAGCTGCGGACGCCGTGGCAGAACGAGCAGTTGGCCTGCCACGAGGCCCACCCCGCCGCGGCGTGGCAGGGCGTGCAGGCGGGCGCGATCCCCATCCCCTGGAGGCTCGAGCCGTGACAGTTCGTGCAGGTGCGTGCCCCCGACACGCCGGCGAGGAAGTCGAGGTACGCCGGCCCGTGGACGGCCGCGGGCGCGAAGAACCCGTGCCCGACCTTCCCGATCGGCGCGAACGACGCCACCACCAGCTTGTCCGCCCCGCTGCGGGACGTGTCCAGGACGCAGTCACCGTCCAGATCGCAGTCGCCGCCCCAGGTGGCGAAGCCGTAGCCCGCGTCGGGGGTGGCGTGGAGGACGGCGGTCGCGTTCCAGGGGAAGAGCGCCGAGCAGGCGGAGCCGGCGGTGCCGCAGGCGATCCGCTGCTGCAGGTCGGTCGAGCGCACCGTTCCACCGGTGGGCTTCACCACGTCGACGCGGAACGTCGTGCCGTAGCTCGAGCCGCCGGGCGGCGGCGCGGGGGTCCCCGAGGGCTTCACGAACACGGCGACGACGAAGCGATCGGGGCCGGCGGCCAGCGTGCAGGCGCCGGCGCCGCTGCAGTCGCCCCCCCATTGCTGGAACACGTACCCGCCGGCCGCGTCGGCGGCGGCGGTGAGGGTCACGATCTCGCTCCACGCGTACCGCGTCTGCCCGGCCGCGTCGCCGCAGAGGTCCCCGCCGGACCCGCACTGGATCCGCCCGTCCGACGACGTGATGGTCCCGCCCACCGGCCTCACGAGGTTGACGTAGTAGAACTGTCCGAAGACGCCCTTGCCGAGCGCGACACGAGCGCCCTGCGTCCCCTTCCCGCACCCGCCGAGCGCGCCGACGGCTGCCGCCACCAGAATGCCCGCCAGGCGGCGCGTGCCCGATCCCGACCTCATCCATCCTCCAGCACTGCCGCGAAGGCGGTCCCACCCTCGGGCCACCGCGCCGGGAGCACCGCGCCGGAGATCCTGGGACCTGGTGTCGTGGACATGAGTGATTCCGAGGAGTCGCGCGTTCAGTCGTGCAAGGAGAAGACCACGGCTCGACGCGCACCCTCGTGCGCGTTTCGCGGCGAGTGTGGCGCCGGCGCGGGCCACTCGGACGTGCGGTCGCAGGTGAGTTGGGGGAAATGCCGTCGCGATGCGCGAAATCGCGCACTCGTACCAGGCCGTGGCGATAGGCCCGCTCAGCGGTTCCCCGCAGCGGGCGTCCCTTCCCCGGCGCCGGGCGCCGCATCGCCTGCGGGCTCGCGGCGCCACATGCGAATGGTCGCCAGGAAGAACGCGAGCGCGAGCGGGCCGAGCAGGAGCCCGATCGGCCCGAAGGTCGCGAGGCCGCCGAGCAGCGCGAGGAACACGAGCGACACGTGCACCGCGAGCCCCCGCCGCTTCTGGGCGGGCGAGCTGGCGCCGCTATCGACCCGCCGTCTCCTCGGCCAGCCGGCGATCCGCGGTCGCGACGTGCCCCGCGATCTGCTCGCGCAGCTCCAGCGCCGCGGTGAGCGCCGAGTCCGTCTGCTCGTCCTGGAGGAGCGAGACGATCTCGCGCATCCGGCCGCGCAGGGCCTCGTGCTCGCCCGAATGCGTGGCGCCCTCGCGGAAGCCGATCGCCTCCATGAGCAGCTCCTCGCTCCCGAAATGGACCTCGC
>DATIWK010000098.1:0-34495 GCA_035519395.1 Anaeromyxobacteraceae bacterium | reverse complement strand
GCGGGTCACGGGTCCCGCAGTATAATGCGCCATGCGCTCGATCCGCCTCGCCTCGTTGCTCCTCGCCGCGGCGCTCCCGGCCGCCGCCCACGCCAAGGCCTGGCAGGGGATCACCCCGGGCACGAGCAGCGCCGACGACGTCCAGTCCCGGTTCGGCGAGCCCACCACGAAGACCAAGCGCGCCGGCCGCGTGGTGCTCGCCTACCTCGGCGACCAGGCCCTCGCCGGCACCAAGCAGGCGCAGTTCTACACCGGCGAGGGCGGGGTGGTGCAGGAGATCACGGTGTTCCTCGCGACGCAGCTCGAGAAGGAGGCGATCGAGGGCACCTACGGCAAGTCGCCGGAGAAGACCTTCACCGACTCCTTCCTGCCGGTCTGGATCTACCGCGCCCAGGGCGTGACCGTGTACTTCGGCAAGGACGGCTACGTCGAGGCCATCACCTTCGGTCCGGGTACCAAGGCGTCCGCCAAGTCCGAGGGCCCGCCCAGGCCCGCGCCCGCGCCCGCGAAGGGAGAGGCCAAGGCGCCTTGAGGGTCGTGGGTCTCACCGGCGGCATCGCCACCGGCAAGAGCACCTTCGCCGCGCTGCTCCGGGCCCGCGGCGTCCCCGTCCTCGACGCCGACGCCCTGGCCCGCGCCGCCGTCGCGCCGGGGACGCCGGCGCTCGCGGAGATCGCCCGCGCCTTCGGCGCGGAGGTCCTGGCCGCGGACGGCACGCTCGATCGCCGGAAGGTCGCGGCGCGGGTCTTCGCCGATCCCGCCGCGCGCCGGAGGCTCGAGGCCATCACGCACCCCGCGGTCCGCGCCGCGATGCGGGCGGAGACGGCGCGGCTCGAGGCGGCCGGGCAGGCGCTGGTGCTGTACGACACGCCCCTCCTGTACGAGGTCGGGCTGGACCGCGAGCTCGACGCCGTGGCCGTGGTCTACGCCCCCCGCGAGGAGCAGCGCGCCCGCCTCGCCGCCCGCGACGGGCTCGGCCCGGCGGAGGCCGACGCCCGTCTGGCCGCGCAGCTCGACATCGAGGAGAAGGCCCGCCGCGCCGATTTCGTGGTGGACAACACCGGGGCGACCGCGGCGCTCGGCGAGAAGGCCGACCGGCTCCTGGCCGACCTCCGGGCGGGCCGGGGCCGGAGACTTCCCAACGCCCCGCCCCTGCGCTATTGACGGCGGGATGGGGGACGGCACGCGCGTCGAGCTGGTGACCGGCTATCCCGGGTTCATCGGGACGCGCCTGGTGCGCAAGCTGGTGGAGGCCGGGCGCGGGCGCCCCGACCGGCTCTTCCTCCTGGTCCAGCCCAAGCACGCCGAGGCGGCGCGTCAGGATCTCGCCGCGCTCGGCGCCGACCGTGCCGAGGTGGTCGAGGGGGACGTGGTCCAGATGCACCTGGGCCTCTCCGGCGCGGAGTTCAAGTCCCTCGCCGGCGACGTGACGGACGTCTGGCACCTCGCCGCCGTGTCCTGGCTGGGCGCCGAGCGGCGCGACATGCGCCGCGTGAACGTCGAGGGGACGCGGAACGTCATCGAGCTGGCGCACGCCGCCCGCCGGCTCCGGCGCCTCAACCACTTCTCGACCGCCTACGTCTCCGGCGACCGGATCGGCGTCATCCTCGAGGAGGAGCTGGCGATGTCCCAGCGCTTCCACAACGCCTACGAGGAGACCAAGCACCAGGCCGAGCTGCTGGTGCGCCGCGCCCAGTCGGAGCTGCCCGCCACGGTCTACCGCCCCAGCATCGTCATCGGCGACTCGCGCACCGGGGAGATCGACAAGTTCGAGGGGCCGTACGCGCTCGCCATCCTGCTGGTCGCCTCACCCCTCGCGGTCCCGCTGCCGCTGCCCGGCGACGCGGTGGCCCCGCTCAACGTGGTGCCGGTGGACTTCGTGGTGGACGCCGCGGTCTCCATCGCGCGGAACGAAGCCGGCGCGGGGCGGACCGTGCACCTGGTGGACCCCGCGCCGCTCTCGGCGCGGCGCGTGTACGAGATGATCGCGCAGCGCGCCGGCAAGAAGCTGCCGGCCGTCTCCCTCCCGGCGCGCGTCGTCCAGGCGCTGCTCCAGCTCCCGCTGCTGGAGCGGCTCTCCCGCGTCCACCGGCCGGCCATCGAGTACGTGAACCACCTCGCCATCTACAACTGCCGCAACCTGCTCGAGCTGCTCGACGGCACCGGGATCCGTTGCCCGCCCATCACCAGCTACCTGGACCGCCTCATCGAGTTCGTCCAGGGATCGTTCGCCAAGCGGCGCGAGCTCTCCGACGCCGAGGACCCGCTCGACCCGCGGCCGCTCCCGGCCCGGGGCGCGTGAACGGCAGGCCCCCCAGCCCCCCGGTCGAGCGAGACTCCCTGACGCGGCGCATCAGCGCCCATTGCCGCTTGTGCCCGCCACGCCCCACCCGTTACAACCGTCGGCGATGAAACGCCTCCAGGACTTCACCGTGGGCGACACCTTCGTGCTCGTCCGGGAGGTCGATCCGTACCGCCCCATCTACTACGCGGCGGCCTCGGGCGACTTCAACCCCATCCACATCGACGCGAACGTCGGCCGCGCCGCCGGCTACCAGGGCGTGATCCTCCAGGGGATGTGCACCTTCTCCTGGCTCGCCGACGCGTGCGGCGCCTACTTCGGCGATCCCGGCCGCGTCCGCAGGGTCCGCGCCCGGTTCACCAGGCCGGTGCAGGTCGGCGACGTCATCCGGTTCGAGGGCCGGTGCACCGCGGTGGAGGGACGCGCCGTGCGCGTCGAGGTGGCGGCCACCAACCAGCGGGGCGAGGAGGTCCTGAAGGGCGCGACCGCCGAGGCCTCCGTCGAGGAGACCTAGCGTGCCCATCGATCGCAAGCACCTCGGGCGCCGCTACGGCCCCTTCGTCTTCGAGGCCGGCCTGGAGCGGATCCGCGACTTCGTCGCCGCCGTGGGCGGGGGGGTCCCCGGGCGCGTCTTCGCGGCGCCGCCGTCCGATCCGCACCCGTCCACCTGGGACCCGGCCGCCGCGCGGGCCTCGCGCCACGGCGGCCTGGTCGCCCCGCCCGCGTTCGCGGCGGCCTTCGCCATCCAGCCGTTCGCCGTCGCCTGCTCGGACCCGGAGCTGGGCCTCGACGTGCTCCGGCTGGTCCACGGCGAGCAGGAGTTCGAGTGGCTCGGCCTGATCCGCCCCGGCGACGTCCTGGAGACCACCGGGGAGATCACGCGCATCGCCGACCGCGGCAACCTCGACTTCCTCGAGGTCACCACCACCACCCGCAACCAGCGCGACCAGGTCGTGGTCCGGGGCGTCTGGACCGCCATCATCCGGAACTGACCGGCCGGACCGCCCACCGCGGGCCACCGCGCCGCTTCCCGGCGCTGGAACGCCGCCGGGTTTTCTGCTACGTGGCGGTACCCATGAGCCGGATCTACAAGTCGCTCCCGCCGAAGGGCACCGCCGTCGGCATCGCCTTCAGCGGCGGCCTCGACACCCGCTGCGCCGTCGCCTGGATGTCCGAGCAGGGGATGGCCGTCCACGCCTACACCGCGGACCTCGCCCAGCCCGACGAGGCCAACCCGGCCGACATCCCCCCCATCGCCCGCCAGCACGGCGCGGTGAAGGCGCGGCTCATCGACTGCCGCGACTCGATGGTGCGCGAGGGGCTGGCCGCCATCCAGTGCGGCGCCTTCCACCTCAGCGCCGGCGGGAAGAAGTACTTCAACACCACCCCCCTCGGGCGCGCCGTCACCACCACCGCCATCGTCCGCGCCATGCGCGAGGACGGGGTGCACGTGTTCGGCGACGGCTCGACGCACAAGGGCAACGACATCCAGCGCTTCTACCGGTACGGCATCCTGGTGGACCCGGAGCTGCGCATCTACAAGCCCTGGCTCGACCAGGCCTTCGTGACCGCCTTCGGCGGCCGCAAGGAGATGAGCGAGTACCTGGAGCGCCGCAAGCTGCCCTACAAGATGGGCACCGAGAAGGCGTACTCCACCGACGCCAACGTGCTCGGCGCGACGCACGAGGCGAAAGATCTGGAATCGCTCGACACCAGCATGCGGATCGTGAACCCGATCATGGGGGTCGCGCACTGGAAGCCGGAGGTGGCGATCGCGGCCGAGGAGGTCACCGTCTCCTTCGAGCAGGGCATGCCGGTGGAGCTGAACGGGAAGCGCTGGGGGTCTCCCTACGAGCTGTTCCTCGAGGCGAACCGCATCGGGGGCCGCCACGGCCTGGGGATGAGCGACCAGATCGAGAACCGCGTCATCGACGCGAAGAGCCGCGGCATCTACGAGGCGCCGGGGATGGCGCTCCTCCACCTCGCCTACGAGCGGTTGCTCTCCGCCATCCACAACGAGAACACGCTCGATCTGTACTTCACCCTGGGCCGCCGCCTGGGCCGCCTCCTCTACGAGGGCAAGTGGTACGACCCCGAGGCGATGATGCTCCGCGAGGCGCTGACGAGGTGGATCGCGACCGCGGTCACCGGAACGGTCCGGGTGGAGCTGCGGCGCGGCGACGACTGGACGATCCTCGACACGCGGGCGCAGTACATGAGCTACGCCCCCCACAAGCTCTCGATGGAGCGCGTGGAGGAGCCGGCCTTCAACCCCGAGGACCGGATCGGCGCGCTCGAGCTGCAGAACCTGAGCGTCGGCGACAACCGCGCGCTCCTGCTCCACCACCTCGACTCGCTGCGCGCCCTCGGGTCCGCGCGGAGCGGCCCCAGCATCTCGGCGCTGCTCGGCTCGGGCGGGGACGAGGACGAGAAGTAGCGCCTACTGGCTGGTGATCACGCCCTCGGCGATGAGGTGCGCCAGGATGCGCGCGGTGTCGAGCCGCGGCAGCCCGGAGAGCGCGAACAGGGCGTCGTAGTCCACCGCGCCGTCGATCTGCGCCAGCAGGAACCCAGAGCGGTGGTCCAGGTTCAGCCACATCACCTCCTCGGGCTTGATGGCGAGCCGGGGGACGGAGGTGAGCGGGCCGAGCTTCGACTCGTACATGGCGATGAGCGTCGCCTCGTTCTGCGTCAGGTACTCGCGCGCCTCGCGGTGCTCCGGGTCGATCTGCAGGATCTTCTCGATCAGCTCCAGCGACCCCGAGAAGTCGCCGAGCGCGTGGAGCTCGCGGGCGGCCTGGAGCCAGACCTGCACGTCGCTCTTCGCGGCCGGCGCCTGGCCCGCCACGTGGGGGGCTTCGGGCACCAGCGGCCGCAGGTCGCTCTTCTCCGCCACGGCGGTGAGGTCGAGACCGCCCCCCGCGTCGAGGACGAACGTCCCGGCCGAGGCCGGCCCGTCGTCCCAGGGCGACGGCGCGAACTCCTCGGCGCCGCCCGGCGGCGCGCCGCCGGCCCGCGGAGGCGCCGCGGCGGCCGCCTGCGGAGGTGCGGCCACGGGCCGACCCGGGCCCGACACGGAACCCCCGTGCATCAGGATCAGGTAGGACCGCGCCTTCTGGTTCGACGGATCCGTCGCGAGCACCCGCTCGAAGACCGTCCGGGCCTCCGCCACCCGCCCCTGCAGGTAGGCCTTGATCCCGTGATCGAGGAGCTCGGCGAGGTTCGCCACGTTCATCTCCCGCTCGTCGCCGCGCTGGTGGGACGGCTCCCGGCGCCCGCCAGGCCCTTGAAGAGCTGCAGGGTGCGATCGAGGTCGGCCTCGGCCTCGGCCAGCACCTTCCCGTCGCGCGCGTCGATGGCCTGCCGCACGCGCGCCATGACCCCCTCGGCCTTCTGCACCGCGTCCTTGCCGAACTTGCTCCGCTCCAGCGCCGCCTGGACCGCCGGCACCAGCGACTCGATCTCCCGGATGGCGGACATGGCCCGCTCGCGGCGCAGGTCGAACTCTCCGGTGGTGGACTTCTTCTCCAGCAGCTCGTCGAGGTGCTCGTCCATGATGCGGCGCAGCTCGTCCTCGGTGAGGCCCGAGGTGGCGGTGACGGTGATCGACTGCTGCTGTCCGGTCTCCACGTCCTTGGCCGACACGCCCACGATGCCGTCGGCGCTGATGTCGAAGGTGACCTCGATCGACACCTCGCCGCGGCGGGCCGGCCGGATGCCGTCGAGGATGAACTCTCCCAGCAGCTCGTTCTCGATGGCCTTGTCGCTCTCGCCCTGGAGCACCGCGATGCGCACCGAGGGCTGGTTGTCCTGGACGGTGGTGAACAGGTGCGTCTGGCTGGTGGGGACGGTGGTGTTCCGCCCGATCACGGTCTGGAAGTAGCCGCCCACCACCATGATGCCGAGGTTCTGGGGCGTGACGTCCAGGAGCAGGACCTCGGTGCCCTCCTTCGGGCCCGCCGCCAGCGCGTGCGCCTGGATGGCGGCGCCCAGCGCCACCACCTCGTCCGGGTGGACGCCCTTGCACGGCTCCCGGCCGAAGAAGTCCTTCACCGCCTTCTGCACGCGCGGCATGCGCGTCATGCCGCCCACCAGGATCACCTCGCCCACCTGCGAGGTCCGCACCGCGGCGTCGCGCAGCGTCTTCTCGGTCACCGCGATGCAGCGATCCACCAGGTCCTTGGTCAGCTCCTCCAGCTTCTCGCAAGAGAGCTGCTTGTCCAGGTGGAGCGCCGATTTCCCGTCGCCGCCGCCGACCAGGAAGGGCAGGTGGAGGGAGGTGGACGGCACCGAGGACAGCTCGCACTTCGACTTCTCGGCCGAGTCCCTGAGCCGCTGCAGGGCCATCTTGTCCTGCCGCAGGTCGATGCCGCCGTTCTCCTTGGCGAAGCTGAAGGTGAGCCAGTCCATCACCCGCCGGTCGAAGTCCTCGCCGCCCAGGTAGGTGTCGCCGCCCACCGCCACCACGTCGTAGACGCTCTTGCCGATGTCGAGGATGGAGACGTCGAAGGTGCCGCCGCCCAGGTCGAACACCACCACCTTCTTCTCCATCTGCTTGCCGAAGCCGTAGGCGAGCGCGGCGCTGGTCGGCTCGTTGATGATGCGCATCACCTCGAGCCCGGCGATGCGCCCGGCGTCCTTGGTCGCCTGGCGCTGGCCGTCGTTGAAGTAGGCGGGCACCGTCACCACCGCCCGCCGCACCGAGCGCCCGAACCAGGCCTCCGCGTCCGCCCTGAGCTCCGCCAGCACGATCGCCGAGATCTCGGGGATCGCGTACGGCCGCCCCGCGACGGTGACGCGGACGTCGTTCCCTTCGGGCCCGGCCACCAGCTCGTAGGGGAGCACCCGGCGGGCGTCCTCGATCTCCTTCGAGCCCCAGCGGCGCCCGATGAGCCGCTTGGCCGCGAACACGGTGTTCTCGGCGTTGGTGATCGCCTGGCGCTTGGCGAGGTGCCCGACGAGCTTCTTGCCGTTCTTGGCGACGGCGACGATGGAGGGCGTGAGGAGCTGGCCGCTGCGGTTCGGGATCACCCGCGGGACGCCGCCCTGGACGGTGGCGACCACCGAGTTGGTGGTCCCCAGGTCGATCCCGATCACGGGCTCGAGGTCGCTCATCCCAGGAAGCTCCAGCGCAGCTTCTTGAGCCGCTCGCGGGCGGCCTCGAGGTTCGGGTCCAGCTCGAGCGCGCGCTCCAGCTCCTTCTTCGCCTCCTTGCCCGCGCCGGTGGCCGCCAGCACCAACCCCAGCGCCTCGTGGGCGGCGCCCATCCCCGGTGCGGCGCGGACGGCGGCCTCGGCCAGCTCCCGGGCGGCCGCGGCGTCGCCGAGCGCGAGGGCCGCCCGCGACCCCTGGATCGCCGCGCGGGGGTGGCGCGGATCGGCCTCGAGGGCCTCCCGGAAGGCCGCCAGCGCCTGGCCCGTGCTCCCGGCCATCGACGCCTGCAGCCCGCGCTCGTAGAGCTCGTTGGCCTTCTGCACCCCCGCCTTCTTCCTGGCCTCGGCGGCGAGCGCCTTGACCTCCTCGCTGGCGGGATCGATCCCCGCGGCGGTGAGGAAGTCGTTGGCCGCGGCCCCGAAGCGTCCCTCCGCGAACGCCTGCTTCCCGCGGGCCACCAGCTCGGCCACGCGCGCGGCGCGGGCCAGGAGCGGGCTGGAGCGTGCCAGCCGGGCGCGCCGCTCTCCCGCGCGCCGCTCGTCCTCGATCTTGCGCGCCTCCATCCTGGCGAACTCGTCGGGGGGGGCGGTCTGGCGCGCGTAGGCCGCGCGCCGATCGGGATCGGCGAGCACGTCCCGCGCCTCGGTGAGCCGGCGGAAGACGCGCTCCATGCGCGGCCGGAAGGTTCCGAGGCGCTTGCCCGGGTAGCGGTCGGGGTGGAATACCTTGACCTTCACGAGGTAGGCGGCCTTCGCCTGCTCCGGCGGCGCGTTCCAGGAGAGCCCGAGGACCTCCCAGTGGGTCCAGCCCGCGAGGTGCGCCTCCGTCCAGAGGATCTCCCTGCGGCGCTCCTCGTCGAGATCGACCGCCTCGGCCATCTCGGCCGGCGGGAAGACGAATCCCTGGTAGCGATCACCCGTCAAGACCGGACCCGCCCCTGGACGTCCTCACGCCAGCCGAGAGTACCGACCGGGCGCCGAAGGGGTCAACGCGACGACCTGATCATCCGTTTACCATGACACCGGGACACGCGCGACCTGACCTCCGCCCGCGGGACGCGGGCGGGCCTCACCGCGGCGACAGCAGCAGCTCCAGCAGCGCCTTCTGCGCATGCAGTCGGTTCTCCGCCTCGTCCCACACCGCGGACCGCGGCCCCTCGAGCACGCTCTCCGAGATCTCCTCTCCGCGATGGGCCGGGAGACAGTGGAGCACCACGGCGTTCGGGCGCGCCGCCGCCAGCAGCTGCTCGTCGACGATGTAGCCCGCGAAGGCGCGCCGCCGCTGCTCCGCCTCGTCCTCCTGCCCCATGCTGGCCCACACGTCGGTGTTGAGGACGTGCGCGCCCTGCGCGGCCTCGCGGGGTGCGCCGACCAGCCTGGCCCGGCCCCGCGTCCGCGCCAGCAGCTCCGCATCGGGATGGTAGCCCTCGGGACAGGCGAGGCGCAGCTGGAAGCCGAGCAGCACGCACGCCTCCATCCAGCTGTTCGCCATGTTGTTCCCGTCGCCGATCCAGGCGACCTCCAGGCCGCCGTCCTTCGAGAGCGCGTCGGCGCCGAACCGCTCCGTGACGGTGAGGAGATCGGCCAGGACCTGGCAAGGGTGCGAGGAGTCGGTGAGCGCGTTCACCACCGGGACGTCGGCGAAGCGGGCCGTCTCCGCGAGCTTCTCGTGCTCGAAGGTGCGGACCACCAGGCAGTCGAGGTAGCGCGCCAGCACGCGCGCGGTGTCGCGGATGGGCTCGCCGCGGCCGAGCTGGGTGTCCTGCGGCGAGAGCATGATGGCGTTGCCGCCGAGCTGGTGGGCGGCGACCTCGAACGACACGCGCGTGCGCGTGGACGCCTTCTCGAACACCAGGCCGACGGTCTGCCGCTCCAGCGGCCGCGGCCCGCCCTTGCCGAGCAGCTTCCACTCGGCGGCGCGCTCGATGAGCTCGAGCAGCTCCGACCGGTCCAGGTCGGTGATCCGGAGGAAGTCGCGCTTCTTGCGGGCGGTGCGAGCCACGGTCGCCTCAGGCCCTGGCGGGCGCGGCCGCGAGCGCGGCGGCGAGCCGCTCGACGGCGAGCTCCGCCTCGGTGGGGGTGAGGGTGAGGGCGGGCGCCAGGCGGATGACGTCCTCGCCGATGCCGTTCACGATGAGGCCGCGCGCCCGGGCGGCCTTGACCACCTCTCCCGCGGAGACGCCCCGGAGGACGATCCCGAGGAGCATCCCGCGCCCGCGGACCTCCGCGACGCGGCCGGTGGCGCGCAGCTTCTCGAGCCGCGCCACCAGGTGCCGGGACGTCTCGCGCGACCGCTCCAGCACGCCGTCGCGGAGCTCCCGCAGCACCGCCAGCGCGACGGCGCAGGCGAGCGGGTTGCCGCCGAAGGTCGTTCCATGGCTGCCTGCCCCGAGGTGGGCGCCGACCTCCTCCGAGGCGAGGAGCGCGCCGATGGGGAAGCCCCCGCCGAGCCCCTTGGCGCTCGACAGGAGGTCGGGCTGGATGCCGAGCCACTGGTGGGCCCACATCCGGCCGGTGCGGCCGATGCCGGTCTGGATCTCGTCGAGGCAGAGCAGGACGCCCTTGCGGCGCGTCAGCTCCCGCGCCGCCTGGAGGTAGCCCTCCGGCGCCGGGATCACGCCCGACTCGCCCAGGATCGGCTCCACCATGAACGCCGCCGTCTCGGGCCCGAGCGCGGCGTCGAGGGCGGCCACGTCGCCGAAGGGCACGTGGCGCACCCCGGGGACCAGCGGCTCGAAGCCGTGCTGGTACTTCTCCTGCCCGCCCACCGTGACGGTGAAGAGCGTGCGCCCGTGGAAGGAGTCCCGGCACGAGACGATCTCGTTCCGCTCGGGATGGCCCTGGTCCGCGAAGTACTTTCGCGCCAGCTTCAGCATCGCCTCGTTCGCCTCGGCGCCGCTGTTGCAGAAGAAGGCGCGCGAGGCGAAGGGCGTCACCGCCAGGAGCGCCTCCGCCAGCTCGACCTGGCGCGGGATGAGGCAGTGGTTCGAGACGTGCCACACGGTCCGTGCCTGCTCCTCCAGCGCCCGGACCAGGGCCGGGTGGCAGTGGCCCAGCACGTCCACCGCCACGCCGCCGAGGAAGTCGAGGTACTCGTTGCCGTCGACGTCCCAGACGCGGACCCCCTCGCCGCGCACGATGGCGACGGGGTGCTGCCACCCGTAGTTGGGCGTGAGCACCTTCCTGGCCCGCTGCGCGACGGACTCGTTCCCGGTCATCCGCCGCTTATAGCAAGAGGCGCCGCGCGCGTGCCACAGTCGCGCACGCCCGGCGCGGGCCGCCCGCTAGAGGATGTACCGCGACAGGTCCTCGTCCTGCGCGATGCCCTGGAGCCGCTCGCGCACGTAGGCCGCGTCCACCACGATGCGCTGCCCGCGCAGGTCGGGCGCGCCGAAGGAGATCTCGTCGAGGAGGCGCTCCATCACCGTGTGGAGCCGGCGCGCGCCGATGTTCTCCGCGCGCTCGTTCACCTCCTCGGCGATGCGCGCGATCTCCTCGACGGCGTCGTCGCGGAACTGGACGTCGAGCCCCTCGGTGGCGAGGAGCGCCGTGTACTGCCGGACCAGGCTGGCCTTCGGCTCCTGCAGGATGCGGACCAGGTCGGCGCGGGTGAGCGGCTCCAGCTCCACGCGGATGGGGAAGCGCCCCTGGAGCTCGGGGATGAGGTCCGAGACCTTGGCGACGTGGAAGGCGCCGGCGGCGATGAAGAGGACGTGGTCCGTCTTCACCATCCCGTACTTGGTGTTGACGTTCGAGCCCTCCACGATGGGGAGCAGGTCGCGCTGCACGCCGCCGCGCGACACGTCGGGCCCCTGTCCGGCGCCCGCGTCGCGTCCGGCGATCTTGTCGATCTCGTCGATGAAGACGATGCCGGCGTTCTGGGCGCGATCCAGCGCGTCGCGGGTGACGCGCTCCATGTCGACCATGCGCCCCGCCTCCTCCTGCGTGAGCAGCTCCAGCGCCTCGCGCACCTTCACCCGGCGCTTCCGCTTCTTCGCCCCGCCGCCCAGCATCGAGATGACGGGGTTGTTCCCGAGCGACTGCACCATGTCCTGGAGCCCCTGGGCCATGTCCTCCATCCCGGGCGCCATGAAGGGCATCACCGGGCTGGGGCGCTCGGTCACCTCGATCTCCACCTCGTCGTCGTCGAGGGTGCCGGCGCGGAGCTGCGATCGAGCCCGCTCTCGGCCGCCGGGCCCGGAGCCGCCGGGCGGGTCCGCCTCGGCCTCGCCCCGCACCCGCGCCACCGCGCTGCGGAACCCGAGACCGAACCCCGACCCGTGGCCGAGCGCGTCGAGCACCTTCTCCTCCGCCGCCTCGCGCGCCCGCTCGCGGAGCTTCTCCATCTCCTCTTCCTTGACCAGCTTCACCGCGGCCTCGACCAGGTCGCGCACCATCGAGTCCACGTCCCGGCCGACGTACCCCACCTCCGTGAACTTGGAGGCCTCGACCTTCACGAAGGGCGCGCCCGCCAGCCGCGCCAGGCGGCGGGCGATCTCGGTCTTCCCCACGCCGGTGGGGCCGATCATGATGATGTTCTTGGGGAGGATCTCGTCGCGCAGCTCGGCCGGGACCTTCTGCCGCCGCCAGCGGTTCCGGAGCGCGATGGCCACCGCGCGCTTGGCCTGGGCCTGCCCGACCACGTAGCGGTCCAGCTCGGCGACGATCTCCTTCGGCACCAGGTCCTGCGGGCGCGTCACGGCAGCTCCTCGAAGGTCAGGTTCGCGTTGGTGAAGATGCAGATCTCGGCGGCGAGCTTCATCGCCTCCTCGGCGACGGCGCGGGCCGGGAGCGTGGAGTGGGCGAGGAGCGCGCGGGCCGCCGCGAGGGCGTAGGGCCCGCCCGAGCCGATGGCCACGGCCACGCCGCCCGGCACCGGGTCGGGCTCGATCACGTCGCCGGCGCCCGAGAGGACCAGCACGTGCTCCTTGTCGGCGACCACCAGGAGCGCCTCGAGCCGCCGCAGCAGCCGATCGGTGCGCCACTGCTTGGCCAGCTCCACCGCCGCCCGCGGCAGCGAGCGCGCGTGCTCCTTCAGCTTCTTCTCGAACAGCTCGAAGAGCTGGAACGCGTCGGCGGTGGCGCCGGCGAAGCCGGCCAGCACCTGCCCCTCGCCCAGCCGCCGCACCTTGCGGGCGGTCGACTTCATGACGGTCTTGTCGAGCGTCACCTGGCCGTCGCCGGCCACGACCACCTTCCCGTCGCGGCGCACGCAGAGGACGGTCGTTCCGTGCATCGGGCGCATCCGTAACGGGTAGCGCGCGGCGGTGCCGCGGGCAATCGGGAAGGCGTGACGCGCCTGGCGAGGCGCGCCGCCGCGGCGGCGCACGTGCAGCCGCGACCCCGCCCGGCTATGGAGCGGCCGTGACCCCGGCGACGGCGTTCCAGGCGGTGAAGGTGATCGAGGCGCGCGACGAGACCCCCACGGTGCGGCGTGTCCGCGTGGAGCGGCCGCCCGGGTTCGAGTTCCGGGCGAGCCAGGCCGCCCGGCTCGAGCTCCCCGGCGGCGAGTCGCACCCGTTCTCGATCGCGAGCGGTCCGGCGCGGCCCTGGCTCGACTTCGCGGCGCGGCGGTCCGCGAGCCCGTTCAAGGAGGCGTTCTTCGCGCTGGCGCCGGGCGACGAGGTGCGCGTGCTCGGCCCCCGCGGGCGCTTCTTCCTCGATCCCGAGGTCCCCGCCCTGCTCGTCGCCGGCGGCGTCGGGATCACGCCCATGCGGTCGATGCTGGAGCACGTCGCGGACGCGGGGCTCGCCCTGCCCGTCGCGCTCGTGTACCAGAACCGCACGCCGGAGGAGATCGCCTTTCGCGCCGAGATCGACGGGATCGCCTCCGCGCGCCCGAACGTCGCCGTCCACCACGTGCTCACCCAGCCGCCGCCGGGCTGGCCCGGCCGCGCCGGACGGATCGACGAGGCGCTCCTCGCCGAGGCCGCGGCGGCGGAGGGCGCGCGGTGGTACGTGGCCGGACCGCCCGCGTTCGTGGACCGCGCCGTCGGGGCGGCGCGGGCGCTGGCCGTCCCGCCCGAGCGGCTGCTGCTCGAGGTGTTCCGCGGGTACGAGGAGTAGCGGTGGCGCGCTACCCCTTCCGTGCCCGCGGGTGCGCCTGGTCGTACACCGCCGCGAGCCGCTTCCAGTCGAGGTGCGTGTAGCGCTGGGTGGTGGAGAGCGAGGCGTGGCCGAGCAGCTCCTGGATGCCGCGAAGGTCGGCGCCGTTGCCGAGGAGGTGCGTCGCGAAGCAGTGGCGGAGCACGTGCGGGTGGACGTGCCGCGGGAGGCCGGCCGCGATCACCCAGCGGTCGATCCGCCGCGCGACCGACCGCGACGAGAGGCGGCCACCGCGGTAGTTGAGGAAGAGCGCCGCGCGAGCTCCCGCGTGGTCCCGCCCCGTGGCGAGCGCGGACCTTCCCTCCTCGAGCCAGCGGCGCGCCGCCGCCAGGGCCTCGCGCCCCACCGGGACGATCCGCTCCTTGTTCCGCTTGCCGAGGACGCGCACCAGCCCCTGGGTGAGATCGAGGTCGCCGACGTCGAGTCCGGTCAGCTCCGACACGCGCAGCCCGCTCGCGTAGAGCAGCTCCAGGAACGCGCGGTCGCGCAGCGCCAGCGGCCCGGCCAGCGCGGGCGCCTCCACCAGCGCCGCGACCTCCTCCTCCGGCAGCACCTCCGGGAGGCGCTTCGGGCGCTTCGGCGTCGCGACGCCGCGCGCCGGGTTCCCCTCCGCGAGCCCCTCGCGCACCAGGAAGCGGTAGAGCGAGCGCAGCGTGGAGAGCTTGCGGGCGAGGGAGGACGCGCCGGCGCCGCCGGCTGCTCGCGCCACGAAGGCGCGGACGAGGGTGGGCGAGGACGGGACGACGCCCGCGCCCACCTCGGCGAGGTAGGCCGCGTACTGCCCGAGGTCGGAGGCGTAGGCGCGCACCGTGTGCGCCGACGACCGCCGCTCGGTCTCGAGGTACGCGAGGAAGCGGCGCAGCTCCGGAGGAAGGGAGGCGACGTCGGTGGGCACGGGTACCAGCGTAGCGGCGGCGGGGCGCGGAGGCGAACTTCGAGACCGGACCCGCGCTCACCTCGCCAGCTCCGCCACGTACACCCCCGCCCGCTTCGGGTGCACCACGACGTAGGCGAGACGCCGCGAGTCCGGCCCGAGGAACTGCGCGGTCCCGGGCTCGACGGCCTGCTCCACCGCCACCAGCCGGCCGCGGTCCCAGACCGCCACGTCGAGCGCCACCATGTCCATCCGCTGGAAGCCGATCAGGAGCCGCTCGGGGTCGCGCGGGTCGAAGTCGAAGCTCTTCGCGCCCTGCGCGATCCGCTCCGGCTTTTCCCCCGGCCCGAGTCCGGCCGCGGGGACCCGCTCCAGGTCGCAGGCCTCGCCGTTCCGCGTGCAGCGGGTCCGATAGTAGAGCCAGCGCCCGTCCGGCGAGAAGGCGAAGCCGAACACGCCCTGCGCGACCACGGCCGGCGCCGCTCCGGCCGGCGCCTCCACGTCCGCCATGCCGAGGTCCACCGAGTACCCGCCGCGCGTGGTGTGCTGGAGGTAGGCGACGCGCCGGCCGTCCGGCGCGAGGTCGAAGTCCGAGACGTGCGCCGCCACCGTGCGCGGGGCGAGGCCGAGCCCGCCCACGCCGAGCGTGCCGGACCGGACGCGCGGATCGTAGCGCTCCAGCCAGGCGAGGCGGGACACGCGCGCCGCCCAGCGGTACTCGCCGACTTCCCTGGCGAGCGAGGTGGCACCGCCGCGGCCGGGCACGATCAGCGTCAGGTCGCCCTGCCGCCCCGGCGCCGTGCCCGCCAGGAACGCGAGGGCGTCGCCGGCCGGGGAGAAGGCCGCCTGACGGCCGTCGGCCGCGACCCGGCGCGCCTGGGCCACGGCGTCGCCGGACGCGAGGTGGAGCGGCTGGACGCTGCCTTCGCGCGACGTGAACGCCGCCCACCGGCCGTCGGCGGACCACAGGTACTCGAGGACGTTCGGCGCCACCGGGAACGCGCCTCCCCCGCGGACGCCGAGCAGGTCGCCTCCCGCGCCGGCGCCGCGTCGCGCCAGCGCCTCGATCCGGGCGGCCCCCGCTTCCCGCGCGGCCGGCCGGAACTCGAACGTCGCGACGTCGCGCGCGCCCTTCACCTCCGCGACCCCCTCGCCCGCGACCAGGACCAGCTTCCCCCCGGCGACCGCGCCCAGCTCGCCGCCGGGCCCGAAGCCATCGTAGGTCACGCCGGACGCGACCGCGCGCGGCTCGGAGCCGGGGCGCCAGAGCGTGAGGTCCCCGGCGCCGGCGCCGTAGTCGTACCCGCCCAGCGCCGCGAGCGCGGCGCCGGAAGGGCTCCACACGAACCCCTGCGGCAGCGTCGTCACCGCGTGCGCCACCAGGCGCGCGTCGCCGCCGCCGGATCGAACGGCGCGCAGGTCGCAGTTCGCGGTCCCCGGCGGCAGGAACTGGCCCTTCGCCTCGCGGCACGCGTCGAGGAAGGCGAGCCAGGCCCCGTCGGGGGAGGCACGCAGGGAGCGCGCCGGACCGGACCAGACGGCCCGGCCGAGGCCGGACGCCGGTCCCGGCTTCTTTGCGCCGGGGGAGCAGGCGGCTGCGACGAGCAACGCGACCGCGACGGAGCGCGACCTCGACCGCGACCTCGACCCCGACTCCGACCTCGACCTGGCCCCCCACTCCCCCCGGCTGGTCAATCGATCCACCCCTCGATCTCCCTCCGCGCTCGCTCGACGTGGGCGAGCTTCCGGGCCTCCTTCCCATGCAGGGGACGCCCGTCCGCGGACTGGAGGCCACGCGTAGCACGCCGGTCGAGCGGCGGAAAGAGCGCGAAGACGACGTTCGTGGGCTGGTACTCCGCGCCCGGCGGGTGCGCCTCGCCGGTGAGGTGCCGGTGCAGGGCGCCCATCGCGGTGGCGGGAGGCGGCGGCCGGAACGGCCGCCCCGCGAGCCGATCCAGGATGGCGCGCGCGGCGAGGTGGCCGCACGCCGCGGACTCGACGTACCCCTCGACCCCGGTGATCTGGCCGGCGAAGAAGAGGTGGGGCCGCACGACGGCCGACAGGTCCGGCGCCAGCAGCCGGGGCGCGTCGAGGAAGGTGTTCCGGTGGACCTGGCCGAGCCTGACGAACTCCGCGCCGGCGAGCCCCGGGACGAAGGTGCGGAAGATCCGCCGCTGCTCGGGCCAGGTGAGCCGCGTCTGGAAGCCGACCAGGTTGTAGGCCGTGCCGTCCTGGTCCTCGCGCCGGAGCTGGACCACCGCATACGGCCGGCGGCCGGTGCGCGGATCTTCGAGCCCCACCGGCTTCATCGGGCCGTAGGCGAGGACCTCGGGCCCGCGCTCCGCCATCACCTCGATCGGCAGGCAGCCCTCGAAGTAGCGCGGCTCCTCGAAGGCGTGCGCCGCCACCTTCTCGCCGCCGAGGAGCGCCTCGACGAACGCCCGGTACTGCGCCTCGTCGAGCGGCAGGTTCAGGTAGTCGTCGCCGCCCCCCTTTCCGTAGCGCGAGCGCGCGTAGGCGACCTCCCGGTCGACGGAGTCGGCCTCGACGATGGGCGCGATCGCGTCGTAGAAGTGGAGCCCCGGGACGGGCGGACGAGCCTGCCCCGGAGCGACCAGGGGCTCGGGGGACGAGGTCGCCCGGCCAGGTCCGTCGAGCCTGTCGCCCGCCAGCGCCGCGATCTCCGCGGCGAGCGCGTCGGACGTGAGCGGTCCGGTCGCGATCACGACCGGATCCGGGCCATCGGGCAGGCTGGTGACCTCTTGCCGCACGACCCGGATTCCCGGATGCGCCGCGAGCCGGTCCGTCACGTGGGCCCCGAATCGCGTCCGATCCACCGCCAGGGCATCCCCGGCGGGGACGCGGGTCGCGTCGGCGGCCTCGAGGACGATGCTTCCGAGCTTGCGCAGCTCCTCGTGCAGAAGGCCCACTGCGTTCGCCGGATTGTCGGAGCGGAGGGAGTTCGAGCAGACCAGCTCCGCCAGGGTGTCCGAGACGTGAGCGGGCGAGCGGTTCGCCGGCCTCATCTCGAAGACCGTCACCGGCACGCCGGCGCGTGCGAGCCGCCAGGCCGCCTCGACGCCGGCGAGCCCTCCGCCGACGATGGTGACGCGTTGCGCTCCCATGTCTCACCCGCCCAAGGCTGGCAGCCCGCCGTCGGGGCGCTTACCGTTGTCCCGGACCCGCCGGTGTCGCCTCGCCGGTCCGCGGAGGCCAGCTTGCTCGACGGACGGATCCGGGGAGAGGCCGTGGAGTGGTGGCCGTTTGCCGGAAGGGACGCTCGTTCTATCCCTGGGACGAAAGGATCGCAACGTGGCCCACAATGACCCGAAGTCCCTGGGGAGCGATCTCCAGCGCCGCCGGCGGGCGATCCTGGAGACCTCGCTGCGCGCGGACGCCGAGCTGGAGGGGCTACGCTCGGCGGAACGGGATCCCGAGTTCGAGGAGGGCGCCCAGAGCGAGCACGAGCAGGACATGCTGGCGCAGATGTCCGAGACGCAGCGGAGGGAGATCGCCCAGATCGACGCGGCCATCGCCCGCATCGACGCGGGCGAGTTCGGGATGTGCAAGGACTGCGGCGCCGAGATCGACCCGCGGCGGCTGGCGGCGGTGCCGTACGCGCTCCTCTGCACCGAGTGCGCGGAGTCCGCGGTCGAGACGGCGAGAGCCCGCCCCTGAGGTCGGCTCGCCTACTCGTTCTTCATCACCATGAACTTGTACTCGCCCAGCTCCGCCTGGCCAGCGGTGTACAGGACCTCCATGAGCGTCCGGTACGGCAGCCGCCTGTCGGCGACGACGTTCACGCGCCCGGTGAAGGGCTGGTTCTTGTTGTACTGGGCGATGTACTTCTGCCGGTCGACCTCCTTCTTGAGCGCGTCGTACACCGCGCCCACGTAGAAGGCCTCCGCCTTCCCGCCGGCCTTGGCCGCCGGCGGGATGGTCCCGTTCTGGATCTCGAGGACCTTGCGGTCGCCGACCGCGACCTCCCGGAGCGAGACCGTGACCGAGATGTTCTCCTGCGGGTGGAGCTGCGTGGTGGAGACCGGGATCCTCATCTCCTCGCTCAGGTTCACGCTGAGCGTCGAGGCCTGGTACGACTTGAGGAGGAACACCAGGAGGATGGTCATCATGTCCATCATCGCGGTGATGTTCAGCTCCTTGATCTCCCCGGCGCGCTCGCGGGCCTTGCGCCGGGCGCGGCGATAGGCGCGCGCGTCCTTGTCGCGCTGGAGCGACTCGGCGCTGGCGGCGGGCTTGGAGGCGGGCGGCATGTCTACCCGATGAGCGAGAGCGAGACGTCGAAAAAGAGCGGCCTGCGGTCGACGGACCCGTCGGACTTCTTCACCGCGGATTCGCGGCACGCGTCCATCGTCTGGACGAGCGTGTCGTACTGGACGTCCGGGTCGGCCGACAGGATCACCTGCGTCTCGTTGGGAAACTTGTCCTTGATGACCGCGAGCTGCGTGGTGAGCGCGGCGTAGTCGTACTTTCCGTCGCGCAGCGGGATGGTGGGAGGCCGCGCGGCGTCCGGGGCCGGGCCCGCGTCGGCGCCGAGCACGCCGCCGGCGCCCGCCACGTAGAACCCCTGCTTGCCGATGGCGACGGTGAGCAGCAGCTTCGGCGCCTGCGGGTCCACCGCGGCGCCCGCCGCCGCCTCCCCGCCGAGCTTGGGCGCGGACACGTTCAGCACCCCCAGGCTGATGAGCCCGGTCATGCTGAGCAGCATGAACATGACGAGGTTGGTGACGATGTCGAGGTACGGGATGATGTTCAGCTCACCCGTGTCCTCGTCGTGCCGGACGTGCCGCCGCATCTTCGGTCCCGGGCGCGGCCGCTAGCCGGCGCTCTCGAGCGGGTTGGTCTCGCCCGCGCCGCGGCGCGCGAGGAGGTTCTCGAGGCGGAGGGCGTTGTACTCGATCTCCTCGATCATCGACTTCGCCTTCGAGGTGAGCATCAGGTGGCCGACGATGCAGGTCACCGCGATGATGAGGCCGAAGGCGGTGTTGTTCATGGCCTCGGCGATGCCCTTGGAGAGCATCTGCTGCTTCAGCTCCGGGCTGGCCGCGCCCAGCGACCGGAACGTGCCGATGAGGCCGACGATGGTGCCGATGAGGCCGACCAGCGTCGCGATGTTCGCGAGCGACCAGAGGGCCGCGATCCGCTTGGTCACCTGCGGCGTCGCCTCCAGCACCGCCTCCTCCAGCGAGCGCGACACCTCCTGCTCGCCGCGGTTGGCGCGGGTGAGGCCGGCGCGGACCACCTTGGAGAGGGCCGCGTTGGGGGCCGCGCCGCAGAGCTTCACGGCGCGGTCGACGTTGCCGGACAGCACCAGCTTCTGCACCTGCTCCATGAACGGGCCGGCGTTCAGGTTGAGCCGGAACGCCAGCGCGATGATCCGCTCGACGATGATCGCGACGGCCACCGCCGAGACGGCGATGTTCACGAACATGAACGGGCCGCCAGCCTGGAAGAACTCGGCCAAGTACTGGATCATCGCGTCCTCTGCCTTCCTCGGGCGGGTGGGGAAGCCGCGCAGCGTGTGCGCGCTTCCATGCGAATAGACAGCGGTTTTCGATACCGCGAGCCCGCAGGGGGTGTCAAGCCTACGCCGGGAGAAGTCTCCGGGCGCCGGGGTCCTACGCCGTCGCAGGCTCGACCGCAGCCTCGCGCCTGTACCCGCACTCCTTGTTCGGGCAGCCGATGAAGGGGCCGGTCTTCTTCGAGTACTTGGACACGAGGTGGAGGCTGCCGCACTGCGGGCACTTCTCCGCCAGCGGCCGGTCCCACGACACGAAGTCGCAGTTCGGCCAGGAGGAGCAGCCGTAGAAGGTCTTGCCCCGCCGCGAGCGCTTCTCGGTGATGTAGCCGCCGCACCCCTTCGGGCAGGCGACGCCGATGGAGAGGGGCTTGGTCCCCTTGCACTCGGGGTAGCGCGTGCAGGCCAGGAACCGGCCGAAGCGCCCGCGCTTCATCACCATCGCGGCGGCGCACTGCGGGCACTTGTCCTCGACGAGGACGTCCTCCTCCTTCTCCGGGACCACCTTCCCGTCCTCGCGGCGGAAGTTCATCGTGTTCCGGCACTCCGGGTACCCGGAGCAGGCGAGGAACTCGCCCATGCGGCCCCACTTGATGACCATCGGCTTGCCGCACTTCTCGCAGACCAGGTCGGTGGCGATCTCCTGGCGCTTCACGTCGCGCATGGAGACCTCGGCCTTGGCGAGGTCCTCCTTGAAGGTCTCGTAGAAGTCGCCCAGGACCTGCTGCCAGCGGGCGTTCCCCTCCTCGATCTCGTCGAGCTTCTCCTCCATGCCGGCGGTGAAGGCGACGTCCATCTCCCTGGGGAAGCCCTTCACCAGCTCGTCGGTGACCAGGGTGCCGAGGTGGGTCGGCTTGAAGTTCCGCTCGATCTTCTCGACGTAGCCCTTCTCCTGGATGGTGTCGAGGATGGCGGCGTAGGTGGACGGGCGCCCGATGCCGCGCTCCTCCATCTCCTTCACCAGCGAGGACTCGTTGAACCGCGGCGGCGGCTGCGTGAAGTGCTGCTCGGGGAGGAGCCTCACCAGCCGCAGCTCCGCGCCCTGCTCCAGCGGCGGGAGCTGCCGGTCCTCGGGCTTGCGGGGCTCCTCGCCGTTCGCCTCCTCCTTCTTCTCCTCCTCGGCGCCGGCCTCCTCCTCGGGCGGCCTCGCGCCGTACACCGCCAGGTAGCCGGGGAACTTGAGGATGGAGCCGGTGGCGCGGAAGGTGGCCCGGCCCGCGGCGATGTCGGCGGTGGTCTGGTCGTAGACCGCGGGGACCATCTGGCAGGCGACGAACCGGTTCCAGATGAGCTCGTAGAGCCGGAGCATGTCCCGCTCGGCGATCGCCTCGAAGAAGGGCGCCACGCGCTCCGGCGTCCACTCCAGCGAGGTCGGGCGGATGGCCTCGTGCGCCTCCTGCGCGCTCTTCGACTTGGACTTGTAGACGTTCGGCTCGGCGGGGAGGTGGTCCTTCCCCCAGGTCTGCTCGATGTGCTGCCGCGCGGCGTCGACGGCCTCGGTCGAGAGCCGGACCGCGTCGGTGCGCATGTAGGTGATGAGGCCGACCGCGCCCTCGTCGCCCAGCTCGACGCCCTCGTACAGCCGCTGCGCGAGGGTCATGGTCTTCTTGGCGGTGAACCCCAGCCGGTTGGCCGCCTCCTGCTGGAGCTTGGCGGTGGTGAAGGGCGGCGGCGCGTTGCGGCGGCGCTCCTTCTTCTCCACCGAGGAGACGACGAACCGCGCCTTCTCGGCCTCGGCGACGATGGCCCTGGCCTGGGCCTCGTCCTTCACCTCGACCTTCTCGCCGTCCCACCGCCACAGCCGCGCCCGGAACTCCGGCGGCAGCGCCGCGGCCAGCTCGGCGTCCACGGACCAGTACTCCACCGGCACGAAGGCCTCGATCTCCCGCTCGCGCTCCACCACCAGGCGGACGGCGACCGACTGGACCCGCCCGGCGGAGAGGCCGCGGCGCACCTTCTTCCAGAGGATGGGGCTGATCTGGTAGCCGACCAGCCGGTCCAGGATCCGGCGCGCCTGCTGGGAGTCGAACTTGTTCCGGTCGAGCGCCAGCGGGTGCTCGATGGCCTTCTGGATGGCGCTCTTGGTGATCTCGTGGAACAGCACCCGGCGGACGCGCTCGTCGCCGCCGCCCGCGCCCAGCTCCTCGGAGATGTGCCAGGCGATGGCCTCGCCCTCGCGGTCGGGGTCGGTCGCGAGGAAGACGCGGTCGGCGCCCTTGGCGGCCCGCTTGATGTCGGAGAGGACCTTGGCCTTGCCCTTGATGACGTCGTACTGCGGCGTGAACCCCGCCTCGACGTCCACGCCGATCTTCGACTTGGGGAGGTCCTTCACGTGCCCGACCGACGCCTTCACGTCGAAGCCGCGCCCCAGGTACTTCTTGATGGTCTTCGCCTTGGCGGGGGACTCGACGATGACGAGGCTCGGCCCGGTGCGGCCCCGCGCCGCCTTGCGCGGCGCGGCCTTCCTGGACGCCGCCTTCGGCGCGGCCTTCGCCTTGGCGTCCGCCTTCGCGTCCGCCTTCGCGTCCGCCTTGCCGTCCGCCTTCCGGGCGCCTTCCGTGGTGGCCTTCTCCGGCATCGTTCACCCCTGACAGCGGCGCAGGAAGTAGTGGCCCGGGCGCTGCTCGCACAACCCCTCGAGCTCCAGCGCCAGGAGGCCCGCCAGCGCCGGGCCGGGGGCGAGCCCCGCGGCCCTCGCCAGCTCTGAGGCGTGGCGCGGCGCGCGCGCCAGCGCCGGGAGCAGCGCCCGTGCCTCCTCCGGAAGGTCGCCCGGGACCGGCAGCGGGAGCGCCGGCTGGGAAGCGATCCCCAGCGCGGAGAGCACGTCCGCGGCGGAGGCGACCCCGCGGGCGCCGGTGCGCAGGAGCTCCGTGGTACCGGCGGACAGGGGCTGGTCGACGTCGCCGGGGACCGCGAAGACCGGCACGCCCTGGCGCCGGGCGAGGGCCGCCGTGATGAGGGCGCCGCTCCCCCGGCCGGCGCGGACCACCACCACCGCCTCGCTCATCCCGCTCACGATCCGGTTCCGTCGCGGGAACGTCCACGGGGCGGCCGGCGCCCGGTCGGGCAGCTCGGAGACGAGGGCACCACCGGCGGCCAGGATCCCCTCGAACAGCTCGCGATTCGACCCCGGGTGGAGGATGTCGAGGCCGCTGCCGAGCACCGCGACCGTGTGGCCACCCGCCTCGAGCGCCCCCTGGTGGGCGGCCGAGTCGATGCCCAGCGCGCCTCCGGAGATGACCGAGACGCCGGCGCGCGCCAGCCCGGCGGCGAGGTCGCGCGCGACGCGCAGCCCGTAGTCGTCAGCGGCCCGCGAGCCGACCACCGCGACGCGCGCCCTCCCCTGGGCGAGATCGCCGGCCACCCGAAGCGACGGGGGCGCATCGCGGAGGGCCGCGAGCCGTGGTGGATAGGGGCCGTCGCCCGGCTGGATGGTCCGTGCCGACTCCATCGTCCGGGCGCATATACCCGCCGGGTTCCACAGCGTCAAGCGAGCCTCCCGCGCCCGCCATGCACGGCCCGGGCCCGTTCGGCAGGTGAAGCCCCTCTTTCCCGGGCGCTTCCGGGCGCGGGGCGGCCGTCGTGCCGGCGCCGCCTAGTTGCTTCCGGACCCGGCGGAGGCCCGCATCTCGACGCGATCGCCGACGGCGAGCTCGCGAAGGCTTCGGACGACGAGCGCCGCGGAGGCGCGCTCGCGGGCGTCGATGACGAGGAGCTCGCCCACGTCCTCCTTGGGCATCCCGGCGACGAAGATCGGCCCGATCGAGGAGCGGCCGTAGGGGTCGCCCGCGCGGACCACCTTGAACGTGTTCCCCTCCTCGACGCCGTCGGCCTTGCCGCGGTCCACGAAGACGACGTGGTGCTCGCCGATCTCGGTGATCGCCTCGTTGCGCGTCGCGACGATGAGCCCGTCGAGCGACCGGCCGTTGGGGCGCGCCTTCACGGGGCGGAACACCTTCTCGGTCCACGGCCCCAGCATCGCGCCGCGCTCGATGGGCTCGAACGCCGCGGCGATGACGAGGCTCGCGCTCCGGTCCGCGACCTCGACGACACGGGCGGCGCCCAGCACCAGCGTCTGGTAGCCGATGGTCTCGTGGTTCACCGGGTTCGAGATGGGGCGCTCGGTCTTGTAGATGATGTAGATCTCGCCCTTCTTGACGTCGGACGGCACCTTGAAGCGCGCGTACGCCTTGTCGGTCGTCGTCAGCATCTCCTTCTCGTCGAACGCGGCGCTGATCGCCCCGGACTCGTCCAGCTCGCGCTGCGTCACGAAGCTGTCGTGGCGCGCGAGGAGCGTGCGCGGCGCCATGTAGCCGACCTTGTACGGGCCGGCGACGGCGACCACGTCCTCGTCCACCGCCTCGGGCGACTTCATGTCCGCGCGGGAGAAGTCCTCCAGCTCGCGCGGCGCCTCCCCCTCCTCCTCCGCCCCCTGCGCCTCGGCGCTGACCAGCTCGGCGCCCGGCTCGGCGGGCGCGCCGGCGACCATCGGCTCGACGCGCGCGGGCCCCTCCTCGGCCGACGGGAAGAACTTGAGGACGTTGCCCGGGTAGATCCAGTGCGGGTTCGTGATCTCGGGGTTGTAGGACCAGATCTTCGGCCAGTACCACGGGTTGTTGAGGAAGCGGCCGGAGAGATCCCACAGGGTGTCGCCGGGGCGGATGGTGTAGGTGTCCGGCGGCGCGACCGCCGCCCTCGCCTCCTCGGCGACCGGCGGGGCCGCCTCGGCCGGCAGCGGCGACTCCTCGGCCGGGCCCTTCGCCGGAGCCGGCTGGCCGGCCGGCCCGGCGGGCTGGGCGCCGCCCGCGGCGGCCTGGTCGGCCGCCCCGGTGATCCGCGCGTTCGTGGCGTCGGTGGTCTTCTGCGCGCCGCGCGCGGCGTCGAGCGCCTGCGTCTGCGCGAGCGCAGCCGCCGGGAAGAGGGCGAGCAGCGCGAGGATCGTCGTGCGGGTCATGGACCACTCCTTGCCGGCGCCACGGCGGGCGTGTTCTCGCCGCCGCGTCCGGAGATCGCTGCGAGCCGCTTCCCCGCACGCTCGGCGGCGGGGGTGCGGGGGTACTCGGAGACGAGCCGCTGCAGGAGGCGGCGCTCGGCCTCCGCGGTGCCGCGCCGGGACTCGCACCAGGCAAGCCGCTCCAGCGCGTCGCTCATCGCGTCGCCCGCCGGGTAGTCCTCGGCGGTCCGCCGCGCGAGCGCGCACGCTGCGTCGTCCCTGCCGGCCTCGGCGTACGCCTGCGCCGCCTCGACGAGCGCGTTGTCCGCGGCGGGGTGGCGCGGGAAGCGGGCGGCGAAGTCCTCGAGGGCGTGGGCGCGATCGAGGCCCGACCGCTTGTGCGCGTAGCGCAGCTCGGCCTCCGCCTCGGCGGCCACCGCGCGCTCGCTCGGGCGAATCAGCGCGTCGAGGCGCTGCAGATCCGGCTCGCCGATCGGGACCGTGGTCGCGACGGGCGGCGGGGTGTGCGCGGGCCGGACGGGGGCGACGTGCACCACCTCCAGGTCGGGAGGGACGAGCGGGGCGGCGGGCGCCTCGGTGGCGCGGGCCGGCGCGCCGCGCGTGAGCCGCGCGGTCACCACCTCCAGGCGTCCCGAGAGCGCGTCCACGCGGTGCACCAGCTCCTCGTTCTGGGCCCGCAGCGCCCGGACCTCGGCCCGGAGGTCCTCGACGTCCTTGCGCGAAGCCGCACCCGTCCCGGCGCAGGCAGGGAGGAGGAGCGCGGCGGCGAGGGCGCCGGCTGTTGCGAGGACCCTCAATACCCGGAAAATTCTAGATGATGCCGGGATTTGGTCAAGGAAGGGGCCCCCCGGCCTGAAGGCGCCGAGGTGCGATGAAGGCGACCTGCCTGCCGGTGCGGCCCCCGTCCCGCCGGTGGGAGAAGAAGAGGTCGCGCTCGCACGAGGTGCAGCGGCCGAGCACCTCGACGCGCCCGGGCAGGAGCCCGGCGGCCCGGAGGATGCTCACGTTGGCGGCCCAGAGGTCGAGGCGGGGCGCGTCCGGCACCACCGCGTCGCGCCCGATCTCCTCGCGGAACCGCTCGACCAGGTCGGGCGAGACCTCGTAGCAGCAGGGCCCGATCGACGGCCCCACGGCCGCGACGAGGTCCGCGGGGCTCGAGCCGGCCTCCGCCACCAGGGCGCGGACGCCCTCCGCCGCGGCCCGCGCCAGCGTCCCGCGCCAGCCGGCGTGCACGGCGGCCACCGCCCCGGATCCCGGGTCGGCGATGAGCACCGGGACGCAGTCGGCGACCGAGACGCAGGCGGCGACGCCGGCGCGCGACGAGACGACCACGTCGGCCTCCTCGACGGGCGGCGTCGGCCCTCCCACGATCACCGCCCGGGCACCGTGGACCTGCCGGACGCGCGCGAACCCGAGGCGGGTCTCGCCCTCGAGCCGCCGCCAGTTCTCGGCGACGCGCTCCGGTTCGTCGCCCACCGCCCCCCCCAGGTTGAGCGAGTCCCAGGGCGCGGGCGACACGCCCCCGGCGCGCGTCGTGAAGCCGTGGGGGAAGGCGGCGAGCAGGGGAGCGGTGAGGAGGCGCACCCGTCCTACATACCGCGGCCTGCGCTGCGCAGCGGCTTGATCGCCCGCGCCGCGGACCGCTACCCTACCCGCCCGCCCCATGATCCGCGCCGTCCGCCGCTCGATCGCCCGCAAGCTCCTCGTCGCCGTCGGCATCCCCTCGGCGCTCTTCGCGGCGCTGGGCGTGGCCTGGCTCTGGCGCGAGACGCGGCCCCTCTCGCCCGGCCTGGAGCGCGTGGCCATCGTCGCGGTGCTGCTCTTCGGCGCCGCCGTCACCGCCGTCCACTTCGTCGCCGTCCGGTACGTGGTGGAGCGGCCGCTCCAGCGGCTCGCCTTCGGCATGCGGCGGGCCCGCGACGGCGACTTCCTGTACCGCGTCCGGACCGGCGGCATCGACGAGCTGGCCGGCCTCGCCGCCGAGTTCAACGGGACGCTCGTCGCCATCACCGACCTGAACGTGCGCCGGATCGAGGACGCCGCCTCGATGGAGTCGATGCAGCGCGAGCTGGCGCTGAAGGCGGAGCTGGAGGCGCAGCACCGGCTGGTCGACGAGGCCAACCGCAGGCTGGAGGAGCGCGTCCGCGAGCTGACGCTCCTCTCCGACCTCTCGCGGACGCTCGGGTCGACGCTGGAGCTCGACGCGCTGCTGGGCGCGATCGGCGACCGGCTGGGGCGGACGCCGGGCCTGGGGGCGTTCCAGATCCTGCTCGCCGAGCCGTCCGGCGACCTGGTGGTGCGCGGCGCGTCCGGCGCGGACCCGCAGGCGATCGGCCTCGCCGTGAAGCGCGGCGAGGGCCCGGCAGGCCAGGCCGCGGCGGAGCGGCGGGTCGTGCTCGTCCGCGACGCGGCGGGCGCGGGCCTGCCGGTCCGGCGCGGCGCCGCCGGATCGATCCTGGCGGTGCCCATGAGCACCCTGGACGAGGTGGTGGGGGTGCTCGAGTTCCTCCGGCCGGCGGGGGACGCCTTTCCCGAGGACGAGATCCGCCTCCTCCAGGCGGTGGCGGCGCAGGCGGCGATGGCGGTGGCGAACGCGCGGCTGCACGGCGAGATGGTGCGCCTGTCGCTGACCGACCCGCTCACGGGAGCGCCCAACCGGCGCAGCCTGTTCGCGCGGCTGGGGCTGGAGCTGGCACGCTGCGAGCGCTTCGGGCAGCCGCTCGGCATCGCCATCGCCGACGTGGACCGGTTCGGCCGGTACAACGGCGCGCGCGGGCGCTCGGCGGGCGACGCGCTCCTGCGCCGCGTCGGCGAGATCCTCCAGGCCCACGTCCGGCGGGTGGACCTCGTCGCCCGCTACGCCGGCGAGGAGTTCGCGGTGGTGCTGCCGCACGCGGATCAGGCCGCGGCGCTCCAGGCGTGCGAGCAGCTGCGGCACGCCGTCGAGTCGGCCGCCCTCGACGACGGCGAGGGGGGGCGGGTGACCATCTCGGTGGGGCTCGCGGCCTGGCCGGAGGACGGGCGCGAGCTCGCGGCCCTCATCGACTGCGCCGACGCCGCCCTCTACGCCGCGAAGCGCGCGGGGCGGAACGCCGTCCGGGCCCACTCCCCGGGCATGCGGGAGCACCCGGGGCGCGAGCGGGACGTGCGGGTGACGGCCGACGCGGAGCGGTGAGCGAGGTCGGGACGGGCCCGGCTACACGCCCTTCTTCCCGGCGGCGACCGGCTCGCCGGCCTCCGCGCCCGCCGGCGGCTCCGCGCGCGCCTTCTCCTCGTCCGGCGGGATGCCCGGGGCGCCGCGGGCCCGGGCCGGCGCCCCGGGGCGCAGTTCACCGCGGGCCCTCGACAGCTCCTGCTCGAGCGACCGCTCCCGCCGGGCTCGCTCCTGCAGCGCGGCCTGGAGCCGCTGCACCTCCTGCCCGCGGAGCTGGTCGCGCCGCGCCAGCTCCTCGCGGAAGCGCGCCTGCGTCTCCTCGACGGCGCGGGTGGCGCGCGCGTCGGCCTCGCGCCGCTCCGCCGCGAGCTGCTCGACGCGGCGCGTCGCCTCGGCGGCGCGGGCCTCCACCCCCGAGAGCCGGGCGGTGAGCTCGCGCTCCACGCGCACGCGCGCCGCGGCTGCGGCCGCGAGCGCCGCCTCCAGCTCCTGGACGCGCGCACGCGCGGCCTGGGCCGCGGACGCCTCGCCCGCCGCCAGGTCGGCGCGGCCGGCCTGCTCCACGACCCGCGCCTCGGCGGCCGCCAGCCGGCCCGACGCCTCCGCCTCTGCGCGGCGGCGCTCGCGCTGCGCGGCCTCGAGCGCCTCGGTCAGCTCGCGCACCCGTCCCTCGGCTGCGCCGGCCCGCGTCTGCGCCTCCCGCGCCTGCGACTCCAGCGCCTCGCGGGCGCGGGCGCCCTCCGCCTCGCGCGCCTCCCGCGCCGCCAGCTCCCCCTGCAGCTCCTCCTCCCGGCGGGCGCGCTCGCGCGCCGCGGCGTCGACCCGCACCTCCAGCTCCCGGGCCGCCTCGGTCTTCCGGACCAGCTCGGCGCGCAGCTCCTCCTCGCGCCGCCCGTGCTCCTCCTCGCGCCGCCCGCGCTCCTCCGCGGCGGCGGCGAGCCGGGCGCCGGCCTCGGCCGCGCGCGCCTCCAGCTCCGCCTGGAGCGCCTCGCGCTGTGCGGTGGCCCCGTCGCGCTCCTGGGAGGCCTGGGCGAGGAGGCCGGCCAGCTCCTCGGAGCGCGTCCTGGCCCGGTCCGCCTCGCCGGTCAGCTCCGACTCCCGGACCATGGCCGCGTGCCGGGAGGACGACAGCTCGCCCTGGAGCCGCTCCACCTCGCGGGCGGCGGACTCCAGGAGCCCGTGCTGCGCCTCCACCCGGGCCGTGAGCTCTCCGGCCCGCTGCTCGGCCTCGCGCGCGAGCCCGTCGAGCGCCTCCCGGGACTGGCGCAGCTCGGTCTCCAGGGCGGCGATCCGCTGCTCGCGCTCGCCGGCGACGGCCTCGGCCGCCGTGGCCCGCGCCTCGGCGCGCTCCGCCTCGGCCGCGCGAGCCTGCGCCGCCGCCTCGGCCTGGGCGCGCGTCTCGGACAGCTCCGCCTCCAGCGCCGCCACGCGGGCCCGCTCCGCCGCGAGGTCCGCTGCCGTCTCGCGCTCGTGAAGGGCCGCGGCGCCCTGCGTCTCCTCCAGCTGCCGCGCGATCCGCGCCACCTCGCCGCGCGCCCCCTCGAGCGCGTCGCCGGTGCTCCGCGCCCGCGCCTCCGTCTCCTCCGCGATCCGCAGCAGCCGCTCGCGCTCCTCGGCGAGCGCCGCGGCCTCCGCCGCGCGCGCGCCCAGCAGCTCCTCCGCCTCGGCCTTCTCCGCGTCGCGCTCGGCGAGGGTGGCCCGCAGCGCCTCCGCCTCGCGCCGGGCCGCGTCGCCCGCGGAGCGGAGCCGTTCGGCCTCGCCCCGGGCCGCGTCCCCCTCGCGCTCCAGCGACGCCTGGCGCGCCGCCGCGCCCTCCCGCGCGGCGGCCGCCTCGCCGTCCGCCGTCTCGGCCCGCGCCCGCGCCTCCCCCAGCGCCGCCTCCAGCGTCGCGGCGCGCTCCTCCGCCCGGCGCGCCGCCCCGGCCGCGTCCCGGGCCGCCTCCGCGCCGGCACGCTCCGCCTCCGCCCGCGCCGCCTCCAGCTCCTCGGCCGCCTGCTCCTCCCGCTCCGCCAGCTCGCGCCCCAGCCCCTCCATCTCGGCCTCGAGCGCCCCGATCTGCTGGAGGTGATCCCGGATCTCGCGGGCCAGGTCGTCCTCGCGGGCGCGGGCCGTCTCCCGGAACTGCCGGTACTCGTCGTCGAGCGACCGGACCCGCTGCTCCCGCTCGCGTATCGCCCCCTCGCGCTCGTCGATCCGCGCCTGCAGCGTGGCGGCCGCCTCGCGCGCCGACGCCCGCGCCTGATCGCGCTCGGCCTCCAGCGCGCGCCCGGCGGCCGCGGCGCCCTCCCGGGCCTCGGCGAGCGCGCGCCCCGCCGCGGCGAGCTCCTCCGCCCGGGCGGAGAGCTGCTCCTGCAGGGCGTGCTCCCGCTCCTCGGACTGCGCCCGGTCGGCGCGGACCTGCCTGTCGAGGCGGGCGATCTCCTCGGTGGCGGCGTCGAGCGCCAGCCTGCGCTGCGCCAGGTCGTCGTCGCGGCGCCGGACCTCGCGCTCCAGCTCGTGGATGCGCCGCTCGCTGGCGGCCACCACCTCGATGAGCTCCTTCTCCTGGGAGAACTTCTCGAGGAGCATGCCCTCCAGCGACGCGCCGTGCTCGCGCTCCTTGTCCAGGAAGAGGTCGCGCGCCTCCGCCAGGCGCCGCAGCAGGTCGTCCACCTGCTGCTTCGCCTCCTGGACCGCCACGTCCTTGTCGTGGATGCGCTCGTCGACCGAGGCCAGCTCCCGCTCTCGCACCGCCCAGACCTCGGCCAGCCGGGCGATCTGCGCCTCGCGCCAGCGGAGGTCCTCGCGCAGGAGCTGGGCGCGCCCCTCGGGCGTGGCGAGCAGCTCGCGGCGCGGCGGGGGCCGGTGCCCCGCCGACTCCGCCAGCAGCTCGTCGCGGCGCTCGCTGATCGACTGGAAGGTGCGATCGACGAAGATGCGGTCTCCGTCGGTCATGGTGGAGCGCACCGGCCGCCTGGGGACCGGCGGCGGCGCGCCGGCACCGGGCTCGTCCCCGGGTGGCGGGGGGGCCGGCGCGGCGCCGGCGGCGGGCGGCTCAGCCGCCGCGCCCTCCGGCTCGGTGTCCTCGATCACGAAGTCGTCCGCGCTCTCGACCGGCTCGGCGAGGGCGAGGATCCGGTCGGCGAGCTTGGTGAGCGCCGCGGTGTCGAGCGGCATGGCCAGGTAGCCGTTCGCCGCCCAGGGGGTGCGGGCGTGATCGGCCAGCGCCTCCGGCGGGGTGTCGGACGAGTAGAGGATGACGGGCAGGCGGGCGGTGGTGCGGTCGTGCCGCAGCCGCGCGCACAGGGTGAAGCCGGAGAGGTCGGGCAGCTCCGCGCGCACCACCACCAGGTCCGGGCGCCGGCTGGCGATCTCGATCTCGGCCTCGGCGGCGCTCGCCGACACCCGCGTCCCGCGGCCGGCCTCGCGGAAGAGCGACGCGAGCGACAGCGCGAAGGCGCTGTCCGGCTCTACGATCAGGACGCGGTGCGTGTCCATTCGGCGGCGCGCGCCGGAGAGGCTCCAGGCGAACACCGAGTGTAGCCCCGGTACCGCCGCCGATCTAGCCGTCGGACGGCGCGACGCCACTCCCCGGTCCGGCCCGCCTCGCGGACCGGGGAACGACCGGCGCCGAGCTCAGGCCCGCGCCGCGGCCACGACGTCGGCCGCCTTCTCCCGCACCCGCGCCACGTCCGACTCGTACTTGAGGACGAGGCTCAGCGTCTCGTCGAGCAGCGCCGGATCGAGCTGCGTCGCCTCCAGCACCCCGAGCGCGCGGATCCAGTCGAGGGTCTCGGAGATCGACGGCGCCTTCTTGAGATCCAGCGTCCGGATCTTCGCCACCGCCGCGACCACCTGCCTCGCCAGCGCCTCCGAGGCCTCCGGGACGCGGGCGCGGACGATGGCGAGCTCGCGCTCCCGCGACGGGAAGTCGAGGTGGA
The DNA here is from genome assembly GCA_035519395.1 of Anaeromyxobacteraceae bacterium. Classification (GTDB taxonomy): domain Bacteria; phylum Myxococcota; class Myxococcia; order Myxococcales; family Anaeromyxobacteraceae; genus Anaeromyxobacter. The sequence continues at coordinate 2,497 of DATIWK010000098.1, read as the reverse complement.
GGTGGAGGCAGCGGCGCTTCAGCGCGTCGGAGAGGTCGCGCGCCGCGTTGGAGGTGAGCACCACGCGCGGCACGGAGCGGGCGCGCACCGTGCCGATCTCCGGCACCGTCACGGTCCAGTCGGAGAGCACCTCGAGGAGGAAGGCCTCGAACTCGGGGTCGGCCTTGTCGATCTCGTCCACCAGGAGCAGCGCCGGCCGCTCGCCGGTGAGGGCGCGCAGGACGGGGCGCGGCAGCAGGAAGCGCTCCGAGAAGAAGACGTTCCCCTCCCCCGCGATCCGGTCGGCCGCCTCCGCGAGCGTCGCCGCCGCCCGGACCTCCTCGCCGATGCGGTCCTTGAGGAGCTGCGTGTAGAGGAGCTGCTTCGCGTACTCCCACTCGTAGAGCGCCTTCGACTCGTCGAGCCCCTCGTAGCACTGGAGCCGGATCAGCTCGCGGCCGGTCGCCTGCGCGAACGCCCGTCCCAGCTCGGTCTTGCCGGTCCCGGCCGGCCCCTCGACCAGGATGGGCTTCTCCAGGCGGTCGGCGAGGAACACGGCGGTGGCGATCTCCCGCGACGGCAGGTAACCGGCGGCGGAGAGGCGATCGGACACCTCGTCGACGGACGCAAGCATGCGCCGGATCTAATGCATCTTTCGTCGCCGGGGGGGACGCCTCGCGGTCCCCCGGACCCCACGGGTCGCCACGTGGCAGGCCCTTCTGGCTGCCTTTCCGCTCCTGGCGCGTTTTGCCGCGGGTACGCGAACCGGGGGTCCCGTGACACCCTGTGGCTTCGGCGAACCCCGTCTTTTCAGCCACGTCCCTGGAAGAGTCCATGCAACGCGGCGATTTGACTGACCGGCGCTATTCTGGGGGTACGGCACGGGTCTTGAATTGCTCGGCAGCGAGTCCCGCCGGAGGCCGGCCAAGGACCTCGCCATGATGAACACGCTCATATCTGAACGCTCACTCGCGAGGCCCGCCTCCTCGAATCACTCGTCCAAGTCGGTGCGTGGCCGGACGCCCGGCTCCTCCCCCCGCTGCAGCCTCCCTCGAGGCGCGGCGGAGCGTCGTCCGTAGAACCGGCGCCAGAGGCGCCAGGTGAGAGGCCGCTCGACCGAGCGGCCTTTCTCTTTGCTGGGGGGCACTTCGCGCCCCCCAGACCCCCCGGTCGCTCCGGGGCAGGCTCATCCGCCTGCCCCTGCGCTCCAGGCTCTTCATTCGCCGGGCACTGCGTGCCCCCCCAGACCCCCTGGTCGCTCCGGGGGAGGCTCGTCCGCCTGCCCCTGCGCTCCAGGCTCTTCATTCGCCGGGCACTGCGTGCCCCCCCAGACCGATCACGATCACCTGCGTTGCTGGCCCGCCCGGCCGCTCCCGCGCTACACTTCCGCGCCATGGAAGGCCAGGGCCCGCTCAGCGAAGAGATGTTCCACTCGTTCCTGCAGCTCGCGGTCAAGCGGCAGGCGAGCGACGTGCACTTCGAGGTCGGCTATCCGCCGACCTACCGTGTGTTCGGCGAGCTGCTGGCGGCGAAGACCCCGCCGCTGGCGCACTCGGACACGGAGGCGATCGCGAACTTCGTCCTCCAGGCGCCAGGCGCCGGGTTCACCCCGCTCGACTTCCGCGAGGTGGACCGGAGCTACTCGCTGCCGGGGGTGTCGCGGTTCCGCGCCTCGATCTTCAAGCAGCGCGGGAGCTGGGGCGCGGTGATGCGCACCATCCCCTTCCAGATCCCCGACTTCGACACGCTCAACCTGCCGCCGGTGATCCGCACCATCGCCGAGGCCCGGCGCGGGCTCATCTGCGTGACGGGCGCGACCGGCAACGGCAAGTCGACCACCATCGCCGGGATCATTAACCACATCATCAACCAGGAGCGGCTGCACGTCATCACCGTCGAGGACCCCATCGAGTTCATCTTCGCGGGCGGCAAGGGGCTGGTGATCCAGCGCGAGGTGGGCTCCGACACGGCCAGCTACACCGACGCGCTGCGCGCCGCCCTCCGCCAGGACCCGGACATCATCATGGTCGGCGAGCTGCGCGACCGGGAGTCGGCCGACATCTGCCTCAAGGCCGCCGAGACCGGGCACCTCGTCATCACCTCGCTCCACACCCCCGACGTGCCGCGCGCCATCGGCCGGCTGGTGGGCCTCTTCCCGGCCGACGAGCAGGAGACCGTCCGCGCCCGGCTCGCCGACAACCTCCAGACCGTCATCGCGCTGCGCCTGCTCATGCGCGCCGACGCGGCCGGGCTCATCCCGGCGGTGGAGGCGCTCCTCGCCACCTCCACGGTGCGCGAGCTGATCCGCGACGGGAACAAGATCGCCGAGCTGAAGACGTACATGGAGACGGCGGGCTCCGACCTCGGCATGCACAGCTTCGACCAGTACCTGTACCGGCTCCACGAGTCGAAGCGGATCGGCCTCGACACGGCCCTCGCCAACGCCACCAACCGCGCCGACCTCGAGCGGCGGATCCTCATGGAGACGGGAGGCCGCTCCGCGTGACCGCCGCCGGCG
>DATIWK010000097.1:0-26133 GCA_035519395.1 Anaeromyxobacteraceae bacterium | reverse complement strand
GCGGGCCGAGCCGCTCACCGAGATCAACCGCACCGCCGGCGGGCCGAGCCGCTACGTGCTGGAGGTGAACGGCGGGTGGGCGGCGGCCCACGGCGTCCGGCCCGGCGACGCGGTGCGGTTCGAGGGCGTCTGGTAGGCGCGCTTGCTGCTCGCTCAGCGCCGCGCCTTGAGGAGCTGCTCGGTGACGAGTGGCCCGAGGCTGTCCGCCATGAGCCCCTCCACCACGCCCTCGAACGTGGCGCGGTCGCCGTCGTCGGCCCACACGAACCGGATTCCCATCCCCGGCTCGCTCCCGGCGGAGGTGGCGTGCACCACCTCGCCGTTCAGCTCGAAGGGCGAGCCGCGCCCGGGGACGGTGAGGCGGAAGAGGAAGCGCGTCCCGATGGGGAGCGTCTTCTTCGTCTTGATGAAGGTGCCGCCCTTCGAGATGTTCTTGGTGTAGTCGGCGAAGAAGCTGTTGAGCTTCTTGTAGTCGACCTTCAGCTCGATGGGCGCGCGGACGTGCTCGCGGTTCTCCGCCATGCCTCCGGCATGTTATCGCGGGGGTCGGGCCGGAGGGTAGTTCCGGTCCGGTCAGGCCGATATCGGGATCCCAGGTGCGCTTCCTCGACGTCGCTCGCTCGCTCGCTCGCCGCCGCTGGGTCGCCGCCACGGCCGCCGCGCTCGCCGCCGCCGGCGTCGCGAGCGGCCGGGTCCCGCTGCTCGACGCGCCCGGGTGGGAGCTCGGCATGGTGGGCGCCTGGCTCGCGACGGCGCTGGCCCTCCCCCTCGGGCTCGCGGCGTGGCGCGAGGAGGCGCGGCGGCCGGAGCCGTCGCCCGGCGCCGCCGCGGCGGGCGCGCTGGCGGCCCTGACCGTGCTCCTGGGCGTCCTCCTCGCCACGAGCGCGATCCGCGCGGCGGCGGGACCGTGCCGCGTTCTCGCCTCGGCGGCGCTCTTCCCGCTCCTCGCCGGCCCGTCCGCGGCGCTCGGCTGCGCCGTGGCGGTGGTCGCGGCGGTGGCGGCCCGCGGGCGTGCCGCGGGCGCCTCCCTCCTCCACGCGGCGGTGGTCTTCGGCTCGCTCGCCCTCACGCTCCGCGCCGTCTACGTGGGGCCGCAGGCCTTCGCCCTCGACCCGCTCCTCGGCTGGTGGCCCGGGCCGCTCTACGACGAGGCGCTGCGCGCGGACGCCCGCGTCGTCCTCGCCCAGGTGGAGACCCTCGCCTGGGCGGTCGCCATCGCCGGGGCCGCGGAGGCCCTGGTGCGGCGCGCGCGCCGGACCCGCCCGGGCGCCGTCGCCGGCCCCGCGCTGCTCGTGCTGGCGGCCGCGGGAGCCGCCGTGGGGGTGCGGGCGGCGGCCCGCGCCGAGGGGCTCGCCGGCGACCGTGCCACGCTCCGCCGCGCGCTCGGCGGCCTGCGCACCGGCCCGATCTGCGAGGTCCGCTTCCCCGCCGAGAAGCCGGCGGCGTGGGCCGACGAGGTCCTCGCCGAGTGCGAGTTCCATGCCCACGACGTGGCGCAGGCGCTCGGGCTCGCCGGCCCGCCGCGCGTGACCGTGTACGTCCACCGGAGCGCGGACGAGAAGCGGCGACTCGTCGGCGCGGCCGCGACCGACTACACCAAGCCCTGGCTGCGCGAGATCCACGTGGGGGACGCGCCCCTGCCGCTCCCCACCCTCCGGCACGAGCTGGTCCACGCGGTCGCGAGCGCCGTCGCGCCGGGGCCGCTGGGGGTGCCGGCGCGCGCAGGCTTCCTCGTCTCCGCCGGCCTGGTGGAGGGCCTGGCCGTGGCGCTGGAGGTGCCGCGCGGCGAGTGGACGGTGCATCAGTGGACCCGCGCCATGCGCGACGAGGGGCTCCTCCCCGATGTCGTCGCCCTGGTGGGCGCGAGCGGGTTCTTCGGCGCCGCCCCCGCGCGCGCCTACACGGCCGCGGGGAGCTTCCTCGCGTTCCTTCGCGAGCGGCGTGGGCCCGCCGCGGTGACCGCGCTCTACCGGACCGGAGACTTCGCGGCGTCACTCGGCGCGACGGATCTTGCCGGGGGACGACCGAACCTCGGAATCCCGGACCATCTCGTGGGGGGGCAACCGCTCCCCAGTCCCGACGCGCTTCAGGTCTTGGTGGCCGAGTGGCAGCGGTTCCTCGACGGCGTCGCGGTGCCGCCGGGGCTCGCGGCGGCGGCGCGGCAGCGGTTCCAGCGCGGGAGCCTGTTCGTCCGCCGCTGTGCCCGGGAGGCCGCGCTGCTCGAGGTGGACGCATCGCGGGCGGCCGCCGGGGGGCGGCCCGCGGAGGCGTGCACGCTCTGGCGGCGGGAGGCGGCGCTCTCCGAGTCGCCGGCACCGCTCATCGCGGCGGCCGAGGCCCTCGCCCGCGCCGGGGACCTCGACGCCGCCGGGCGCGCGCTGCGGGAGGCCGCTGCCGCGACCCCCGAGGCCGACGTCGCCCAGGCGCGCGCGGTGGTCGCGGCCGAGGGTGATCTGGCCTGGCGCCGCGGCGAGCCGGGCGCTGCGGCGGCCAGGTGGCTGGCCGCACTCGCCTCGCATCCCGAGCGCGCCGAGGAGCGGCTGCTCGCCGTCAAGTTCGCGGCGGTCCTCGACCCCGGGCTCGCCGAGGCGGCGCGGCCGTTCCTCCTCGGCGAGGGCGATCCGGGCGTGGCCCTGGCGCGCCTCGCCGCGTCGAGGGAGCCCCTCGCCGCCTACCTCGTGGGACGGGCGGCGTTCTCACGCGGGGAGCCTTCGGCGGCGGTCCCCTGGCTGGCGCACGCGGTAGGGGGGCAGCTGCCGGCCTCGGTGGCGCTCGAGGCGCGGTTCACACTGGGCGAAGCGCGCTGCGCGACGGTGCAGGACGGCAGCGGTGAGGCGGACCTCGCCGCGCTCGCGCAGTCCGGGCCAGGCGCGGGAGACCGGGAGCGCGCGGAGGCGGACCTCCGACGCTGCGCCTTCGACCGGGCGCGGTGGGGGCGGAACGGGCCCGGCGACGGCGCTCGAAGCCCCCGCCCGGCGGTCACTGCACCGTGACCGGGCGGAGCAGCGCGACGGGGTCCGGAAGAGCCCGAGCCACGTGCGTCGTCGCCCATCCCTGCGATGGGTGGGTCCGCCTCGACCGAGTCCGCCGATCGACCGGTGATTTACTCTGGGTGGGGCTCGGGCGGCCGGCCGGAAATTACTCTGGGTCGGGAGTCACGGGTCGCCCGCCGGCGACCCCGTGCGGCGTGTGCCGCGCAGCCGGTCGATGGCGGCCCGGGGGTTGCGGATCCCGTTCCGGATGAGCCACCAGGTGACCTTCAATCCGCCCAGCGCGAGAACGCCGATGTAGCCGTGGGAGAGGAGCTGCGGCGTGCCGGCCTGGATGTGGACGCGCACCTTCAGCGCCGGATCCCGCTCCAGGACGAGCTGGAAGAAGGCGACGCCGAACTCCCCCACGTCGTCGCTCTCGAGGGAGGTGATCCGCTCGACCGCGCCGGCCGGCAGCATGAGCGCGAAGTCCGGATCCGTCGCCGGCCCATCGACCACGCGCGGCTCCCCGGAGGACATCGTGAAGTGGGCCGGCCCGCCGGGCAGCGCGAGATCGACCCGGGCGCCACGCGCGAGCGGCCGCACCGCGCGTCGGGCCGCGGGGGACGACTCGAAGAACCGCTGCAGGGCCTCCAGGGTGACGCCTGGCATCGGGTGCATGGTGGTGCCCGGTCCGGCCCGGCGCAAGCCGCAGCCGGGGGCGGAGGCGGCCGGTCCCCGTCGCCTCCGTTGACGGGCCGGGCCGCGCGCGGTAACGCTCCGCCATGAACCCGCATCGCCGAACCGCGCTCGCCGCTGCACTCGCCCTCTCCGCCTGCGCAGGGCACCTCATCCCGGGAACCGAGATCCAGGACACCTCGGACAACCGCGCCGTGTTCGAGGTCATTCGAGAGTACGGCGCGGCGATGCAGCGCAAGGACGCGCCGGCGGTGCTCGCCCTCGTCTCCAACGACTACTTCGACGACGCCGGCACGCCCGATCCCGCCGACGACCTCGATCGCGCCAAGCTGGAGAAGGCGCTGCCAGCCGATCTGGCCAGGGTCCCCGCCATGCGACTGGAGCTGACGGTGAAATCGCTCGATGTTCAGAAGGACGAGGCCACCGCAGACGTGTTCTACGACGCCTCCTACGACGTCCAGACGCCGGCGGCGGTCGTTCCCAAGCGGCAGTCGGACGTCCACCGCATGCGGTTCAAGCGGGAAGGCGGCCTGTGGAAGATCGTCGCGGGGCTTTGAGCGGCGGTCACGCACCGACGAGCGTCCGGAAACCGCCCTCGCCCATCTCGCGGAGCGCCACCAGGCGATCGCGGTAGCGGCGCCAGTCCTTGCGCGCCAGTCGCTCCGCCCCGAGCGCCGCGCGGTGGTAGCCGTGGATCCGTGACGCCGCGAAGCGGAGCGCGGCGTAGCGCGCGAACGGGTAGAGGGCGTCCACGGTGTCCGGCTCCGTCTCGCGGCGCGCCCGGTAGCCGCCGAGGAGCGCCCGGGCGCGGGCCTGGTCGTACCCGTCCGTGTAGCACCAGGACGAGAGCGCCACCCCGAGGTCGAAGGCGAAGGCGTCGACGCAGCTCATCTCCCAGTCGAGGACGGCGCTCACCCGGTCGCCGATCCAGAGGACGTTGTCCGCGAAGAGATCGCAGTGGACGAGCCCGCGCGGCACGCCAGGGAGGCTCCCGGCAAGGGACAGCTCGTCGCGCAGGAGCGGCAGCGCCGCGGCCACCTCCGGGTCTCCCCCGCCGTCCGGCTCGAGCGCTTCGAGCCAGGCGCGGACGCGCGCCGGACCGTACGGGTTCGCCCGCTCCTCGGGGAACCCGGCGCCGAGATCGTGCAGCCGTCCCAGTTGCTCGCCGAGGCGCCGGCAGCGCCCCGCGTCCGCGCCGGCGCGGGTCACCTCCTCGCCCGGCGCGTGGGAGAAGAGCATCGCCGGCTTCCCGAGCACCGGGACGAACGGGCGGCCGTCGGCGGCGGGCAGGAGCTGGGCGACGGGAAACCGGGCCTCGTGCAGGTATCGGTGCACCTCCGCCTCGAACCGGACGTCCGCCTCGGTCTTGCCTTCGGCGACGCGCAGGAACCAGCGGCGGCCGCCCGACCACACGTGGTAGTTGGTGTTGACGCCGCCCCGGGGCTCCGGCTGCACCCGATCCGGCGCGGCGAGGCCGAAGGCGCGGAGCACGCCCGCGATCTGCTCGGCGGTGAGCGGTGTGTAGACGGCCATCGTGGAACCCGGGAGGTCGCGAGGATGCGGCCGCGCCGCGCCGGCGTCAACGCGGCTCCGCGGCCAGTGGCGGGCCGGCGAGCGCGTCCGCCAGGGAGATGGCTCGCCAGTCCGCGCGCACGATCCGCCAGCCGTCGCGCTCGCGCTCCAGGCGGCAGGCGATCCGGTGCGCGGTGGCCTCGGCCGGCAGCAGGTCGGCGAGCGCCTTTCCCTTTCCGCCGCGGGCCAGCACGACGTCGACCGTCGCGAGCGCGGCGTCGCCCTGGATGGCGATCTGCCGGCCGGCGATCGAGACCGAGACCCAATCGCCGCGAAGGACGTTGAACGCCACGAGCTGCTTCACGCCGCGGCGATCCATCCCCTCGCCCTGGAAGCGCTCGGAGACGCACGCGACGGCATCGGACACGCGCTTCTCCTCGGCGGCGCGGGCGGCGTCGTCGAAGAGCTTCGCGACGAGCGCCTCGTCGCTCGGAGGCTCGGCGGTCAGGCGCCGCGCGATGGCGGTTCCGGCGAGGGCGAGGACGGCGGCGCCCGCGAGGATGACACTTCGGCGTCCGAAGGGGCGAGGGCGGCTGCCGGCGGTGCGCGTCATGGGTGGCCTTTCGCCGCGCCGAACGACTCTGGGTCGGCGCCGCCCGGTGAGCGCAGATTACTCTGGGTCGGGCTGGGCTACCCCACGGGAGGCGATTATGTTCCCGAGGCCGGGCGAGCACCCCTGCCGGGGCCGCCGAGAGTAGACTGCGCGCCGTGAGCCGGGACAAGGACCACATCGCCCTCTCCGACGAGCACAACTCGCGCGGCATCGATCTCGCGGACCGCGGCTGGCTCGACGAGGCGATCAAGGAGTTCCTGAAGGCGATCGAGCTCGATCCCCGGTCCGCGCACGCGCACGACAATCTCGCCACCGTCTACTCGGAGAAGCAGCGGTATCGCGAAGCGCTGCACGAATATCTCACGGCCATCCAGCTCGAGCCGGACAGCGCCACGGCGCACTACAACCTCGCCAGCTTCCTGGCCACGCACGGTCCCGACATGGCTGTCGCCGAGTACCGGGAGTCGATCTCGCTCGACCCGGAGTACCCAGACGCCCACCTGAACCTCGGCCTCACCCTCGCCGACCAGGGGAAGGTCGAAGAGGCGGTGAAGGCGCTCGAGACGGCCATCCAGCTCGATCCCAAGGACCCCTTCCCCCGCCACGAGCTCGCGGCGCTGCTCATGGACGAGAGCGACTTCCGGGCAGCCATCGGGCAGCTCAAGGAGGTGGTGCGGCTCGAGCCCGGGAACTTCGAGGCGCACCTGGATCTGGGGATCTGCTTCGCGCAGAAGGGTTTCTACGCCGAGGCGGAACGAGCCTACGCGAAGGCGAGCGCGCTGCAGCCGGATGACCTGCTCCTCAACTACAACATCGCGGCGCTCTACGCGCTCTGGGGAAAGGGCGTGGAGTCGTGCGCGGCGCTGCGCAAGGCACTCGCCACCGATCCGACCAAGGTTCGGGGGTGGCTGGCGAGCGACCCCATGTTCGACGGGCTGAAGGGATCGGCGGAGTACGACGAGCTCGCGCACGGGTGACCGGACCCAGAGTCCTTTCCTCGTACCCAGCGGCCGCCGATCAGCCCACGCGCACCGCAGACGTACGGGTAGATCCAGCCTCTGCAGACGGCATGCTGCATGCGTTGGCCTCCTGCATGACCTCTCCGCGACAGGTTCTCCCGGGCACCGTCTATTTGGTCACTCGCCGCTGCTCACAAAGACAGCTCCTGCTGAAGCCCTCCGCCGAAACGAACAACGTGTTCCGTTACGTCCTCGCAGTCGCGGCTCGGCGCTTCGGAGTCCGCCTCCATGCGTTCTGCGTGCTCTCCAATCACGTGCACCTCATCGTCACGGATCCGGAGGCGCGGCTTCCCGCGTTCGCGCAATACCTGGGCTCCCTCGTCGCCCGCGCCCTCAACGCGTCCCTGGGTCGATGGGAGTCCTTCTGGGCACCGTCGAGCTACAGCGCTGTCGCCCTCCTGTCGCCCGGGGACATTGTCGAAAAGACCGCCTACGTCCTCGCCAACCCGGTCGCCGCAGGACTGGTACGCCGCGGCCGCGAGTGGCCCGGACTCTGGTCGGATCCCGAGGTCCTCGATACGGGCGCGCTCCCGGTTCCACGACCGTCGAGCTTCTTCCGACCCGACGGACCCATGCCCGACCGTGCGTATCTCGAGCTCGTCACGCCGCCCGGCTTCGGGTCGGCGGCCGAGTTCCGCGAGGCCGTCACGCTGGCACTCGCCGCCCGCGAACTGGATGCCTCGCGCGTGCGCGCCGCGAGCGGCCAGACCGTCGCCGGAGTCGAGATGGTGCTCGCGCAGAAGGCTACCTCGCGCCCGCACGCGACGGAAGCCAGGCGGCAGATGAGGCCCAGGGTCGCCGGACGCGACCCCTGGAAGCGCGTCGCGGCGCTGGCGCGCCTCGCGGATTTCCTGCGCGCGTACCGGCAAGCCCTGGCTGAGTTGCGGCGCGGCGCTCCCGACGTGCTCTTCCCCGCGGGCACGTACTGGCAGAGGGTGGTGTGTGGGGTCCGGTGTGCCGCACCGGTCTGACGTCGCGCGCACAACAGAACCGGCGCGCCCTATCGACGACGAGATGCCATTCCAGACCGAGGTGCCAGCTGTGCCGTCCGGGCCGTCGCTCGCACGGGAATCGCGCCGCTGACCCGCGCCTGAGTATTGAGACGCTGGCCGGGGGCCCTGGCGGGACAGCGCCGGCCGTTCAGCCGTGCGTTCCCGCTGCGCCCGACGACTCCAGGATTTCCCGCCTGGGACCACGAGTTCGGCTGATTGCTCGATGGGGCCGCTCCCTCCTGCGAACGACTCTGGGTCGGGGGATACGGGCGAAATTACTCTGGGTCTGGCAGTCCCACCTTCCGTCCCAGCACGTCGAGTCGAATTCCGCTTCACCGCGGGCAACTGTTTCGCTAGGCTTTCGAGCCTATGCCCGAGCTGGCGTTCTTTCGCCACGGGGAGGAGCTCCTCCGCGTGGCCCTGGGGGACAGGACTGCCATCGGCCGTGCCCCCGAGTGCGACGTCTCCCTCCCCGAGCCTGCCCTCTCACGCGTGCAGGCCGTCGTCGAACGGCGCGCCGACGGGTTCCACCTCGTCGATCGCTCCGGCCGCGGCACGAGCGTCGGTGGCGAGCCGGTCGCGCACACGGCGCTGGCCGACGGCACGGAGATCGCGCTCGGGGCGTGGCGCGCCCTCTTCCGCACCGCGTCCGGGGGCGACATCGTGGAGGCGACGCGCCGCTCCGGGGCGACCCGGGTCCGTGCGGCGGCCGACGCGACCAGGGAGGCTCCGCCCGCTGCGCTTCGCATCTCCGCCGGCGGGCGGGAGCGCGTCGTTCCCCTCCCGCCCGCGGGCGCCACGCTCGGAAAGGATCCGTCCTGCGACATCGTCCTCGACGACCCCTTCGTCTCCGCCCTTCACGTGCGGCTCGAGGCGCGCGGCGGCCGCTGGCGGCTCTCCGATCTCGGCTCGACCAACGGCACGTTCCTCGCCGGGGCGCGCGTGTCGCACGCCGAGCTGCCGCTCGGCTCCTCCTTCGCGCTCGGCGACGCAGTGGTGACCGTCGAGCCTCCCGGCATGCCCGAGCGCGAGCGCCCCGCGGTGTTCGAGGCGATGCTGTCCCGGGACCCGGGCATGCGGCAGGTCTTCGATCTCGTGGATCGTGTGGCGCCTTCCGACGTGGCGGTGGCCATCCTGGGCGAGACGGGCACCGGCAAAGAGCTGGTCGCCCGCGCCATCCACTCCCGCTCGCCGCGAGCCGCGCAGCCGTTCATCGCGGTGAACTGCTCGGCCATCGCCGAGTCGCTCATCGAGAGCGAGCTCTTCGGTCACGAGAAGGGCGCCTTCAGCGGCGCCGACCGGCTCCGCAAGGGCGCGTTCGAGGAGGCGAACGGAGGGACGATCTTCCTCGACGAGATCGGCGAGCTGCCGCTCGATCTCCAGCCCAAGCTCCTCCGCGCCCTCGAGCTCGGGGAGGTGAAGCGCGTCGGGGCCTCCCGCCCGATCCAGGTGAGCGTCCGCATCGTGGCTGCGACCCACCGCGACCTGCGCGCGCAGGTCCGCGCCGGCAAGTTCCGCGAGGACCTCTTCTACCGGCTCTGCGTCGTGCCGATCTCCATCCCACCCCTGCGGCAGCGGCGCGGAGACGTGCGCGCGCTTGCCGAGACGTTCCTCGATCGGGCCGCGCCACGCGGCCTTCCGGTCCGCTGGTCGGAGGACGCCCTTCGGAGGCTCGAGGCCTACGACTGGCCGGGGAACGTCCGCCAGCTCAGGAACGTGGTGCTCCGCGCGCTGCTCTTTCGCGGCGAAGGCTTGCAGGTCCCGGCCGCTGCCGTGACCTTCGAGGACACGCGCACCACGCCCGGCGACACCGGAGACGACGACACCCTCTACGTTCGAGGGCTGACGCTCGAGGACATCGAGCGCGAGGCCATCCGGTTGTCGCTCCGCCGCAACCGCGGCAAGCGCGCCGCGGTCGTGAAGGAACTCCAGATCGCGAAGAGCACGGTGATGAAGCGGATCGGGCAGTGGGCGCTCCAGTCCGAGGGGCGCCCCGGCGGCGCGGCGGTCGAGGACGACGACGCTCCAGGCGAATGAGCGTGTGACGGCTCGCTGTCGCGCGGTCCGGAAGCCACTCGACCGCCGCGCCAGGATTACTCTGGGTCGGGTCGTTGCGTTGCGATGGGCTGCCCGCGGGCGGCCCCCCCAGGATCGCGGCAGCCTGCCGCATGATCCGACAGCGCAAACTCCTCTGGGTCGGGAGACGCAAACTACTCTGGGTCGGGAAGCCGCCCTTCGGCCTGTGAACGCTGTCGGCCCCGGCCGGGGTAGGATGCCCGCTGCCATGGCAGAGGCCGGCACCACTGCAGGCTCGCCGCCCCCCGCGCGTGCGGCCCTCGCCCTGCTCGGCGTCGCGCTCGCCGGCGCCGTCGCCGGGTACGCGCGCGTGCTTCGCGGTGAGTTCCAGTTCGACGACATCGGCAGCATCGAGCAGAACCTCGCCGTGAAGCATCTCGGCACCGCGCTGCGCTCGGCCGTCTCTTCGCTGCTGGCCGCGGGCCGGCCGGTCACCGACGTCACCTTCGCCTTCAACTACGCCGCTGGCCGGCTCGATCCAGCCGGCTACCACGCTACGAACCTGGCCATTCACCTCGCGGTGGCGGTGCTCGTCTTCGCCTTCACCCGGACGGTGGTGCGACGCGCGGACGGCGGCCACGCCGATCTCGTCGCTGCGGCGGTGGCGGGCACGTTCGCGCTGCACCCTCTCCAAACGGAGGCGGTGAGCTACGTGTGCCAGCGGGCGGAGGCGCTCGCGTCGGGCTTCTACCTCGCGACCCTGCTCCTGCTGCTCGAAGCGGAGCGCCGCGGCTGGAGAGCGCGCGGTGCGGCGGCGTACGCGGCGGCGCTGGTGGCGTTCGCGCTCGGCCTCGGCGCGAAGCCCATCGCCGTCACCGCTCCCGCCGCGTACCTGCTCCTGTCGGCGATGCTGCCCGACCCGGCCCGCCGCGTGACCTGGCGCGAGCGACTCGTGCGCGTCGCGCCGTTCGTGGCCCTCGACCTCGCCTTCGCCGTCGCAGTCCTCCGCGCCCTGCGCGGCGTGGAGAGCGCGGGTCTGGACGTTCCCGGCGTGACGCCCGGCGTCTACCTCCTCACGCAGGGGCGCGCCCTCCTGAGGTACCTCGCCCTCCTCCTGTGGCCCGCAGGCCAGAACGTCGACTGGCGACTGCCCTTCTCCAAGGGGGCCGACGCGGCCACGGTCCTCGCCTGGGCGGCCCTGGTGGCGGTCGCTGGCGCCGCGGCGACACTCTTCGCCCGGTCGCTGCGCGCCGTGGACCAGGACGCGGCCGCCGGGCGCGTCGCCGCCTTCGGGGTGGCGTGGTTCTTCCTCGTCCTCTCGGTCACCTCCTCGGTGATGCCGCTGGCGGATGCCCTGGTCGAGCACCGCGTCTACCTCGCGTCGTGGGGTGGACTCGTCGCCGCCGCCGTGATCGCCGAGCGTGCGCTCGCTCGCCTGGCGCCCCGCCGCCGCACCATCGCGGCCGCCGTGGTCCTCGCGTCCATCTGGATCGCGCTCGGGCTCGCGCTTCATCGCCGGAACGCGGTCTGGGAGACGCGCATCGCCCTCTGGACCGACGCGGTGGAGAAGGGATCGGGTGACTGGCGGGCGCGCCTGAACCTGGGCCAGGCGTTCCGTGTGGCCGGCGACTACGATGCCGCGCTGCGCGAGTACCGCGCCGCGTTGCTGGCCGCGCCGCGGAGCTCCGAGATCGAGTCGTTCGCGCTCAACCAGGCAGCCGTCGCGCTGCTCCATGCCGGGCGCTTCGCCGAGGCGTCTTCCACGCTCGATCGTGCCCTGGCGCTCACCCCCGACCGGCCTCAGGTCCTCGTGAACGCCGCGGTGGCGCGCCTGCGGCAGCGCGACCTCGGTGGCGCCGAGGACCTCGTGCGCCGGGCGCTCGCGGCGGCGCCCGGGGACGGCCGGGCCCTGGAGGTGCTCTGCGAGCTCCGGCTCGCGCGTGGGGATCCGGCGGGAGCCCTCGGCGCGTGCCTCGCGTCGGTGCGGGCCGATCCCGACGACGGAGTCCGCCACCTGGCGCTCGGCGTCGCGTACGAGAAGCTGGGGCGGATGCGCGAGGCATGCGCCGCGTTCGGCGAGGCCGGCCGCGTCCGCGCCTCCCCGGAGCAGCAAGGCTCCGCCAGACACCGCGCCGCGATCGCGGGGTGCCCGGGGACCGCCCCACCCGCCCCCTCACCGCCGGCGGCGCCGTGAGCACACCGGTCGTCCGTCACCCGGCGATCGGCGTGGTGCTCGCCGCCTTGATCGAGCCGGTGCGATCGCCCGCCACTGCGTCCGGCTGCTAGTTCAGCGGGGTCTTCGCCCGGACGAGCTGGAGCGGCTTGTCGTCGCGTGCCCGCTGCACCGCGCGCATCCGACCCGTCGTCTCGGACCGGGCGGGCAGGTCCAGCCCGTCGAGCAACCGCGCCAGCGCCCGGTCGAGATCCTCGTCGGCTGCGAGCACCGGCTTCACCTGCATCCCCGTCGCGAACGCCACCTCGTCCACCGCGCCCAGGTCTCCGGGATTGGCGAGCGCAACCACCAGCGGGCCGCGCCGGTGCTCCGACAGGCGCGCCAGCGGAAGAAGGTGGCGCGCACGCATGAGCTTCTGCGGGACGAGCGCGAGCACCTGGGGCGGAATCTGCCGGTCGCCGATCTCGACCAGCGGCACGCCGAGCTGCTCGCCGACCGCCTCGAGCAGCGTGAGCTCCTCCATGAACCCGAGCTGTACGATGGCCCTACCGAGCCGGCCCCCGAACTGCCGCTGGTGCGCGAGCGCGCTCTGGAGCTGCAGTGGGTCGATGCGCCCCTGCGCGACGAGCAGCTCTCCGATGCGGGTCCGTGCCATGGCCTGGTCCTCTGCGCGACGTCACTTCACGCGGACGACCTTGCGAGGGACATGCCGCTCACGGATTCGAGTCGCCACGCACGTTTCGGGGCGTCCGCCCGGGCGCGAGCGAGCGACCGTGAACTCGTTGCAACGGGGCTCATTCGACCCGCTGCCGAAGGGTCAGGTCCCGACCCAGAGTAGTTCGCCGAGCCACGCCAACCCGACCCAGAGGTAATTTCGAGATTGGGCGTGTACCGGCCCCGGGCGGAATTACTCTGGGTCGGGTCGGACGGCCAATCGGGGCTGGGGTCAGCGGCCCAAACTACTCTTGGTTCGGCCAGCTCGGCTCAGCTTTGGGTTCAGGCCGGACGGGGGGCGGCCGTTCAAGAGCCGGGCAGGCGCACGCCTCGGCCCTCGCGCTCCCGGCGGGTCAGTGCCGCGGGGCGGCGCCGGCCTTCGGGTGTTTCTTGGGATCGGACTTCGGATCGGCCTTCGGCTCCGGAGGGTAGAGCTCCTCGAGCTTCTGCCGCGCGGTCTTGGCGGCGGGCGCCTTGGGGTAGCGCTCCACCACCTGGTTCAGGATCGGCCGGGCGTCGTCCTTCATCTCGAGTTGCAGCATCGAGGTCGCGACGCGGAGGAGGGCGTCGGGCGCGCGCTCCGACCGGGGGAAGTCCTCGGCCACCTTCCCGTAGGCGAGGATGGCCTCGCGCCAGCGCTGCTGGCCGGCGAAGAGGTCGCCGGCGCGGTAACCGGCCTCCGCGGCCCGGGCGTCCGTCGGCCAGCGCCGAACGTAGTGCAGGTAGATCTCGCGCGCGACGCCCTTCTCTCCCGCCTGCTCCTCCTTGAGCGCCAGCGCGAGCACCGCCCCCTTGTCGTCGGGCTTGTCGAGCGCCGCGATCTTCCGGCGCGCCTCGAACTCGTCGAGCGCGCCGGCGCCACGCAGCGCCGCGAGCTTCCCCTCGGTGTCCGTCCGCGTGGTGGCGAGCGACTTCTCCACCTCGCCGAGCCGGTGCTGCTCGACCTCGAGATCCCCGCGCAGGCGGGCCAGGTCCTCCTGCTGGCGCGACAGGTTCACCGCCAGGTCGGCCCCGCTTCGGCGCGCCGCCTGGTTGAGCTCGTCGATCTTCTTCTGCACCTCGGCGATCTTCGCGTCCACCTTTGCCACGCGGTCCTTCACCACCGCGCGCTCGTCGTCGAGCCGCTTCTCCGTCGCCTGCTGCGAGGACTCGAGCGCGTCGAGGCGCGTGTCCATCTGCCGCCCCTTCTCGAGCGGCACCCAGCAAGCGGTGGCCCCTGCGAGCACGACAGCAGAACCGGAGCAGAGGGCGAGGCGCAGGAGCCTCGCCCGGAGCGACCAGGGGGTTCGGGGGGGCGCCTCGCTTCTCCGATACAAACGGCCCAACCTCACCGTTCCACCTCGAACTCGTCCCGGCGGTTCTTCGCCCAGCAGTCCTCGGTGGAGTCGCTGCACACGGGGCGCTCCTTCCCGTAACTGACCGTCTCGATCTTGCCCGTGGCCCCGAGATCGGTGAGGTACTTCCTGGCGGCCTCGGCGCGGCGGCCCCCCAGGGCCAGGTTGTACTGGGTGGTCCCCCGCTCGTCGCAGTGACCCGCCACCCGCACCCGCTTGGCGGGGGCCTTCTTCAGGCAGTCGGCGAGCTTCTGCAGAGACCCCTGCGACTGCGCGGTGAGCGTCGACTGATCGAAGCCGAACCAGATGGTGAAGGCCGCCGCGTCGGCGCAGGCCGGCTCCACCGCCCCGGCCTTCGCCCCCTTCACGCACTTCCCGCCCTGGCAGGAGCCCTCGCCGCAGTCCGCGTCGGCGTTGCACTCCGCCGCGGGCCGCTCGACGCACCGCTCCGCCTGGCAGATCTTCCCCGCCGGGCAGTCGGCGTCGGCGGCGCACTCGGGGCGAGGCACGCACCGGTTGTCCTTGCAGGCGAACCCGCCCTTGCAGTCCGAGTCGGCCGCGCACTCCTGGCAGTGGCCCTCGACACACACCTTCCCGTACCCCTCCTGCCCGGCGCAGTCGGTGCTCGACTTGCACTCGCCCGGCTTGGGCTTCGCGGGACATCCGGCCAGGGAGAGCGCGATGGCGAGTGAGAAGACGACGGCGGGGGCGCGGCGCATGGGACCTCCTGCAGCTCCAGCGAGCACGGTTCGTCTCAGATGTTTCCGAGGTTGCGGCCGTTTATTCACTCCATCTCCGACCGCTGTCAAAGGTTTTCCTTCCCGCGTGGGTTAGGATTCTCTCGCATGGCCGCCACCGTCCTCATCGTCGACGACGAGAAGAACATCCAGCTGACGCTGGCGCGCGCGCTCTCCATGGACGGCTACGGCGTCGAGACCGCCAGCGGCGGCCGCGAGGCGCTGGAGAAGATCGCGGCGCTGCCGGTGGACGCGGTGGTGATGGACGTCCGCATGCCGGATCTCGACGGCCTCGCCGTCCTCGAGAGGGCGCGCCAGACGCGCCCCGAGCTGCCGGTGGTGATCATGTCCGGCCACGGCTCGCTGGAGACGGTGCGCCAGGCCTTCAAGCTCGGGGCGTTCGACTACCTCGAGAAGCCCATCACCGAGAAGGAGAAGCTCCTCGTCGCCGTGCGGAACGCGCTGGCGATGCGCTCCCTCGCCGAGGAGAACGCGGCGCTCCGGCGCGAGTCGGGCGCCGGTCCCTCGGAGATGATCGGCGGCGGCCCGGCGATGAGGCGGCTCCTCGAGATCATCGGCCGGGCGGCGCCGAGCGAGGGGCGCGTCCTGGTCACGGGGGAGAACGGCAGCGGAAAGGAGCTGATCGCGCGGGCCCTCCACCTGCGCTCCCGGCGCAAGGACGGACCGTTCGTGAAGCTCAACTGCGCCGCCGTCCCCGCCGAGCTCATCGAGTCCGAGCTCTTCGGTCACGAGCGCGGCGCCTTCACCGGGGCGGTCGCGGCGCGGAAGGGGAAGTTCGAGCTGGCCGATCGCGGCACGCTCTTCCTCGACGAGGTCGGCGACATGCCCGCCGCCATGCAGGCGAAGGTGCTCCGCGTCCTGCAGGAGGGCGAGTTCGAGCGCGTCGGCGGCCAGCAGACGCTCCGCTGCGACGTGCGGGTGGTGGCCGCCACCAACAAGGACCTCGCCGAGGAGGTCCGTGCCGGCCGCTTCCGCGAGGACCTCTGGTACCGGCTCAACGTGGTGCCCATCCACGCCCCGCCCCTGCGCGAGCGGCGGGAGGACGTCCCCGAGCTGGCGGCCCGCTTCCTCGCCGAGGCGTGCGAGCGGAACGGACGCCGCCCCATGGCGCTCTCGCGCGAGGCCGTCCTCTCCCTGCAGGCGCACGACTGGCCCGGAAACGTCCGGGAGCTCCGGAACCTGGTCGAGCGGATCGCCATCCTCTGCGACGGTCCGGAGATCTCGCCCGACGACGTCGCGGCCGTCCTCCCCGGCTCCCGCCGGCCGCGCTCCGAGCGGTTCCGGACCGGCGCCTCGTTCCACCAGCTGGTCGAGGAGGCGGAGCGCGAGATCATCCTCGGCGCCCTCGAGGCGCACGGCGAGAACGTCTCCGACACCGCCCGGACCCTCGACCTGGAGCGGAGCCACCTCTACAAGAAGATGCGGGCCCTGGGGATCAAGCGTGGGGCCGAGTAGGCTCCCCGGTGCCCGAGCGGAGGGGCAGCCGGACGAGGCTGCCCCGGAGCGACCGGGGAGATCGGGGGGGCGAAGCCCCACCGACATGAAGGGTGCCCGAGCGGAGGGGCAGCCGGACGAGGCTGCCCCGGAGCGACCGGTGGGATCGGGGGGGCGAAGCCCCACCGACATGAAGAGGCGAAGCCCCCCCGACATGAAATCCGCGTCCCTCCGGCCGCACCCCGCCGTGTCGCCCCGGACGCAGCCCCGAGGAATCGGCCTCCGCGCGCGCTGTTCAGGCGAGGGGTGCGGCGCGGCACGCCGCTTGCCACCCCGGGCGGGCGAATGCCTTCCCGTCCCGACCCTTCCCCCGCGGCAACCCCCGGCGCTATGGTTCGACCCCTCGTGGACGCTCCCGGCGAGAAGCCCCTGCCCGGCGGGCCGCCGTCCGGCTCCTCCCGCGGGGAGGAGGCGGTGAGCCGCGGCGCGCGCTGGCCGTGGTCCCGCCGGAGGTGGCTGCGCTGGGCCGCGATCGGGGCAGCCGGGGCCGTGCTCGCCGGCGGCGTGACCCTCTTCGCCTGGACCCGCGAGCTGCCCGCCTTCGACCGGCTCGCCGACTACCGGCCGCTGGTCTCGACCCGCGTGTACGGCATCGACGGGACCGAGGTCTTCCAGTTCGCGCGCGAGCGCCGGACGGTGATCCCGCTCGCCGACCTCCCCGACATCCTGAAGAAGGCCGTGCTCGCCGCCGAGGACGCCAGGTTCTACCAGCACGAGGGAGTGAACTACCTCGCCATCGCCCGCTGCGCGGTGAAGGGCCTCTTCCGCGGCGGCGTCGCCTGCGGCGGCTCGACCATCACCCAGCAGGTCGTGAAGACCTTCCTGCTCCAGAGCGACTGGCGGGTGAAGCGCAAGGTGAAGGAGCTGTTCCTCGCGCCCAAGCTGGAGCAGAACCTCTCCAAGGACGAGATCCTCTACCTCTACCTCAACCAGATCTACTTCGGCCACCAGCGCTACGGCATCGCCGAGGCGGCGCGGTTCTACTTCGCCAAGGACCCGAAGCAGCTCACCCTGGGCGAGGCGGCGATGATCGCCGGCCTGGTCCAGTCGCCCATGCGCTGGTCGCCGGTCAACCACCCGGTGCGCGCCAAGGACCGGCAGAAGTACGTGCTGCGGCGGATGCAGGAGGAGGGCTTCATCACCCAGGCGCAGCACGACGCCGAGGTGGCGCGTCCCGTCGCGGTCCGTCCGCCGGAGGCCGACCCGCCCGGCGCGTGGTACGCCGACGCGATCCGCAAGGTCCTCGACGAGAAGTACGGCGCGGAGCGGGTCGAGACCGACGGGCTGCGGGTGGACGTGGCGATGGATCCGATGATGCAGCGCTACGCCGAGGCGGCGCTGGAGGCGGACCTGCGCGCGGTCGACAAGCGCCAGGGGTTCCGCGGCCCCTTGCTCCACCTCGACCCGAAGCAGCTCGAGGCGGCGCGCCCCATCTGGCGGGACAAGCTGCAGGGCGCGGAAGCCCGGCCCGGCGAGGTGCTGGTGTGGGATCTCCGCGCGGTGAACCCGGGCGACATCGAGCCGGGCGACGAGGACGAGAAGGGCGTGCGCCGCATGCTGCGCATCCGGCCGCTCGAGGCGGGCGAGGTCTACGCCGCGGTGGTCGAACGGGTGGACGACGCCTCCGCCTCCCTCGACCTGGGAAGCGTGCGCGGCCTCCTGCCGCTCGCCGACGTCGCCTGGGCGCGCAAGTGGAACCCCACCGCCGCGACCGCGTCGCCGAAGAAGATGTCCTCGGTGGTGCAGGCGGGCGACGTGGTCCTCGTCCGCGTCATGCAGGGGAAGATCGCGCCGGAGCGCGCCGCGCGCGAGGGCAAGCCCGTCCCGCTGTCGCTCGAGCAGGTGCCGAAGGTGCAGGGCGCGCTCGTCGCCCTCGATCCCGTCAACCGGGGCGTGCGCGCGCTGGTCGGCGGATACGACTTCGCCACCTCCCAGTTCAACCGCGCGCTCCAGGCCAGGCGGCAGCCGGGCAGCTCGTTCAAGCCGTTCGTGTGGGGCGCCGCCATCGAGTCGCGGCGCTTCACGCCGGCGACGGTGGTCTACGACACGCCGGACGTCTACCGCGACAAGTGGACCGGCAAGGAGTGGAAGCCGAAGAACTTCGAGCGCGACGAGTTCGACGGCGCGATGCTCCTCGAGGCGGCCCTGGCGCACTCCAAGAACACGGTGTCGGTGAAGCTGGTGGACGCCCTGGGCGTGGACGAGGTCATCGCCTTCGCGCGGCGGATGGGGATCTCCTCGGACCTGCCGCGCAACCTGACGCTGGCGCTGGGGACGGGCGAGGTCTATCCCATCGAGCTCGTGAACGCCTACGCGACCATCGCGGCGCACGGGAAGGCCGCGCCGCCGGTGCTGATCCTGCGGGTCCGGGACCGCGATGGTCAGCTGCTCGACGAGTGGAAGCCGGAGACCGCCACCGCCGCACCGGCGCCGCCGGACACGAGCGGCGGGCCGCCGGCCGCCGCCGGAGGCGCGACCGAGACCGCGAACCCGAATCCGACGGCGACCCCGACGGCGACCGCGATCCCGGCCGCCGACCCTGCCGCCACCGCAGCCGCCGATGCACCGCCCTCGCCTCCGCCGGGCGTCGCCGACGCGGCCGCTCCACCCTTCGCCATCCCGGATTCCGGCACCCGCCCCGACGTCGCCTTCGTCCTCTCCGGCATGATGCGCGAGGTGATCGAGTACGGGACCGGCGCCGCGGCCAAGGCGCTGGCGCGACCCGCCGCCGCGAAGACGGGGACGGCACAGGAGCACCGCGACGCGTGGTTCGTCGGGTTCACGCCGGACCTGGTGGCGGGCGTCTGGGTCGGCTTCGACGACCACGCGCCGCTCGGGCCGCGCGAGACCGGCGCGGGCGCCGCGCTGCCGGCGTGGCTCTCGTTCATGCAGGCCGCCGTGGGTGGGCGGCAGGCCTCGGACTTCACGGCCCCGGCGGGCGTCGAGTTCGCGCGGATCGATCGCGCCACGGGCCTGGTCGCGCCGTCGGGCCGGGCCGACGCGGCGTTCGTGCCCTTCCTCGCCGGCACCGCTCCGACGTCCGTGTCGAGCGAACACCCGGGGTCCGCGCCGCAGAACTTCTTCATGGACGACCGGTGACTGAGTAGGCTCCGGGCCATGTGCCTCGCGCTCCTCGCGTTCGCGCTCGGCGCCGCACCCGCAGCGCCGCCAGGGCTCGCGGGCGTCGCCGAGGCGCTGGCCGCCGAGATCGGCCCACCGCCGGAGGGCCGGCGCGGTCTGGCCCTGGCGGTCGAGGGCGTCGCGCCGGCGCTCGCCCCCCCGCTGGAGAGCGCCCTCGCCGCCGCCCTCTCGCGCCGCGGCTACGCCGTGTCGCCGCTCCGCGGCGCCGCCGATCCGGAGCCGCGCGCCCGCGAGGCAGGCGCGGACTGGGTGGTGCGCGTGCGCGGCGGCCTCGCGCCGGGCCGGACCGAGATCGCGCTCGTGGGAGAGCTGATCCCCACCTGGTCGTCGTTCTTCCTCCAGCGCCGCCCCGGCGTCCGCCCGGTGCCGCCCAGGCTGGTGCAGGCGCGGGCGGCCGCCGATCCCGAGACGCTGCTCCTCGCCCGCCCCGGCCGCGCTGCCGACGCCTCCCGCGTCGCCATCCGGGTGCTCGCGCGCGTCCCGGGGCGCGTGCTGGCGCTCGCCGTGGGCGACCCGGTGGGCGACGGCGCCGCCAGCGCGATCCTCGCCGTCACCGCCGGCGAGGCGATCCTCCTCTCCGGCGGCGGAGCGCGGCTGGCGTCGCGGCCGCTGGAGCTCGCGGGCCGCCGGCCGGTGCGCGATCCCGCCGCCACCGCCGCCATCGGCGACTTCGGCGGGGGGCGCCTGGCGCTCGCCGTGGCCGGCGAACCGGCGGGGCGCGTCTTCGCCTGGCAGGGGGGACGGCTCGAGCCCGCCGGCACCATCGCGGCCGCGCCGCTCTGCGCCACCGACGGCGGCCGGATCTTCGGCGCGTTCGCGCCGGGGAAGGGCCTGCTCGCCGACGTCCTCTCGCCGACGATCGACCCCGAGGCGCCGCCGCGCTCCGGGCGCGAGTGGCTCGCCGTCGCCGCGGCGCCGCGCGGAGGTCCGTACCCGGTCGCCGCGCTCGGCGCCGGCGGCCGCCTGGAGCTGCTCCGGGGCGATCTGGGCACGGCGGGAGTCCTCGACGGCGTCGGCGCGGGCTTCGCGCTCGCCGACCTCGACGGCGACGGCACCGCCGAGGTCGTGGCGTCGACCGGCACGCCGGGCACGCCCGAGCGGGTGCGCGTCCTCGAGTACGGCGCCGCAGTGGCCGTCGCCTTCGAGTCGCCGCCCATCGCCGGCGCGATCCTGGCGGGCGCGGCGGGGGACGTCACCGGCGACGGCATCGACGACGCCGTGCTCGCTGCGGTGGTGGCGGCCGACGGGGGAGTCGCGACGGACCTGCTCCTCGTCACGGCGGATCCGCGGGTGGTGCCGTGACCCGGCTCCGCGCCGCCCTCGCCGGCCTCCTGCTCCCCGCCGCGGCCGCCGCAGGGGTGCGGCCGACCTACTGCGGGTGCGACCTCGCCATCGGCCTGCCCGCGGCGCCGCGCCAGTGGGATCCGGCGCGGGCGATGGACCCCGTCGACCTCCTCGCGCTCGGCGTCCACCATGCCACGCCGCTGGTGGTCGCGCCCGCCGGCCTCGCGCCGGGTCTCCTCGCCGAGGTCCCCGAGCCGCAGGCGGGCGGCCGCGCCTTCCGGCTCGTGCTCAAGCCCGATCTCCGCTTCGCCGACGGCACCCCGCTCGGCGCCGCGGACCTGGCCGCGAGCCTCGCGCGGCTGGCGCAGCCGGGGACCCCGCACGGCTGGATCGCGCTCCCCATCGACGGCGCGGACGCCGTTCTGGACGGGCGGCCGGGCGCGCCGGCCGGGATCCAGGTGCTCTCGGACCGGGAGGTGCTGGTCACCCTCTCGTTCCCCCTGCCCGACTTCCCCGCCGCGCTCGCGACCATTCCCGCCGCGGTCGTGTCGGCGCGGGGGTTCGGCGCGGGGCCCTTCGCCGGCGCCCGCCCCGTCCGCGCCGACGGGGCCTTCGTCCAGGCGCGCGCCAACGACGCCTGCGCGCAGGGGCGGCCCTTCGCCGACACCGCCTCCCTGGGCGCGGTGGACCCGCGCGGCGCGGCGCGGCAGCTCGAGCGCGCGCTCTCGGAGGACGGTCTGTTGCTCGTCCTCCGCCCCGAGGCGGCCGGCCCGGGCGCCGTGGCCCTCCCCGCCCGGACCGCCACCTACGCGGCGCTGGGCCCCCGTCTCGGCGCCGCGGCGGACGCGGTGCGCGCCGCGCTCGGGTCGATCGACCGGGCGGAGCTCGCCCGCCTCTACGTCCGCGGCCCCTCGGAGCCGCTCGCCACCCTGCTGCCGTCGGCGGTCTTGCCGGCACCGCTCCCCGCCCAGGCCGCGGCGCCGGCCCCCGCTCCCGGTCCGCGCCGCGCCGCGCCGGCCGTGCGCATCGCGCTCCTCGTCCTCTCCGCCTCGTCCGAGCAGCGCGCCGTGGTCCAGCGCCTCCAGGTGAAGCTCTTCGACCGCGGGATCCAGTCGAGCATCGAGACCGCCGACGCCGAGCGCTTCTGGCCGCGCGTGACCGCCGGCGACTACGACGTCGCCCTCGTGCCCGTCCCGCTGCTGGCGGCGCGGCCGGCCATCGCCGCGGGGGAGGTCGCCTGGGCGCTGCGCGGAGCGGCGGCCGCGCGCCGAGCCATGGCCTCGCTGTCGGCGCTGCCCCCCTCCGAGCTCGGCCCCGCCCTCCAGGCGCTGGCGCGCGATCTCGACGCCATCCCGCTCTTCGCCTCCGGTCTGCGCGCCACGCCCGCGCCCGCGCTGCAGGGGCTCGCGCCCCGGCCCGACGGCACCATCGACTTCGGCGACCTGTGGGTCTGGCAGGGAGCCTCGCGGTGACCCTCCGCGCCCGCCTCGGCCTCGCCTTCGCGCTGTTCGCGGCCGTGCCGCTCGCCGCCGCGCTCTGGCCGGTGCTGGGCGCGCTCTCGCAGTCGCTCGACTCGGAGCAGGCGGCGCGGCTCGACACCGCCGTCCACGCCGTGGAAGGGGAGCTCCGGCGCCTCGCCGGCACTGCCGGGGAGTCGGTGCGCGACCTCGCCCGCAGCGCCGAGGCCGAGGCCGTGTCGCGAGACCGTGCCGCCGGCGCGCTCGCCCCGGCCGACGTCGCGGGACGCGCCGGGGAGTGGATGCGGGCGCGCGGCCTCGACGTCCTCGCGCTGGCCGAGCCCGACGGGCGCGTCCTCTCCTCCGGCCACCTGCCCGGCCGCGCCGGCGACGTCGACGCGGATCTCGCCGAGCTGTTCGCGCGGTCGCCCGCGGGGCAGGCCGTGCCCCGGGTCGTCGCCCGCGCCGGGCCCTCGGGCGTCGAGCCGGTCCTGGCGCTGGTGGCCTGGGACGACGTGCGCGGCGCCGAGCCCCCGCTCCGCGTCGCCGGCGGCGTCGCGCTCGGGCCGGAGCTGGCCGACCGGCTCGCCTCGCTCACCGACAGCGCGATCGGGCTCCGAGCCGCCGACGGCACCCCGCTCGCGGACGCGAGCCCGGCCGTCGACCCGAGCACGGCGCTGCGCGTCTGGCGGCGGGTCCGGCTGGTGCTGGGCGCCGGACCGGCCGGGACCGCCACGCGCACCCTGGACCTGCCGCCCGAGGCCCCCGTGGCGCGCATCCTGGTCGGCACCGTCTCCGACGGGCTGGCGCGGGCCGAGCTGACCGTGCTCCTCGCCTTCCTCGCCACCCTCGCCGGCGCGACCGCCGCCGCCGCCGCCGCCGGCGCGGCGCTGGCACGGCGCGTGACGCGGCCGGTCGAGGCGCTCCGCGCCGCGGCCGCGCGGGTCGCGGCGGGGGACCTCGAGGCGCGCGTGGACGCGCCGGCGACCGGCGAGGTGGCGGAGCTGGTCGAGGCCTTCAACGGCATGACCGCGGACCTGGCGCGCAGCCGCGCACGGCTCGCTGCGGCGGAGCGGGTGGCGGCCTGGCGCGAGGTGGCCCGGCGGCTCGCCCACGAGATCAAGAACCCCCTCACCCCCATCGCCATGAGCATCGAGACGCTCCGCGACCCGGCGGCGCAGGCGCGGCAGGACTTCCCGGCGATCCTGGGCGAGGCCACGCAGGCGATCGGCGAGGAGGTCCGCCGCCTGAAGCGGATCCTCGACGAGTTCAGCCGGTTCGCGCGCCTCCCCGCGCCGGAGCTCGCTCCGGTCCCGCCCGACGAGCTGGTCCAGGCGGTGCTCGCGCTCTTCCAGGCGCCCGGCGTGGAGCTCGTGCGCGAGGTGGAGCCGCGCCTCCCCCTGGTCCGGGCCGACCGCGACCAGATGCTGCAGGTGCTGCTCAACCTGGTCCGCAACGCGGTGGACGCCATGCCCTCCGGCGGGACGCTGCGAGTCGGCGCGCGCCGCGACGACGGCGAGGTGGCGTTCACGGTCAGCGATACCGGCCCCGGCATCCCGCCCGGCGACCTCCACCGCGTCTTCGAGCCCTACTTCACCACCAAGGAGGGTGGCACCGGGCTGGGGCTCGCCATCGCCCAGCGCATCGTCGAGGAGCACGGCGGGCGCATCGAGGTGGAGTCCGCCCCCGGGCGCGGAGCTCGGTTCTCGGTCCGGCTCCCGGCGACGTAGCTCAGCGGCCGGAGAGCCGGGCCCGCTCGTCGAGGAGCTGGGAGGCGGCCTCGGCGAGGGCATCGCGCACGTCCGCCGGGACCCGCAGCTCGAAGGACAGGGCCTCCCGGGCGCGGGCGACGAGCTCGTGGAACGCGTCGACGCCGTCGTTGTACGCGCGGACGCGGCGGATGATCTCCGGTGTCGCCTCCGGCGGGAGCGCGACGGGCAGGACCATCGAATCGAGGCGGTGAAGCTCCGGGATCGTCATCGCTCCGGCCGATCGTACGGGGCGCGTTGGGGAGATCCATCCCCGATCCAGGGCATAGGCCGGGGATGGGCCGCGCCGGCCGGGATTCGAGCCGCACCGGCTCGTTGACGATACGTGAACGACAAACCGCCACGCCCCGTGTCCCGTCCGCGTGGGACACCTTGCCCCTCGGAACCGGTCCTGTGCGACGCCGCGCCACCTCCGGGCGCCGCGACCCGGCGCCCCCGTGCCGCGCTGCGCCGCCCCGCGGCCTTCCGCTGGCGCGGCCGAGCGCAACGCGTCATATTCACTGTAGGTCAATCAAGCGCTCCAGTTGATGGACGTCAAGACCGGCGCGGCGGCCCGGACCTCCCCCGAAGCGGGCATTGCCCCGGGGCGCCTGGCGTTGGACCTTGCCCGGAGGCGGCCGCGGACCGCCGGAGGACGACATGATCGAGTGGTCGCCGTCGCTGGCCGTGGGCATCGAGGAGATCGACGAGCAGCACCGCGAGCTCTTCCGCCGCGCGGACCGGTTCCTCTCCAGCCTCTCCACGCCCTCTCGCCAGGAGATCGGCATCCTGCTCTCCTACCTGCGCCTCTACGCGGTCGCGCACTTCGGCGCCGAGGAGGACTGGATGCGCGAGGTCGGCTACTCGGGCTACAAGCACCACAAGACCGAGCACGACCGGTTCGCGAAGGACCTGCTCGCCATGTCGAACGAGCACGAGCGGAAGGGCACCGTGGGGCTCCCGCCGGAGCGGATGTCGCTCTGGCTGAAGAGCTGGCTCGAGGATCACGTCTCGCGCACCGACGCGGACCTCGCCAAGTTCGTCCTCACCAGGGGCGACAACCGCCGCCCGGTGGCGATCGCCTCCCGGTAGCGCGCCGCGCCTCCCCGCGCTGCGGGGCGGCGCGCCGTCGGAGCGGACGCTACTTCACCGGCGTGGCCTTGAGCGCCGCCTTCCCTTCCTTCACGTAGACCTGGAAGCGGACGGTCCGGCAGCCGTACTTCTGGACCAGCTGCTCCTTGTTCTTCTCGAGCTTCACCCGGAAGCGGTCGAAGGTGAGGCCGTCGTTCGCCTCGCCGCACTGCGCGCGGACCCGCAGGAACTCCTGGAAGACCTGCTCCCAGTGACCGCCCTCGCCCTCGGGCGCCTGCGCCCCGGCGGAGTGCGCCGCGGCCTGAACGGCGGCGGCCGGGAACGCCGCCTCCGTCCCGGGCCTTCCAGCCGGGACCGGCGCGGCCTCGAACGGTCCGCCCACCAGCCCGCCGCCGTCGAGCCGGGCGGTGGTGCTGGTCGCGACCGGCTCGGGGGCGGCCGGCGCGCCGACGCCGGGCCGCGGCGGGATGTCGAACCCGGCGGGCGTCAGCTCCGGCGGGGCCGAAGGCTTGGCGAAGAGATCGGCCGACGCGGCCCGCTGGGCCCCCTCGGCGGCGCTGTTCAGCCCCTGGGCGATGGTCCCGAGCTTGCCGGCGAGCGCTGGCGCACGGGCTGTGAAGTCGCCCTGCTGCAGCCTGCCGGCCGCGGAGACCAGCTCGTCCGGGATGGTCGCCGGCGCCTCGCTGCGGAGCAGGAAGCCGAAGATCACGCCGATGAGGAGCATCAGGGCGGTGGACGCGAGCGTCACCCACTGGTGCCGCACCAGGGGCGCGAGCCGCGGCGCGAGGGCGGCCGACAGCACCACCTCACCCTTCGTCCCTTCCAGCGGGACGGCGAGGGCGCGCGCCGCCGGGGCCCGCGCGAAGAGGAGCGGGAGCGGCGGCAGCCGGGGCGAGCCGGCGGTGGCGATCTTCCCGAGCGCGCCCGCGTCCGCGGGCGAGCCGGGCGTGCGCGTGGCGGCGGCCACGGCGACCTTCGCGTCCTCGGCCGAGGCGCTGGTGAGGGGCCGCGGCAGGTCGGCGGCCAGCGTCACCTCGGCCCCGGCGCGCCTGGCGAGCGCCGTCACCCACGCCGAGTCGAGCGGGAGGAACAGGACCAGCGCCGCCCCGGTGCCCGCG
>DATIWK010000096.1:0-16994 GCA_035519395.1 Anaeromyxobacteraceae bacterium | reverse complement strand
AAGAGCAGCCTGGCCTTCTTCCTCGCGCTCCTCGCGCTCCTCCTGCTCGGGCTCGTCGCCCAGGCTGCGAGCCCCGCGGTCGGGCTCCTCTGGACCGAGCTGTTCGCGTTCCTCCTCCCGGCGGCGGCCGCTGCAGCGGGGTCGAACCTCCGCCCCGCGGCGTTCCTCCGGCTGTCCCCACGCCCCCCGGCCCGCACGGTGGCGCTCGGCGCCCTCGCGGGCGCGGCGGGGTACGTGCTCGCCGGTGCGCTCATGAGCGCGGCCCAGGAGGCGCTGCCCCCGGACTGGGTGAAGGCCTTCGACCTCTCGCCGCTCTTCCACGGCCCGGCCTGGGAGCGGATCGCCGTGACGGCCGCGGCAGCCGTCCTCGCGCCCGTGTGCGAGGAGGCGGCGTTCCGCGGATACGTGCTCTCGGCCCTCGGGCTGGCGTGGCGCCCCCGGGCGGCCATCGCCGCGTCCGCGCTGCTCTTCGCCGTCATGCACCTCGATCCGGTGCGGTTCCCGGCGCTGCTCGCCCTGGGCGTCCTCTTCGGATGGCTGGCCTGGCGGGCCGGATCGCTGTGGCCCGCCGTGGCCGCCCACGCCGCGAACAACGGGATCGCGGCGCTGCTCGCGCTGCAGGGCCTGCCCGACGGCCCGCCGGAGCGCCTCCCGCCGTCCGCCATCGCGCTCGCGATCGCGATCGGCGCCGTCCTCCTCGCGCCCGCGCTGGCGGCCTACCGCGCCGCGACGCCGTCCCCGCCTGCCCTCCGCGCCGCGGCCGTCCTGCGCGATCCGCGCCGGGCGTCGATCCGGTTCTCCCTCGCGGCGCTCCCGCCGCCGTACCTCCTCGGCGAGCTCGGCGGGATCTTCGCGCTCGGGCTGCTGCTGCTCGCCGCGGCGGCACGAGCGCACCCCTGACCCCGCACCGATCACCCCGCGATCCACGCCACCGCGCGCCGGCCCACCTCCGGCAGCCCGGCGCGAAACAGCGCGTCCGCGCCCGCGACGACCTCCACGCGCCCCGCCGCACCGAGGCGGACGGAGAGCTGCTGCGCGTCCACCCCCGCACCGTGCTCCGGCAGGATCACGAGCACGCGCGCCGCGACGCCCTCCAGGTCGGGCGGCTCGCCGGGCGCGACCAGCACCACGCGCTCGACGTGCCGGTGGACCCGGGCGACGCCGAGCGCCGCCGCGGAGCCCGCCCCGAGCGCGGCGACCGCCAGGCGCGGCCCGTCGGTCTCGGCGAGGTGGCGGTAGGCGGCGAGCGCGTCGTCGAGCGCCCGGGCGGCGTCCGCCGCGCCGGTGGAGGCGCCCGTCCCGCGGTGCTGGAACCGGAGCGACGGGTGGCCGGCGCGCGCCGCGGCCCAGGCGATCTCCGCCAGCGGCGGCGCGTCCATCCCGCCGCCCGGCCCGGGCGCCGGGCAGACCAGGAGCGCCGGCCGCTTCACTCCGCGGTGATGGAGGCCGTCGAGCGTGGCGTCGCCCGCGTCCACGAGCGCGGGGCGCTCGAGCCACTGTCCCGCCAGGACCACGCCGGGATCCTACCGCGGGCGGGCGCGGCCTGCGCGGCAGCGCGCCGCGCGAGCACGCCCCGCAAGATGCTCGACCCGCCCTGGGGCGCGTGCTTCAATCCCTGATGGAGGTCCGAATGTTCCGACTGGCCCGCGTCGCCCTCGCCGCGCTGCTGTTGCCCGCCCTGGCGGTGGCCGCGCCCCCCCAGAAGCGCGGCCCGTCCACCCCGGCCGAGCGCAAGCGCGCCCTCGAGGTGACGCACCGGCTGGAGCGCGATCCGCTCGGCAAGGGCGCCGGCGCCGACCGGCGCTGGCTCTTCCAGTGGATCGTGGACATCCCGGACGTGAACGTCACGAGCTGCAACGGCCCGCTCGACGCGCTCGCGGAGGACGAGGGCGGCAACCACGGGAAGGAGCTGTACGTCCAGTCGGTCTTCGGGATGGCCGCGTACCTCATCGAGCACCCCAAGGACAAGGACGACTGGGTCGCCGTCCAGAAGGCGGGCATCGAGAGCGTGCTGAAGGCCTACCGGGCGCTGAAGAAGGTGGACGAGGACATCCAGTGGCCGGTGCTCGACGACCTCGAGGCCGCGCGCAAGGCGGGGAAGCTCGCCGACGTGGTCCGCGACGAGGTGAACTGCAAGGAGGGTGGCGAGATCCCCGGCGACGCGATCTGAGCGCGCCGATCGCCGCGCGCTCCCGGCCCCCGGGCCTACCCCACCCGCCGCAGCACCAGGCACTTGAGGTAGCGCCCCTCTCGAAACTGCGGGGACACCGGGTGATCGGGCGGCTGCCGCGTCTCCAGCACGAGCTGCAGGTCCACCCGCGCCTTGAACGCCGCCTCCTTGACCGCGTCGAAGAACTGCTCCGCCGTGACGCGCGCGCTGCACGACGCGGTCACGAGCAGCCCGCCGGGCGCGAGCACCGCCAGGGCGGCGCGGTTGAGCGAGGCGTAGCCGGCCACCGCCGCCTCGACCGCCTTCTGCGACTTGGCGAACGCGGGCGGATCGCAGACGACGAGGTCGAAGCGGCGCCCCTCGCGCTTGTACCCGGCCAGCAGCTCGAAGGCGTCCTCGGCGGCGAAGGCGTGGTCGGCGGGATCGAGGCCGTTGGCCCGGAAGTTCTCCCGGGCCAGCGCGATCGCGTCGCGGTCCACGTCCACCGAGACCACGTGGCGCGCGCCGCCGAGCGCCGCCGCGACGGAGAAGCCGCCGGTGTACGAGAACAGGTTCAGCGCCTCGGACCGGCCGCGCGCCAGGCCGCGCACCATCCGCCGGTTCTCGCGCTGGTCGAGGAAGTGACCGGTCTTCTGCCCCTTCCGCACGTCCACCAGCACCTTCATCCCGTGCTCGAAGATCTCGATCCGCCCGGGCGGCTCGGCGCCCCAGAGCACGCGCCCCTGCGGCGCGCCCGCCGAGTCCTCGTCGTCGTCGCGCGGGACCTCGTCGCGCCCGTAGACGCCGGCGAGGTCCTCCGCCTCGGCGCGCAGCGCCTCGACGATCGCGCCGCGGTGGGGGACGAGCCCGGCGGAGTAGAGCTTCAGCACCGCGAACCGGTCGTAGCGGTCGGCGACCACGCCCGGCAGCCCGTCCGACTCGCCGTGGACGAGCCGGTAGCCGGTGGTGTCGCGCACCAGCTCGCGGCGCAGCGCCAGCGCCCGCGCCACCCGCCGCCGCCAGAAC
Organism: Anaeromyxobacteraceae bacterium; assembly: GCA_035519395.1. Lineage (GTDB taxonomy): Bacteria > Myxococcota > Myxococcia > Myxococcales > Anaeromyxobacteraceae > Anaeromyxobacter. The sequence continues at coordinate 13,819 of DATIWK010000096.1, read as the reverse complement.
CCGGCGTCGATCTGCTCGGCCGCGTCGCGCGTCAGGATGCGGACCGAGATGGCCGAGTGCGGGTCGAAGTAGCCGCGCGCCACGAACCGCCCGTCCTCGGTCACGTCCACGATCGCGCCGGCAGCGAGCCCCTTCGGCGCCTTCTCGATCGCCTTGCGGAACACCCAGGGGTGGCCGGCGCGCAGGTGGCGCACCAGGTCCTTGCGGAGGTCGAGGGAAGCCTCGGCCGTCATCGGGTGGCCGCCCGGCGGCCGCCGCGCTCGTCCCGGGCCCGCGAGAAGTTCCCCACCGAGAGCCCCGGCCGCGCCGCCCGGAGCGCCGCCACCAGCGCCCGGATCCCGATGGCCGGTCCGCCGGCCCCCTTCCCGCGCGCCACCGCGAGGTAGACGTCCGGGTCGATGGCGAGCGGCCGCGTCTGCACCTGGTCCACGCCGGTGCGGCGGACGAGGGCGCAGAGCCGCTCCGCCTCCCCCTCACGATCCGTGACTCCCGGGAAGGTGAGGAGGTTCAGGGCCACGTAGGCGCCCTTCGCCCTGGCCGTCCGGATGGACCGCTCCACCTCGCCGAGCCCGTACCGCACCGGCCGATAGTACGCCGCGTACAGGTCCGGCGAGGCGGTGTTCGTGGAGATGCGCACCGAATCGAGCCCGGCGTCCACGAGCCGCCCCAGGGCCTCGGGGAGGGAGCCGTTGGTGTTGGCGTGGAGCGAGCCGCGGCCCGTCCGGGCGCGCACCAGCCGGATGGCCCGCTCGATCTCCCGCCAGCGCAGGAGCGGCTCGCCCTCGCAGCCCTGGCCGAAGCTGACCATCACCCGGCCGGTGGCGCGGGCGAGGTGGCGGAGCGCCACCTCGGCCATCTCCTCCGCCGTGGGGGGACGCTCGATCCGCTCGTGCGAGGCGGGGGGCATGTCCGCGGGCTGCTCGGAGATGCAGCCGACGCAGGCCGCGTTGCAGGCGGCGGACGAGGGGATGGCCGCCTCGTCGCGGCCGTAGAAGGTGTTCTGCGCCGTGAAGCAGCGCCACTCCAGCGCGCAGCGGGAGAGCTGGCGGTAGATGGGGTTCGGGGAGGCGGCCAGGGTCGCCGCCACCAGGCCGGGCAGCTCCGGGGTGGAGTGGCGCCCCGGGCTCCAGTGGGAGCGCCGGTCGGTGCGGAGCGCCCAGACCACCGGGCCGTCCGTGCCGAGCGCGGCCGCGGTGTACGCCCACTGCGGCAGCACCGGCGCCGCGCCCACGGTCGCGAGCGGCGGGCGGGCCGCGGCGGGCAGGAAGGTCCGGGTGAAGCCGGGCGGGAGCGTGGCGCCCACGGCGTGCGGCACGATGCGCCGGCGCCCCACCCGCACCTCGCCGAGCACCACCAGCGCGCCGTCGCGCGGGTCGATCCCCACCGGCCGCCGCCCCGGCAGCATCGAGAGGGTGGCGCCCTCCGGCAGCGCGACGGGCCGCTCGGCCGCCCGGACGAGATCGTCCCCCGTCCGGACCGCAGCCAGCAGCGCCGGGTGGTCGTAGACGACCCCCCGGTCGTCGGCGAAGAGGAGCCTCGGCATCGGAGCGCGACTCCATAACACGCCCGCGCCCCCGGCGCGCAGCCGCCGAGCCGCTTCCGGGACGCCCCGGCTTCAGGCAGAATGCCGCGTGAATTCGAGCGGTCCGGCGGCCGCCCTCCCCGCGAGGCGCCGCCCGGCCGCACCGCGGGAATCGGGCCGGCCGCCCGGCCGTTTTCCACACGTCACGGGCGCCCGGTTGGGCGTTGCGGCGGCGGCGGTGGCTCGCGGGACCTAAAACCGGACGGGGGACCAGGCACCCGATGTTCGACCTGAAACAGACAGACCTCACCCGCGACGAGTTCGAGGAACTGGCCCTCGGGCACCTCGATCCCCTCTACTCGGCCGCGCTCCGCCTCACCAAGAACGACCGCGACGCGGAGGACCTCGTCCAGGACACGTTCCTGCGCGCCTACCGCTTCTTCGAGAAGTTCGAGCGCGGCACCAACATGAAGGCGTGGCTCTTCAAGATCCTGACCAACACCTTCATCAATCGCTATCGACGGTCGGTGAAGGAGCGGAACATCGTGGAGGGGTCGGAGCGCGAGGCGGTCCACGAGCGGTTCGTCTCCCGCGAGGCGTCCGAGTACGCCGCCAACCCCGAGCAGTACTTCTTCGACCGGCTGCTCTCCGACGACGTGCTGCGCGCCGTCGACTCGCTCCCCATCGACTTCCGGCTGGTGGTGATCCTCGCGGACCTCCAGGAGTTCTCGTACAAGGAGATCGCCGAGATCCTCGACGTGCCGGTGGGCACGGTGATGAGCAGGCTCTACCGCGGCCGGCGGCTCCTCCAGAAGCAGCTCGCGAGCTACGCGATCCTGTCCGGCGTGTTGCAGGAGCCCGAGGACGGTGCCAGCATCGACCTCGAGACCTACCGGCGGAAGCGCGGCAAGTCCGCCTAGCCGGCGTCAACCCCATGTCGATCGACCCGAACATCGCCGCCGTGATGGACTGCAGCGAGATCGAGCGCTCGGTCGACGCCTACCTCGACGGGGAGTTCGACACGCAGGAGCGCGCCGAGACGGACGCGCACCTGGCGGTCTGCCCCCGCTGCCGCGAGTGGGTGGGCGGACGCTCGGCGGTGCGCTCCGCCCTCCGCGCCTCGCTGCGGGACGCCATGGGCGCCGCCACGCCTGCGGGCCGCGCGCCGGAGGCGCTCCGGGCCCGGGTGCGCGCGGCACTGGCGCACGAGCGGCGCCCGCTGTGGCGGCGGGCGCTCGCGCCGCTCCCGCTCGGCGCCGTGGCCGCGGCCGCCGCGGGCGTCCTGGTGGTGCTCGCGACGCACGGCGGCGTGGACGCGCTGGTGGACGACGCGGTCCGCCGGCACAACAGCGACCCGCCGCTCGAGGTGATCGCGGCGTCGGTGGGGCCGGAGGCGGTCCTGTCGTGGTTCGACGGAAAGCTCGACTTCCGTCCGGTGCCGCCGCGCTTCGGCGGGGACGCGCGGCTCGTGGGCGGGCGCCTCTCCCACGTCCGGGAGTGGCCGGCCGCCTACATGCGCTACGCCCTCCCCCGGGGACAGGCGGGCCTGTTCATCATCGACGACCCGGACGGCCGGTTCGCGCCGGCCGGCCGGGAGGTCCGCGTCGGGCCGCACCTGGTGCGCATCGTCGCGTCGCGCGGCTACAACGTCGCCGTCTGGCGGCGGAACGAGATCGTGTACTCGCTGGTCTCGGATCTCGACGAGGCCGCGCTCTTCCAGCTCGTGAAGGCCGCCGAGCGCTAGCCGCGTCCCCGCGCCGCGGTACGGCGCTTCTTTGACAGGCCCTCGCGGCGACCTGTAATATTTCCCAGGATTTATCGGCCGGTGCGCGACCACGCCGCCCGCCGCTCCAAGGGCGTCCATGTCCAAGAAGATCCTCCTCATCGAGAGCGACGCCGCCTTCGCGCGCGAGCTCGTCGATTCGCTCGAGGCGAGCGGCTTCGACGTCCGGCCGACCGCCGACGGCAAGGAGGGGCTGGACCTCGCCCGCGAGTACGCGCCCGACGGGATCGTGCTGTGCGTCGAGCTGCCGAAGATGTCCGGTTACGTCATCTGCCAGAAGCTGAAGAAGGACGAGGCCCTCAAGCCCATCCCGCTCGTGCTCACCAGCTCCGAGGCCACCCCGGAGACGTTCGAGAAGCACCGGCAGCTCAAGGTCCGCGCCGAGGAGTACCTCATCAAGCCTTTCCGGGCGTCCGCGCTGGTCGAGGCGCTCGGGCGGGTCGGGCTCGAGGCCGGCGCGGCCACCTCCGGGGGAGGCATCGAGGAGGAGGTGGTGAGCCTCGAGGAGGAGATGGGCCTCGAGGCGCCCGCGGCCGCGCCGGAGGCGGACCTGCCCGCGCTCGACCTGGGAGCCCTGCCCGACGAGCCCACCGCGGAAGGCGGCGCCCCGTCCGGCGAGGACGAGGACCTGAAGCTGCTGGACGACGCCTTCGAGGGGCTCGCCGCCCCGGGGCGCCCTCCCGCCGTCGCGCCGGCCCGGAGCGCCGAGCCTGCGCCGGTGGAGCTGGAGATCGAGGGCGAGCAAGAGGTCCGCGGTGACGACGTGGACGCCGCGGCGGACTCCCTGCCCGACCTGGACGAGGCACCGGCGCGCGCGGACATCGCGCGCATCGAGGAGGAGGCGGATCGCGCCCTCGGCGCCCTCGCCGCCGATTCCGACGTCGAGGCGGACCTCGAGCAGAACCCGTTCGAGGTCGCGCCCGCCCCGGCCCCCGCGCCGCGCACGCCGCTGCGCGCCGCGAGCGCGGACCTGCTCCGCGCCGCCGGGATCCCGGTCACCTCCGAGCCGGCCCGCCCGGCCGCGCCCGCGGCGGACGACGGCGACCGCGCGCGCCTGGAGGCCGAGGTCCGCGAGCTCCAGCAGCGGCTCGAGGGGCTCACGCGGCGCGCCGAGGCCGCCGAGGCCTCGGCCACCGAGCGCGACGGCGAGCTCCGCTCCCTCCGGACCCGCGCCGACGGGCTGGCCGCGCAGGCCAAGAAGGCCGATGCCGACGTCAAGGCCGCCAGGGACGAGGCCCGGCGGGTCACCGACCGCATCAAGACCGCAGAGGACCGCGCCCGCGCCGCCGACGACCGCGCGCGCGAGGCCGACGCGCGGCTGCGCACCTCGGAGGAGGACGCCGCGGAGGCGCGGCGCAGGGCGGAGGCGGCCGAGGACGAGGCCCGCCAGAAGACGGCGGAGCTGGCGGCGGCCGCCGAGGCGGCCGGCAAGGTCGAGGCGCTCGAGCGGGAGCTCGACGAGCTCAAGACCGAGCTGGTGGTGGCGCGTGGCGAGGCCGAGGGAGCCCGCGGCGAGGTGGACAAGCGGACCGCCGAGCTGCGGAAGAAGCTCCAGGACCTCGAGTCGGCGACCGCCAAGAACGAGGAGCGGGTGCTGAAGGCCTACCAGAAGATCAAGGCGGACGAGAAGGTGAAGGACAAGGTCCGCAAGGCCCTCGCCATCGCGCAGCAGCTCCTCGAGGAAGGCATGCCCGCCGGGGAGCCCGCCGCGGACAAGCCTCGCGCCGCCGTGGCGAGCGCGGCCGCCCAGCTCCTCGGGCGGGAGTAGCGGCGCCTCAGCGGCGCCGCGCCCGCCGGCGCAGCGCGCCGAGCAGCTCGTCCATCTCGCGGATCCGCAGGAGGCGCGCGGCCGCGAGATAGGCGGAGCCGCCGGTCAGGATGGGCAGGAGCCCGAGCGCGAGCTGGCGGCGCATCCCCCGCGGCGGCAGCACCTCCGCGAGCCCCCGCGCGGTCGCCCAGGCGACCGCCGCCAGGACGGCCGAGGCGGCCAGGACCCGCGCGAGCTGCGGGACGATCCCCGAGCCGCCCAGCCCTCCGTGCTTGCGCCGCCACGCCCAGGCCAGCACGGCGAAGTTCGCGCCCGCGGCGAGCGAGGTGCCGAGCGCCACGCCGCGGAACCCGAGCACCGGGTAGAGGGTCACGTTGAGGACGACGTTGCAGGCCATCCCCGCGACGCTCCCCACCACCGGGATGCGGGCCTCGTCGAGCGCGTAGAACGCGGGGGCGAAGACCTTCACCGCCGAGTACCCGTAGAGCCCCACCGCGTAGAACAGCAGGGCCTGGGCGGTGGCCTCCGCGTCCACCGGCCCGAAGCGGCCGTGCTCGTAGACGAGCGAGATGATGGGGCCCGCCAGCACGGCCAGCCCCACCGCCGAGGGCACGTTGAGGAACGCCACCAGCCGCATGGCGGAGCCGAGGGTCTCCTTCACCGCCGGCATGTCGCGGGCGGCGGCGCGCTGGGCGACGCCGGCGGCCGCCACCGTGGCGATGGCGACGCCGAACACACCCAGCGGGAGCTGCATCAGCCGGAAGGCCATCTGGAGCCAGGTGGCCGCGGCCTCCTGGCGAGTCGCGAAGATGGTGCCGACGAGGATGTTCACCTGCGTCGCGGAGAGGCCCACCACGGCCGCGGCCATGAGCCGGCCGATGCGCCGGAGCCCGGGATCACGGAGGTCGGAGCGCGCGAGCCGCGGCCGCGCCCGGAAGCCCAGGGCACGCAGCGACGGGAGCTGCGCGCCGAGCTGGAGCGCGCCGCCGAGCAGCGTCCCCCAAGCCCATCCCACCACGGCGCGCTCCGGCGGCCAGCCCGCGAACCACATCGCCGCGCCGACCGCGATCGACCCGACGTTGAAGAGGGCCGGCGCCACCGCCGGCGCGGTGAACCGGCTCTGCGCGTTGAGCATCCCCATCGCCAGCGCCGCGAGCGAGATGAGGAGGAGGAACGGCATCATGATCCGCGTGAGCGAAGCGGCGAGCGGGGCGCCCTCCCTCAACCCCATGGCGTGGACGATGGGCCCGGCGAACGCGATGCCGAGCAGCGTGAGCGAGCCCACCAGCAGCATCACCACCGCCACCACGACGTTGGCGAGCCGGTAGGCCGCGTCGCGCCCGCGGTTCCGGTGGTAGTCGGCGAAGGTGGGCACGAACGCAGAGGAGAGCGCGCCCTCGGCGAAGAGGTCGCGGAGCAGGTTCGGGATCCGGAACGCGACCACGAACGCGTCGGAGAACCGGTTCGCCCCGACGACGATGGCGAAGAGCTGATCGCGGACCAGGCCCAGGACGCGCGACGCCATGGTCGCGGCCGAGAGCCACACGGCGCGGCCGACCCTCACCGGCTCGTCCCCCGCCCCGGCCGCCGCTCGCGGGACCGCCGCGGGCGCGTCCGCCCCTCTGCCCTGCGCGCCGGTCACGTGGCTCGGCCCGGGGGTTCAGTGCTTCTCGTCCATCTTGGTCCTGTCCTTCTGCTCCTTCTTCATGAGCCAGGCCTTGGCCTGCGACTGGATGGTGTGGGGCACGTTCCGGTCGCGCGCGAGGTCCTTGATGTCCTTCTCCTGGAGGACGAGGAGCAGCTTGAGCGCGGTCGGCAGCGGGACCTTGGGGTTCTTCACCAGCGAGATCTTGATGGCGTAGTTCCGCAGGAACTCGCGGTTCGAGTAGATGTAGCGGAGCACGTCCGAGTTGACGGTGCGCGAGTTGGCGAGGCTCACGATCTCGCCGTCGGTGATGCGCGGGCTGGTGGCGGCGGCCATGGAGACCAGCTTGTTGGCGTCGCGCAGCAGGATGGTGCGCGCCTCCTTGTTGCCGAGCGTCGCGAGCTTGATCTTCTCGGCCACCGTCATCTTCATCACGCGCTGGGTGATGTTGAGCCTCTTGCCGGACTCCTCCGCGGCCTCCTCCGCCGAGCCCGCCGCACCGCCCTCGGGGACCTCGGCCGCCAGCTCCTGGCTGAACTCGGCCATGAGCGCCTCGGCGGTCTCGCCCTTCTCCGGCGGCTTGACGGTCGGATCGACGCCGTGGACGCGCTTGTAGGCGTCCACGATGCGGGGCACGTCGAGCGGGACCAGGCCGTTGCGGACGCAGAAATCGCAGGCGCCGTCCACGCTCGAGGCGAGCGCGTTCGGGTTCTGGCACAGCGCGCGGATGATCGGCTCGTGGCGCAGCAGGCGCAGCTCGTTCTGGCGGACGATCTCGGCGAGCCGCTGGGACACGGTGGAGGCCAGCCGGCCGAACGTCTCGTCGGGCGTCGCGGCGTTGAGCAGGACCAGCTCGATCGCCGCCTCCTTCGAGGCGAAGCGGTCGGCGAGCCAGTCGAGCACCGGCCCCTTCAGCACCTCGGAGCGGAGGGCCACGCCGTAGATCTTGTCCGGCAACCCCTCGGCGGTGCGGGCCGCGGTGGCGCGCACCGCCTCGTCGGCGTCGAAGGAGAGCATGAAGAGGAGCGTCACCAGGTCCACCGGCGCCGCCGCCGGCACCAGCCCCTTCGCGCCCATGGAGCGGAGCGGCGCGGGCGCCTTGGGGTCGGCGTGCTTCTGGAGCTGCTTGGGGAGGACGTCGATCGGCAGCGGGCAGTCGGCCATCTCAGCTCCCATCCGGACCGGCGGGCGGCGGGACCGGCACGCCCAGCGCAAAGGGGTTCAGCTCGTAGTGCGGGACCGAGCGCTGGCGCCAGCGGTGGCGCAGCCGCCCCAGGACGCGGTTGAGCGGGTTGTTGCGGGAGAGGAAGGGCACCACCGGGGCGCGCCGCTGGCCGAGCGCGTCGCGCGCCGCGACCAGCCGCGGGTCCTCCGGCCACAGCTCCAGGCCCCGCTCGATGGCGCGCACCGAGCGCACGCGCTGGTTGAGCGCCAGGTGGATACGGGCCTGGTTGAGGAGCAGCTCGGGCTCCGGCCCGGAGAGCCGCACCGCCTGGTCGCAGAGCATCGCGCCCAGGTTGGAGTTGCGCTCCACCAGCACCAGCGTGACCCCGTACCAGGACATGGCGAAGCGGTCGCGCGGATCGCGGCGGTGGGCGCGCTCGAAGGCGGCGTGCGCGGAGTGGAGATCGCGCGCGAAGAAGGCGGCCTTCCCCTCCTCGCAGGCGCCGCCGGCGGCGTCTCCCCGGGGTCCGGTGATCTCGGGCGTGCTCACGTGTTGCGCTCGTGGATCAGCCGCAGGCCTTCCAGGGTCAGGTGCTCGTCCACCTCGCCGATGGCGCGCGAGGCGCCGGCGATGAGGGGCGCGAGCCCTCCGGTCGCGACCACCTTGGGCTGGAACCCCAGCTCGTCCGCCATCCGCGCGCAGATCCCGTCCACCAGGCCGACGTAGCCGTACACGAGGCCGCTCTGCATGGAGGCGACGGTGTTGCGGCCGATCACCACCGGCGGCCTGGCGAACTCGACGCGCGGCAGCTTGGACGCGCTGCGGAAGAGCGCCTCCATCGAGATGGCGATCCCCGGGCAGATGGCGCCGCCCAGGTACTCGCCCTTCTGGGAGACCGCGTCGAAGGTGGTGGCGGTGCCGAAGTCCACCACCACCAGGCCGCAGCGCCAGCGCTCGTACGCGGCGACGGCGTTCACCACGCGATCGGCCCCGACCTCGCGCGGGTTCTCGTAGAGGATGGGCATGCCCGTCTTCACGCCCGGCCCCACGAAGAGCGGCTTCACGTCGAAGTACCGGAGCGCGGTCTGCTCCAGGGTGAAGGCCAGCGGCGGCACCACGCTCGACACCACCACCGCGTCCACCTTCCCCGCCTCGACCCCTCCCGACGCGAAGAGCTGGCGGAGGAGGATGCCGTACTCGTCGTACGTCCGGGTGTGGCTCGTCTCGATGCGCCAGTGGTGCCGGAGCTTCGCCCCCTCGAACGCCCCGAGGACGGTGTTGGAGTTGCCCACGTCGATGGCGAGGAGCACGGCGCGAGCGTAGCCCTGCGCCCCCGCGACGGTCAACGCAAGTGCGCGGACCTGGCCCGGGGGTTCAACGGAGCAGCTTCACGTCGCCCGAGTCCACCCGCTCCAGGCCGGTCGGGGTCCGCACCAGCAGCGCGCCCCGCTCGTCCAGGTCCTCGGCCACGCCCTGGACGTCCCGCCCTTCCACCCGCACCGTCACCGCGCGGCCGAGCGTCACGTTCCTCGCCCGCCAGGCGTCGCGGATCGCGCCGAACCCCTCCTCCGCGTGGCGGTCGAGCCAGGCCTCGAGCGCGGTCAGGCAAGCGGCCGCGAAGAGCGCCCGCGGCGCGGGCTGGCCGCGCTCGAGGAGCACGCTGGTGGCCTCCCCGCGCAGCTCCTCGGGGAAGTCCTCCAGGCGCGCGTTCACGTTCACGCCGGCGCCGACCACGACCCAGTGGACCTTGTCCGGCTCGGCCGACAGCTCGGTGAGGATGCCCGCGATCTTCTTCCCCGAGGCGAGCACGTCGTTCGGCCACTTGATCCCGGCGTCCACGCCGGCATGCCGGAGCGCGTCGCAGACCGCCAGCGACGCGACCAGCGTCAGCTCGGGCGCCCGGGCGGGCGGCAGGTCGGGCCTGAGGATCACCGACAGGTAGACGTTCCGGCGCGGCGGCGAAGCCCAGGGGCGCCCGCGCCTCCCCCGGCCCGACGACTGCGCCTCGGCGACCACCACCTCGCCGTGCGCGGCCCCCTCCTCGGCGAGCTCCTTCGCGACGTCGTTGGTCGAGCCGACCTCCTCGAAGCAGTGGAGCGTCTGCCCGACGTCGTGGGTGTTGAGGAGCGGCCGCAGCTCCAGGGCGGTGAGCCGGTCGGGGATGCCCGAGAGCCGGTAGCCGCGCGCCGGCATGGCGTCGATCCGGTAGCCGGCGGCGCGGAGCGCCTCGACGTGCTTCCAGACGGCGGCGCGGGTCAGGCCCAGCTTGTCCGAGATGGCCTCGCCCGAGACGAACTCGTCCCCCGCCTCGGCGAGAAAGGCGAGGACCAGCTCCTCGGAGCCGTTCTGGGCGGGCTCGGGGACGGCCACGTGGAAAGTGTCGGCGGCGCGCCGGTCCCTGTCAACGCACGCCGGAAGTGACGCGAGCCCGACACGCGACCTTCGACCCCGGCCGCGACCTCGACCCCGGCCGCGACCTCGACCCCGGCCGCGACCTCGACCCCGACCCCGACCGCGACCTCTACTCCGACCCTCGGCCGCGACCGCGACCTCACCCCAGCTCGAACGAGATGTCCACCGCCCTCGCGCCGTGGGTCACCGCCCCAATCGACACGAAGTCCACGCCCGTCGCGGCCACCCGCGGCAGCCGCTCCAGCGTCATGTTGCCGCTCGCCTCGAGGAGCACCCGCCCCGCGGCCCGGCGCACCGCCTCGGCGATGGCGTCGTCGGCCATGTTGTCGAGGAGCACGATGTCGGCGCCGGCGGCGATGGCGGCGTCCAGCCCGGGCAGGTCCACCACCTCGACCTCGATCTTGAGCATGGCGCCGGCGGAGGCGCGCGCGCGCCGCACCGCCTCGGCGACCCCGCCGCACGCCGCCACGTGGTTGTCCTTGACGAGGATCCCGTCGCCGAGCGAGAAGCGGTGGTTCTTCCCGCCGCCGGCGCGGACCGCCTCCTTCTCCAGCATCCGCCAGCCCGGCGTGGTCTTGCGCGTGTCGAGCAGGCGCGTTCGCCCGCCCGCCGCCGCGAGCGCGTCCGCGCAGCGCCGCGTGGCGGTGGCCACCCCGGAGAGGCGCTGCAGGAAGTTGAGGGCGGTGCGCTCCGCGGCGAGGAGAGCGCGGACGGCGCCCTCGGCGCCGCCCACCTCCTCGCCGCGCGCCACGCGCACACCGTCCCCCCGGTCGAAGCGGCAGGTGGCGCCGAGCTTCTCGAAGACGCGTGCGCCCACGGCGGTCCCGGCCAGGACGAGGTCCTCCTTCGCCAGGAACCGACCGGCGCCGCGCGCCGCCGCCTCGATCGTCGCCTCGCTCGTCGCGTCGCCGAGGATGAGGTCCTCCTCGAGCGCGAGGTCGACGAGCCGCTCCGCGGCGGCCGGGAGCGCCGCCATGGCTACCGGCGCGACTTCCGGCGCGCCGGCTTGCGCTTCGACGCCTTGCGCCCTGCGGGCTTGCGGGCGACCTTGCGGGCAGGCTTCTTCGCCTTCTTCGCGGCGGCGCGGCGCGGGGCCTTCTTCACCCTCGCGGCGGCCTTGCGGACCTTCTTCGCGGCCTTCCTCACGGCCTTGCGCACCGCGGGCTCGGCGGCCTTCACCTTGTCGGCCAGCCCCTCGATCCCGGAGGCGACGGCGCCCGCCGCGGCCTTCGCGATCTCGCCCGCGGCGGCGGCGACCTTCTCCACGGCCTCCGCGACCGGGTTCGCTGCGCTCGGCTGCTGCGGCACGGGCGTGGGCGCGGACGGCTCCGCCGGCGCGGCGCCCGGGGTTCCAGGCTTCTGCTCGTTCCACTCCATGTCGACGTCCCTCCTGTTGGAATGCGCTTCCGCGCCGGAAAGCATGGCACGATGCGCCTCCAGTTTCCTTCTTTTCTCGCGGAGCTCGCCGGCGCGGGCGCGGTCCTTCTCGACCACCTCGGGCGGCGCCCTCTCGACGAAGCTCGGGTTGGCGAGCTTCCGCTCGATGCCACCCAAGTCGGCGTCGATCTTGGAGATTTCCTTGTCGACCCGGGCGGTCTCCGCGGCGAGGTCGATGACGCCCGCGAGCGGCACGCGGACCTCGAACCCCGGGCCGACCGCGACGGCGGACTGCGGCACGGCGGGCGTGTGCGCGCCGGACACGAGGCGCATGCGATCCACGCCGGCGACCCGCGCGATGCGGCGCCGCTCCCCGCCCTCGATGACCGCGCGCGTGTCGGCGTCGGTGAGCGCGACCACCACCGCCTGCGCGTCGCTCGCACCCAGCGTCACCTTGAACGGGATGTTCATCTCGCCGCGGAGGTTGCGCAGCGCGTCGATGATGCCCAGGACGGGGGCGAAGGCGCGCTCCGCGTCCGTGTCCACCGGGCCCGCCTCCGGGTACGGCGCCGCGAACACCGACTCGGGCCAGGCGTCGGCGCGGACCTGCGCGCGCAGCACGTGCCAGAGCTCCTCGGTGATGAACGGCATCATGGGGTGGAGGAGCCGCAGCGCGGTCTGCAGCGCGTGGACCAGCACCACCTGTGCGGCGTGCTTCGCGCCCGCGTCCTCGCCGTAGAGCGCGTCCTTCGACAGCTCGATGTACCAGTCGCAGAGCTCGTGCCAGACGAACTGGTAGACGGTGCTCGCGGCGTCGTTGAAGCGGAACGCCTCGAGCGCCTCGACGGTCTCGTTCACGGCGCGCTGTAGCCGCGCCAGGATCCAGCGGTCGGCGGGCGTGCGCGCCATCCTGGCGGGGTCGCCGCCGCGCGCCTCGAAGCCCTGGAGGTTCATGAGCGCGAAGCGCGACGCGTTCCAGAGCTTGTTGGCGAAGGCCCGGTAGCCGTCGATCCGCTCCTTGGCGAGCTTGATGTCGCGCCCCTGGGCGGTGAGGGCGGCGAGGGTGAAGCGCAGCGCGTCGGCGCCGTACTTCTCGGTGATCTCCAGGGGGTCGATGACGTTCCCCTTGGTCTTCGACATCTTCTGGCCCTTCTCGTCGCGCACCATCGGGTGCAGGTACACGGTGCGGAAGGGCACCTCGCCCATGAAGTGGATGCCCATCATCATCATCCGGGCGACCCAGAAGAAGATGATGTCGTGGCCGGTCTCCATGACGGAGGTCGGGTAGAACGTCTCGAGCGTCCTGGTCCGCTCCGGCCAGCCCATGGTCGAGAACGGCCAGAGGGCCGACGAGAACCAGGTGTCGAGCACGTCCTCGTCCTGCCGCAGCTCGCGCCGTCCACATGTTCCGCAGGCCGCGGGCGCCTCGCGCGCCACCGTGACGTGGCCGTCGGCGCAGTACCAGGCCGGGATCTGGTGCCCCCACCAGAGCTGCCGGCTGATGCACCAGTCGTGGATGTTGCGCATCCACGCCATGTACGTGTTGGTCCACTGCTCGGGGATGAAGCGGGTCTTCCCCTGCTCCACCGCCTCGATGGCGGGGCGCGCCAGCGGCTCGATCCGGACGTACCACTGGTCGGAGAGGAGCGGCTCCAGGATGGTCTGCGAGCGCTGGCACCGGCCCAGCGGCAGCAGGTGCGGCTTCGACCCGCGGTCGAGGCCCTGCTCGGCGACGAGCTCCTTCACCTTCTTGCGCGCCTCGAAGCGGTCCAGCCCCGCCACCGGCCCGGCGGCCGCGTTCATCTTCCCGTTCAGGTCGATGACCGTGAGCAGCTCGAGCCCGTGGCGCTTCCCGGTCTCGAAGTCGTTGAAGTCGTGCGCGGGCGTCACCTTCACGGCGCCGGTGCCGAACTCGGGATCGACCAGGATCGCGTCGGCGATGACGGGGAACTCGCGGCCGGTGAGCGGGTGGCGGACCTTCTTCCCCACCATGCCGCGGTAGCGCTCGTCGTCCGGGTGGACCGCCACGGCCGTGTCGCCGAGCATGGTCTCCGGCCGGGTGGTGGCCACGACAATCTCGGAGATCATTCCGGGGGGCTGCCGCCCCCCGGCCGCCCCCGGTCGCTCCGGGGCAGCCTCATCCGGCT
>DATIWK010000095.1:0-3698 GCA_035519395.1 Anaeromyxobacteraceae bacterium | reverse complement strand
CCGGACTCCTTTCTGCATGGGCCGATCTGGAGGCGACAAGCCCTCGCATGCGCTCCGCTCCTCGGGCCAGGGCCGCTCCCGGCGCTCTGCGCGCTTGACGTTCAGTGCAGCCTCGGCCGCGACCCGACCGCGACCCCGACCTCGACCGCGACCCCGGCCTCGATCGCCCTTGCATCCCCCTCCGCTCCGGCGCATTCACGTCGCCGTGCAGGTCGCCGTCACCACGCCGCTCCGGCCAGCGCCGGAGGAGGACGCCGCAGCCCGGGCCTGTGCGCTCCGGTTCGGCCTGCTCTTCGCGCCCCGCGGAAACCGCGGGCTGGAGCACGTCGCGGCGGGCTGCGGCGCCGAGGCCTTCCTCGTGCTCTCCGCCCGGCGCGCGACGCTCGCGGTTCCTGCCTCGCCAACCACCTCGCGCCAGGCCACGGCGCGCGGGGGCGCGTGGACCGAGCACGTCTGGTCCGCCGGCATGGGCCTCCTCCGCATGAAGCGCGCGCTCCGCCGCGTCGATCCTGCCGGGGGGGCATGCCGCTTCCCCGAACCCCCCGGTCTCTCCGGGCCGGGCTCCCCTGACCGGCCCTTCGCTCCCGCATTCGAGCCCACCGAGCACGATCCATTCCTCGAAGCCGCCGGGGTCCGTCCCGGCGACGCGGTCCTCGACTGCACACTCGGCCTCGGCGCCGACGCGCTGGTCGCCGCCGCGGCAGCGGGCCCGGAGGGGCGCGTGGTCGGGCTCGAGGCCTCGCCCGCGCTCGCCGCCTGGGCCGCCGAGGGCCTGGCGCGCCTCGCCGCTGCCCCGGCGCGGCGCGTCGAGGTCCGTGCGGGCGACCACGCGGCTGCCCTGGCCGCCCTCCCGGACCGGAGCTTCGACGTGGTGGTCTTCGACCCGATGTTCCGCCACGCCCGCGCGGAGCCGGGCGGCTTCGACGCGGTGCGCCTGCTCGCCGATCCACGGCCGCTCGCGCCGGCGGCGCTCGCCCGGGCCCGGCGCGTCGCGCGCCGCTGCGTGGTGGTGAAGGACGGCGCGCCGGGCTGGGACCTGGCGCGCCTCGGGCTCACGCCGCTCCCCTCGGCGCGAGGCGCACACCGGTACTACGCCCGGCTCGCGGCGGAGTGAGCTTCGGGGCGGAAGGCCCCCCGGCAAGATCGTCTCACCGCGCGACGCGCCGGAGGAACGCGTCGAGCGCGGCGTTCGTCGCCTCCGGGTCGTCCAGCATGAGCCAGTGCGACACGCCCGCGATCTCCACGCGCGGCACGCCGAGCGCCCGCGACGCCGTCGCCGGGAACTCGTTCCCTGCCGCCTCGATGGCGACCGCAGGACCGTGGTAGCGCGCGTAACGCTTCCGCCCCGGGAAGGCGGCCATGCTGCGCCGCAGCGCCGCGAACGCCGGGGGGTCGAGCCGGTCGAGCGTCACCAGCACCTGCTCGCGGGTCCGTGGCCTGGCGCGCGGCTCGAGCATCTCGGCGAACGCGGCCCGCCGCCCCGCCACGTCCAGCCCCGCGTCCCGCGCCAGCATGGGCGCGATCTGGTCCTGGGGCAGCGCCGAGAAGTCGCCCACCGCGTCGAGGTAGACGAGGCCGACGACCGTCTCCGGGTGCGCGCTCGCGTAGGCGGTGAGCACGGTCCCCGAGAAGCTGTGGCCGACCAGGACCACGCGGTGCAGGCCCAGCTCGCGGATGACGAGATCGAGGTCCACCGCGAGCGCGTCCACCGTGTAGACGCCGTCGCGCGCCGGCGACGAGCGGCCGTGGCCACGCTGGTCGTAGACGACCACGTGGCGCCCCTGCCGGCCGCACAGGTCCGCGACCTGCGCGCGCCACACGTCCGCGTCGCCTCCCAGCCCGTGCAGGAGGACGACGGCCGGCTCCAGGCCGCCGAAGTCCTGGACGGCGAGCCGACCCGCCTCGCCCTCGACGAAGACGGCCCGGGGCACGGGCGCCGGCCGCGGGGCGGCGCACGCCGCGAACAGCGCGAGCGTGGAGACCACCGTGTGGCGCGTTCGCATGGCGAGCGCTCTAGCACGGGGCGCCGGCCTGGGCGCGTCCTTTCGGGGCGGAAGCCGCTGCGCCGCCGCGCCTACGCCGACGCCTGCGCCTCGGCCGGCACCGGCGGCGGCGCCTTCTTCAGGAACTCGTCGGGCCGATCGACGAGGAGGGCGGCGCGCAGCACATCGTCGGCGTCCTCGACCACGATGATCTGCAGCAGCGCGCGGACCTTCTTCGGGATCTCCCGGATGTCCTTCTGGTTCTCCTTGGGGATGATCACCTTCTTGATCCCGCCGCGGTGCGCCGCGAGCACCTTCTCCTTGAGGCCGCCGATGGGCAGCACCCGGCCGCGCAGCGTGATCTCGCCGGTCATCGCCACGTCCTTGCGGACCGGGATGCGGCACAGCGCCGAGACCAGCGTCGTCGCCATGGTGATGCCGGCGGACGGGCCGTCCTTGGGGATGGCGCCCTCGGGCACGTGGACGTGGATGTCGACGTTCTCGAGGAAGCGCTTGTCGAGCCCGAGCAGATCGGCGCGGGAGCGGACGTAGCTCATCGCCGCCTGCGCCGACTCCTGCATCACCTCGCCCAGCTTGCCGGTGATGGTGAGCTTGCCCTTGCCCGGCATGACCGTCGCCTCGACCGTGAGCAGCTCGCCGCCCAGCTCGGTCCAGGCCAGGCCGGTGGTGACGCCGACCTGGTCCTGCGCCTCGGCGGTGCCGTAGCGGTACTTGGGCGGGCCGAGGTACTTCTGGACCAGCTTCTGGGTGACCACGTAGCCCGCGCCCTCGCGCACGCCGTTCTTGGTCACGTCCTTCGCGATCTTCCGGCAGACCGAGCCGATCTCGCGCTCCAGCGAGCGGACGCCCGACTCCTTGGTGTAGCGGTGGACGAGCAGCCTCAGCGCGCTCTTCCTGAACTGGACCGGGATGCTCGCGAGCCCGTTCGCCTCGCGCTGCTTGGGCACCAGGTAGCGCCGCGAGATGGAGAGCTTCTCCAGGTCCGTGTACCCGGCGATGCGGATGACCTCCATGCGGTCCTGCAGCGGCAGCGGGATCCCGGCCATGGTGTTGGCCGTGCAGATGAACATCACCTTGGAGAGGTCGTAGTCGAGGTCGAGGTAGTGGTCGTTGAAGCAGAAGTTCTGTTCGGGATCGAGCACCTCGAGGAGCGCGGAGGAGGGATCGCCGCGGAAGTCGGTGGACATCTTGTCCACCTCGTCGAGGAGGAAGACCGGGTTGCCGCTGCCGGCCTTCTTCAGCGACTGGATGATCTTGCCGGGCAGCGCCCCGATGTAGGTCCGGCGGTGGCCGCGGATCTCGGCCTCGTCGCGCACGCCGCCCAGGCTGATGCGGACGAAGCGCCGGCCCATGGCGCGCGCGATCGACTTGGCGAGCGAGGTCTTGCCCACGCCCGGGGGCCCGACGAAGCAGAGGATGGGCCCCTTGATCTTGTCCACGAGCTTCTGGACGGCCAGGTACTCGAGGATCCGCTCCTTGGGCTTCTTGAGCCCGTAGTGATCCTCGTCGAGGATCCTCTCGGCCTCGGGGATGTCGAGCTTGTCGTCGGTGTACTCGTACCAGGGGAGCGAGAGGATCCAGTCGATGTAGTTGCGCACCACCGTGGCCTCGGCGCTCATCGGGCTCATCATCTTGAGCTTCTTGAGCTCCTTCTTGGCCTTGAGGGTGGCCTCCTTCGACATCTTCTTGTTCTTG
>DATIWK010000094.1:0-15044 GCA_035519395.1 Anaeromyxobacteraceae bacterium | reverse complement strand
GCGCTCGCCGCGCGGGCCGAGGCGCTCGCCGCGCTCGGCCGTCTCGACGAGGCGCGCCTCGCCTTCGCCCGGGCGCTGGCGGTCGATCCGGACGACCCCGAAACGCTCCTCGGCGCTTCGGAGCTGTACGTCCGCAGGCTGGGCGGCGAACGCGACGCGCTGGAGGCGGGGCTCGAGTACGCGGCGCGGGGCGCGCGCTCCGCCGCACGCGGGGCGCGGCGGGATCGCGATCTCGCGGCGCGGCTGGAGCTCGTGGCGGGGATGGCCGAGAACGACCTGGGCCACAGCCACCTCGCGCTCCAGCACCTCGATCGAGCGGCGGCCGCGCGAGCAGCGGATCCCGACGTCGCCTACGAGCGCGGGCTCGCCCTCTACGAGCTCTGCCGCTTCCCCGAGGCGCAGCGCGCGTTCGAGCGCGCCCTCCAGCTCGCTCCCGAGGACCCCTGGGCGATGCACCAGCTCGGCCTCGTCTACGAGCGGCGGGGCGACGCGAAGCGCGCGGAGGCCTGGCTGGCCCGGGCCCGCTCCCGGGCCCCCGCCGAGTTCCGCAGCGAGCTCCCCGTCGACGAGGTCGCCTTCAAGCAGGAGCTGGCGGCGGCGGTCTCCGCCCTGCCCGAGCCCGAGCGCCGGGCCCTGGAGAGGGTGCCGGTCGAGGTGCAGGACCTCCCGGACACGGGCGACCTGCTCGCCGTCGATCCGCCCCTCTCGCCGTCGATCCTCGGTCTCTTCCGCGGTCCGTCCGAGGACGAGACCTGCGCGCCGGCCGACGGCCCGCGCTGCCGGGCCATCGTCGTCTACCGCAAGAACCTGATCCGCTTCGCGCGCGACCGCAAGGAGCTGGCGGAGCAGGTCCGCGTGACCCTGCTCCACGAGCTCGGCCACCTGCACGGCGAGTCGGACGACGAGCTGAGGGCGCGCGGGCTGGAGTGAGCATTCGTACTGGGGGGTGCAGAATCGCACCCCCCAGCCCCCCCCGGGCTCGCTCCGGCTTGCCCTCGGACTCTCCACGACCTCTGGGCTGGAGGGGGGCCAGGCTCATCCGCCTGGCCCTGCGCTCGCAAGCCAGTGGCCTCAGGCGAGCAGCCGCTGGTAGAGCGCCTCGTAGCGCGCGGCGCTGTGGTCCCACGAGTTGTCCTGCTCCATCCCGCGCTCCTGCAGCCCGCGCCACGCGTCGCGATCGCGGTACACGTCGAGGGCGCGGCGGACGGCGACCAGCAGCGCGTCCGGCGCGTACCCGCGGAACTTGAACCCGGTGCCGCTCCGCCATCCGTCGAAGTCCTCGACCGTGTCCTCGAGGCCTCCCACCCCCCGCACCACCGGCACCGTGCCGTAGCGGAGCGAGTACATCTGGTTGAGGCCGCAGGGCTCGAACCGGCTCGGCATCAGGAACAGGTCGGCGCCCGCCTCGATCCGGTGGGCGATCGCCTCGTCGAACCCGATGCGCGCCACCATCCGGTCGGGGCGGTCGGCGGCGAGGCGCGAGAAGGCCAGCTCGTACCGCCGCTCGCCCGAGCCCAGGAGGACGATCTGCACGTCGCGCGCGAGGAGCTCCGGGAGCGCGCCCGCCACGAGGTCGAAGCCCTTCTGATCGGCGAGCCGGCTCACCAGGCCGAGGAGCGGCACGCCGGGGCGGACCGGCAGGCCCATCTCGCGCTGCAGGGCCTCCTTGCACGCGGCCTTCCCGGAGAGGTCGCGGGCGTCGTAGTGGGCGGCCAGGTGCGGGTCGCGCCGCGGATCCCAGGTGTCCACGTCGATCCCGTTGAGGATCCCGACCAGGTCTGCGGCGCGGTGGCGGAGGAGCGCGTCGAGCCCCTCCCCGCCGTCGGGCGTCAGGATCTCCTTCGCGTAGGTGGGAGACACCGTGGTGAGCTGGTCCGAGAAGACCAGCCCGGCCTTCATGAAGCTCACCTGGCCGTGGAACTCCAGCGCCTCGTAGCGGAACACGTCCCAGGGGATCCCGATGGTGGGGAGCACCTCCTTGGGGAAGACGCCCTGGTAGGCGAGGTTGTGGATGGTGAAGACCGTCTTCGCGCCCGCCAGGACGCGGTCCTGCGCGTGCTCGTGCCGCAGGAGCCACGCGCCGAGCGCCGTCTGCCAGTCGTGCAGGTGGACGATCCGCGGCCGGAGCCGGAGCGCGCCGGGCAACGCCAGCGCCGCGCGCGCGAGCCAGGCGAACCGCTCGGCGTTGTCGGCGTAGTCGCGCCCGCCCTCGCCGTAGATGCCGGTGCGGGACCCGAAGAACTCCTCGTGCTCGAGCAGGAACTGGGCCGGCCGCCCGCGCCGGACCCACACCGCCGCGGGCTCGCCGCGGACGCGCAGCGCCTGGTCGATGCGCTCGAACCCGCGCTCCACCGGGTCGATGAAGCCGTAGCGCGGCGACACCACCGCCACCGCGTGACCGCGCGCGGAGAGCGCCCGCGGCAGCGCGCCGGCGACGTCCCCCAGGCCGCCCGTCTTCGAGAGCGGCGCGACCTCGGAGGCGACGAAGAGGATCTCCACGGGCGCCCCGGGCTAGGCCGAGACCTTCCGCAGGAACTCGGCCGCCTCCTCGGGCGGCACCGGGTTGATGTGGAACCCCGAGCCCCACTCGAACCCGGCCACCTGCGAGAGCGCCGGCATCACCTCGATGTGCCAGTGGTAGCTGAGCGAGGGGACGTCGCGGAGCGGGTTGGAGTGGACCATGAAGTTGTAGGCCGGATTCCCGAGGGCGGCGGCCAGGCGGCGGAGGGTGGTGCCCAGCGCCGCGGCGGCCTGGCCCAGGCGCTCCTTGGGCTCGGCCTCGAAGTTGGACTCGTGGCGCTTGGGCAGGATCCAGGTCTCGAACGGCGAGCGTGGCGCCCAGGGCGCGAAGGCGACGAACTCCTCGTTCTCGAAGATGAGGCGGGATCGGTCCCTCCGCTCCTGCCCGACGATGTCGCAGAAGATGCAGCGCTCGCGGTGGTCGTGGTGGCGGCGGGCGCCCTCGATCTCCTCCGAGACCTGCCGCGGCACCACCGGCAGCGCGATGAGCTGCGAGTGCGCATGCTCGAGCGTCGCGCCGGCGAGGTGGCCGTGGTTCTTGAAGAGCAGGATGTAGCGGAAGCGCATGTCGTTGCGCAGGTCCAGGATGCGGGCCTTGAAGGCGAAGAGGATCTCGGTGAGCTCGGTGTCCGAGAGGTCCTTCATCTGCCGCGCGTGGTCCGGCGTCTCGATGATGATCTCGTGCGCGCCGATGCCGTTCATCCGGTCGTAGATCCCCTCCGCCTGGCGATCGAGATCCCCCTCGATCTTGAGGGCGGGGAACCGGTTCGGCACCACCCGCACCTTCCAGCCGGGAGAGTTGGGCGGGCTCGCCGAGGGCCGCCCCGAGACGTAGACCTCGCGCGGGGTCTTGTCCTCCTGCCCGGGGCAGAACGGGCAGAGCGCCGGCTGCGGCGGCTCCGGCGTGCGCAGCGTGTCGGAGGGGCGCCGCGCCCGCTCGGTGGCGATGATGACCCAGCGGCCGACGATCGGATCCCTGCGCAGTTCCGGCATCGCGTCCCCTCCCTCTAGGCCTCTCCTGCTCGCCGCGCCTCTCGGCCGCGCCCGCCCGCTCCCTCCTCGGCTCCGGCCCGCCTCACGCCGACGGTGGCGCCGACCAGCGCCGCGACCGCCATGAGCAGCGCGCCGCCGAGGTACGGGAAGCCCGGCCAGAGGCGCTGGTACGTCCAGGTGGCGGACTCGGGGCCCACGATGCGGCCGAGCGCCGCCGCCGACTGGCCGATGCCGAGCGTCCCGCCCTGATCGTCCTCGCGCGCGCTCCGGGAGAGGAGCGCGGTCATGGCCGGGCTGGCCAGGCCGCTCCCCACCGAGAGCGGGATGCAGGCGAGGTACAGCCCGGGGGCGCCGCCGCCGTAGGGCAGGGCGGCGAGGCCGAGGCCCTGCAGCACGAAGCCGGCGACGAGCAGGCGCTTCTCGCCGAACCGGCGGGTGAGCGGACCGATGAGGCCGCCCTGCACCACCACCACGATGAGGCCGATGTACGCGAACACGTAGTTCACGTGGCGCCGGTCGAGCGCGAAGCGCTCGTGGGCGAGCAGCGCGAAGGTCGCCTCCATGCCGCTGAAGGCGAGGATGGAGACGAAGTAGACGACGAGCAGCCGCCGGATGCCGGGCTTCTTCATCTCGTCGAGGAGCGCGAGGAAGCGCGGGCGCCGCTGGGCGACGACGTGGCTCGCCGGCTCGGGGAGGACGAACCAGGCGCCGAGGAGGTTCACCGCCGCGAGCGCGGCCGCCGCGTAGCCGGGCGCCGCGAGGGAGTGGTTGGAGAGGAACCCGCCGATGGCGGGCCCGAGCACGAACCCGAGGCCGAACGCGGCGCCGAGCACCCCCATGCCCTTGGCGCGCCCCTCCGGCGGCGTCACGTCCGCGATGTAGGCCTGGGCGATGGCGATGTTGGCGGTGGCCGCGCCCGCGAAGAGACGCGAGGCGAGCAGCCACCCGAACGACGGCGCCAGGGCGTAGCCCAGGAAGGCGGCCGCGGTCATCCCGATGGAGAGGAGGAGGAGCGGCCGGCGCCCCAGGCGGTCGGAGAGCCGGCCCCAGATCGGCGTGAAGACGAACTGCATGGCCGAGTAGCCGGTCATGAGCAGGCCGATCCACTCCTTCGGAGCCCCGAGCCCCTCGGCGTAGAGGGGCATCACCGGGATGACCATCCCGAAGCCGAGCAGGTCGACGAAGACGACGAGGAACAGGATCCCGAGCGCGGAGCGGTTCTTCACGGCGGCCGGCAGGATAACCCGGCGAGGGGAGGACCGCTGACGAAACCGGCGGGGCGTGCCGGCGAAACGCGCCGGTGGTGGACGACCCGGCAGGTGTGCAACCGGCGGCGTCCGCCGTCGCCCCGGCGCGGCCGGAAGGCGCGGTCCGGCCCGGCCCCGCGCCTCAGCCGCAGACGCGGTCGCGGCCCGACCGCTTCGCCTGGTAGAGGCGGGCGTCGGCCCGCGCCAGCAGCGGCGCCGCGTCCGCGTCTGCGGCGAGCAGGGCGGCCGCGCCGATCGAGACGGTGACGGCCAGGCCCAGGGCGCCGGCCGCCAGCGCTGTGCCCGCGACCCGGGCGCGGATGCGCTCCCCCGCCTCCCGGGCGGCGGCGAGGTCCGCGCCCGGCAGCGCCACCGCCATCTCCTCCCCGCCGATCCGCCCGACCACGTCGCCGCCGCGCGCCGCGGCCGCGATCCGCGACGCGATCTCGCGGAGCACCGCGTCGCCGGCGGCGTGGCCGTGGCCGTCGTTGACGCGCTTGAAGTGGTCGACGTCCACGATGAGCACGGCGAGCGGCGTCCCGCCGCGCCGGGCCCGCGCCACCTCCCGGGCGAGCGCCTCCTCGAAGGCGCCCCGGTTCAGGAGGCGGGTGAGGGGATCGACGGTGGCGCGGAGGTGCAGCTCGGCGTGGAGCCGCGCCGCCGGATCGCCAGCCGGCCGGTACTCGAGCGCGAACGGACCGACCCGGAGCAGGTCCCCGCGCGCCAGCCGCCGCGCCCGGACCTCCTCGCCGTTCACGAACGTGCCGTTCGTCGAGCCGAGGTCCGCCACCGCGTGACCGCCCGCCGCGGGGGCGACCCGCGCGTGCCGCCGCGAGACGTCGTCGGACTCCAGCCGGACGCCGCACCCGGCGTCCCGGCCCAGGACCACCTCGGCGTCGAGCGGGATGCGGCGGCCCAGCCACTCCGCGTCGCCCTCCACCACCACCAGGCAGGCACCCCCGCCGGGCGATGGCGCCTCCCCGGAGCCCTGCTCCCGGATGCGAGTCTCGGCGTCGGACATACTCCGGGTGGAGGATGCCACGGCGCGCTCCCGTGGTGAAGGCCACTTCGGCCCGCAGCGCCCCAAGCCGGGGAGTGAACAACCGGGGAGGGACGCTGGGACGGGAAGGGCGGGCCAGGGAGGGCAGAAGAGGCGGGCGGGACCGGAAGGGCGGGCCAGGCAGGGCAGAAGAGGCGGGCGGGGGCAGGGCGTCGCCCGAGGAACGGAGCGCATGCGAGGGCTTGCCGTCTCCAGATCTGCCCATGCGGGAAGGAGTCCGGCTGGTCAGCGAGTACGGTGTGAGCGCCGGCGGAGCCCCCCGCAGCGGTTCCGGGTGCTCACCACGGTCCCGGCCATCGGAGACGGTCCCCACGCACTGCGCGAAGCGACGAGGGCGACGCCCTGACACGCACGCCGAGACCCGCACGCCGGAGCCCACGTCGGCGTCAGACCCGCCAGTTGATCCCCTCGAAGTCCCGGTCCGGCACCACGAACGTCACGTAGCCGTACCGGGGGAGCCGCTCCACCTCGACGTCTCCGCGGCGCACGTGCAGGGAGAGCGCCACCCTCGCGCCCGAGCCGAGCCCGAGCGCCGCGAAGGGGACGCTCACCTCGAGCACCTCGGCGAACACGGCGGTCCCCACCCGCTCGCCGTGGTCGCTGCCCGGCCGGACGGCGCCGTCGGGCGCGAGGTCGAAGTCGAGCAGCGTGCTGCGGCCGTCGGCGAGGACCGTCACGCGCAGCGCCGTGCCGATCTCGGCGGCGCGCGCCGCCGACTCGGCCGGATCGAGCCGCAGGTAGAAGGCGTGGAGGTCGAACCCGTAGCGGAGCTGGTGGAAGGCCTGCGCGCCGGCGTACATCGAGCCGCGGTGCTGACCGGGCCGGTACACACCCGCGCCCTGCCACTCGAAGTAGCTGGTCTCGCGGCCGTCGAGGTTGGGCGTGAGCAGCACCGTCGGCTCGCGGAGGGCCTTCGTCTCGACGCCGGCCGCCTCTTCGCCCACGCGCTTGATCGGCTCGAGCGCCTCGTGCGGGGGGACCACGCCCAGCGCCAGCGCGGCCTGGACCACGTGTCCCCGGAAGAGGGCGTCGAACTCGGCCGACAACTCGGTGGTGAAGTCCTCTCCGTACCACCAGTACCAGTCCGAACCCTCCGCCGCCCGCAGGTGGCGCCGCGCCTGCTCCAGCCGCTCCGGCGCCAGATCGCCCTGCTCGGCGCGGGAGAGCGCGTCGCGGACCTTTCCGAGCGCCGTCCACGCCTGCCGGTCCTCCGAGTGCCCGATCCAGATCCGGTAGGAGGCCTCGATCCAGGACCCGGAGTGGATGCGGGGAATGGCCGGCCCGGTGGCGGTCGAGACCGCCTCCGACATCGTCACCGTCTCGATCGCGTCCGAGGACTCGAGCGCGCCGTAGAGCGCGTCCAGGAACTCCTTCCCCGAGGACGGGTAGTGCTCCCAGGCGTTCTCGCCGTCGAGGATGACGCCCACCGTGGCCGGCCCGGCGCGCCCGTCGCGCTTCCAGGCGTCGCGGATGGCGGCGACGCGGTCGGTGAAGTCGCCCACCGCCTCGCGCGCCGGGACCCGCGCGTAGGTGAAGCCCACCAGGTCGGAGAGGGGCCGGTCGCGGAAGAGCATGGCGACCTCGCGTCCCGGCCCGGCCGCCACCCGCCACGGCTCGTAGAGCGAGCGGAGGCGCGTCGCCTCCGGCGGCAGCGAGTGGAGCAGCACGCCCTCGTCCGAGGCCACCCAGCGGACGCCCTCCGAGGCGAACACCTCGAGCGCCTCCGGGGACACCGACCCCTCCGCCGGCCACATCCCGCCGGGCGGCGCCCCGAACCAGCGGGTGTGCGCGTCGATCGCCGCGCGGACGTGCCAGCGCGCGTCCTCGGGGTGGGCGAAGCGGGGCGGCAGCGTCAGCCCGGGGAGCGCCCGCCGTGCCGAGTCGGTGTCGCAGACCAGGGGGAGGATGGGGTGGTGGTAGGGCGTCGCGGACAGCTCCACGCGCCCCGCCTCGGCGAGCGCGCGCCAGCGCGGCACGATCTGCGCCAGGATGCGCTGCTGCGCGGCGAGGAGCACGCCCACGTCGTCGCGCGTGTACTCGCGCCCCTTCTCGCGCAGGGCCCGCAGCGCCTCGTCGTCGGCCAGGGCGCCGAACCCCACCCAGGCGAGGTTGAAGAGCACCTGGAGGTCGGTGAGGTCCTGGTCGGAGAAGGAGGCGGCGAGCCGCGGCAGGTCGGCGCCGCGCAGGTCGCGCCCGCGGCGCTGCAGGATCTCCCAGTACCGCGGGAGCGGGCGGATGTTGGTGTCCCAGTCGACCATGAAGAAGCTGCGGAGGAGCGCCTGGCGCTCGTCGGCGACGAGCTCCGCCGGAGGGCGCGCCGTCAGCTCGACGAACCGGTCGCGGGCGCGGCCGGCCACGTAGTCCTCCAGCTGCTCGAGGAGCACCGGGGTGAAGTTCACGGTGCAGCGGATGCCCGGGTGCCGCTCCAGGATCCACGCCATGTCGTAGTAGGCGCGGGTGGCGTGCAGCCGGACCCAGGGGAGCAGGTACTCGCCCGTCTCCGGCGCGCGGTAGAGCGGCTGGTGCATGTGCCAGAGGAGTGCGAGGCGGGCCTTCGGCATCGATCCGGTCGGACCCTAGCAGCGCGCACCCGCCGCGGGCAACGGCGGAGAGGGGCCTCAGGGACCCCGGGGACCCGCGGGCGGCCGCTGGAACGCGCGCGGATGATGGAGGATCTGGACCACCAGGCCCTCGGGGCCTTCCACGTAGAGCGAGCGCGCGCCGTCGCGGTGCGTGCGCGACCGGGCGAGGAGGCGTGCGCCCTTCGCCTCGAGGTGGCGCTCCCACCGGTCCACGTCCTCGGCCCGCGCCACGAACAGGCCGAGGTGATCGAGCATCCCCTTGCCGCCCGGGGCGTCGCCGCGGTGGAGCGCGATGTCGTCCTCGGCGCGGACCAGGTAGACGTTCTCCGGGTCGGGCCGCCACTCGACGCGGTAGCCGAGGACGTCCACGAAGAAGCGCTCCGCCTCGGCGAGGTCGCGGACGGTCAGCGCGGCGTGACGCAGGCCCAGCGTGGGCGGGGTGGGGTCCACGGCCGTGCGTTAACCGGTCGCCTCGCCGCGGGCAAGCGAGCCCGGGGGCTACCGCCGGCGCCCCGGGCGCGCCACGGCCCGTGGCCGCGCGAGCGCGGCCGCCCCCGGCCGCTCGCCGCCCTGCCGCGCCACCGCCGGCGGGGCGCCCGAGTCCGTCGAGAGCGGACCGCCCTCGTTGCGGATCTTCCACTCCTCCCAGAGGTTCAGCATCAGCGAGACGTCGGGGAGCGGGAGCTTCTTCTCGAGGTGCGGGAACTCCTCGGTGAACGCGCCGTAGAACTTCTGGTACCGCGTGGGCGTGAAGTAGCGGAGGAGCGTCTCGCGCCCGTGCGCGTCCACGTCCAGGAACTCGATCCCCATCCCGGTGGTCATCTCGGGATCGTCGATGGGGACGACGTGGGCGATGCGCGAGCGGATGGCGAGGGGGCCGTCGGGGAGCCCCAGCTCCACCGTCAGCTCCAGCCGCGTCTTCAGCAGGAAGGAGCTCGCCACGAAGATGCCGCCCAGCCCCAGGTTGCGCGAGGTGCAGAACGCCTCGAAGTTGAGCCCCTTCCCTCCCGGGACGAAGAGGCGGCAGGGCAGCTCGATCTCGATGCGCTCGTAGCGGCGCTGCGGGTCGTTGTCGCTCACGGCTCCTCCGTTATCACCTCGGCCGCCCGCCGGTCCACCGGCGCGCTACCGGAAGATCTTCCCCAGCCCCTTCGCCTTCAGCTCTCCCATCTCCTTGGCCAGCCGGCCCAGCCGATCGGTCTTGTCGGCCACCTCGCGCTGCAACCGCGAGATGCGCGCGTCTCGCTCCGCCACCTGCCCCTGCAGCGCGTCGCGCTCCTGCGAGGCACGGTGCAGGGCCGCGGCGGCCTCCTCCGAGCCGGCCGCGCCGCCGGGCTGCTGGGCCGCCGCGAGCGCCTCGGCGTCGGCCAGGCGGCGCAGCGTCTCCGCCAGCCTCTCCTCGAGCTCCCCGATGCGCGGGTCGGGCGGCGCCGCGGCCGCGGGGGCCGGCGCCGCGAGCGGGCCGTCGTCGGGGGGGCGCGCGGTGAGCTCCTGGACCACCGCCTCGAGGCGCGCGGTCTCCTTCTTGAACGCCACCAGGTCCGCGGTGCGGGTCGCGACCTCGTCGCGGAGCCGAGCCACCTCGCCGGCCGACCCCAGGGACCCGGCCGCGGCGGAGATCTGGAGGCGCTGCTCCAGCTCGTCCTTCTCCCAGCGGACCGCCTGCAGCTCCGCCTCCAGCTCCGCCGCCTGCGCCTGCGCCGCGTCCGCGGCGTTCCGGGCGGCGAGCAGCTCCACGTCCGCGGCCGAGCGCGCCCGGGCGTACTCCTCGAGCTGCGCGCGGAGGGCCTCGACGTCGGCCTGCTGCTCGGAGGCGGAGTGCGCCCGGGTGTCCGCCTCGGCCAGCTTCGCCTCCGCCTCCCCTGCCTTCGCCTGGGCCTCGCCCGCCTTGGCCTGCGCCTCGGCCGCGCGCGCCTCGGCGGCCTCGACCCGCTCCTCGGCCTCGCGCAGGCGGCGGCCGGCCTCGTCTGCGGCGGACTCGCCCAGGGCCTGCGCCTCGGCCGCGCGCGCATCCGCGATCCGGAACCGCTCCTCCTCCGCCTCCAGCCGGGCGCCCAGCTCCGCCACCTGGGCCTCGAGGGCCTCGCGGACCGGACCCGTCTCCGCGACCGCCTCCCCGAGCCGCGCCACCTCCGCCGCCAGGCGCTCCGCCTCCACCGCCGCGGCCGCGGCCGCATCGCCCGACCGGCGTGCCTCGGCCAGGTCGGACTCCAGCGCCTCGCGGGTCGCGACGGCCGCCTGCCGCTCCTGGCGCGCCGTCTCGAGCTCCGCCTGGTGCCGCTCGGCGTCGGACCGGGCCGCGGCCACCTCGCCGCGCACCCGCTCCAGCTCCGCCACCGCGGCGTCGCGAGCCGTCCGCGTGTCCGAGAGCTCCGCCTCCACGCTGGCCGCGCGCGCGCGGTCCTCCTCGGCCGCCCGGTCCTCCTGCCCGCGCGCCTCGAGCGCCTCCTCCAGCTCCGCGAGGCGCGTCTCCGCGGCGTCGGCGCGGGCCAGCGCCGCCTCGAGGGCGGCGCGCCCCGCCTGCGCCTCGGAGCGAGCCGCCTGCAGCGCGGCTCCGGAGTCGAGCGCCGCGGTGCGGCGCTCGGCCAGCTCCGCCGCCACCCGGTCCCGCTCCTCGCGCGCCCGCGCGGTCTCCGCCGCCGCCTCGGCGAGCGCCGCGCGCGCGTCGTCGGCCTCGTGCCGGTGCTGCGCCGCGGTCGCCTCGGCGCGGTCCAGCGTCGCGCGGGCCTCGAAGGCGGCCTCCCTCTCCGCGTCGAGCTTGGCCTCGACCTCCCGCAGCCGCTCGACGTCGGCGCGGTTCGCCTCGATCTCGGCGCGGAGGCGCTCCACCTCCGCGGCCGCGCCGTCGCGCTCCGCGGCCGCCTCGGCCTGCCCGGCCTCCAGCGCCTCGCGCCCGGCGAGCGCCAGCTCGCGCTCGTGCCGCAGGGCCGCGTTCTCCGTCTCGAGCCGCTCGGCGTCGCCGCGCAGCTCCGCGGCCATCCGCACGGCCTGGTCCCGCTCGGCGAGCGCGATGTCGCGCGCGGCGGACGCCTCGGCCTCGCGGTGCGCGGACGCCTCCGCCTCGCCCCCGCCCCGCGGCTGGGCCAGCGCCGCCCGGGCCTGATCCAGCAGCGGCCCCGGCGGCAGCGCGACGATGGTGAGCCCCGCCAGACCGCTCGGCGCCTCGCCGCAGATCGCCACGTAGAACGCCGACTCGGGCGCGCCGGCCAGCGCGCCGTCGATGCTGATGTCCGGCTCCTCGTCGCCCTGTGCGAGCGCGACCACCCAGCCGATGGTGGCCGACTGCGTCGCGACCTCGACGATGGCGAAGTGGTCGCCGAGGGCGCCCAGGAAGGTCTCGTACGACGGGGGCTCCGGCGCCGGCGGCGCGCCGGCGAGGTCGGCCAGGCCCGCGGCTCCCGCCGCGGGCACCGCGGTGACGAGGTGGCCCTTGCGCGCCACCAGCCTGCGGAGCGACGCGAGCGTGGCCGCGTCCGCCGCGAGCGCCGCACCGTCCGCGACCAGGACGAGGTCGAAGGCCGCCGCCGGGAGCTCGTCGAGGGTGCCGGAGCGGATCTGGACGAACGGATGGCGCGCCGCGGCGCGGGCCGCGTCCAGCGCCTCGCCCTCGGCGTCGAGCGACACCACCGCCGCCGCCCCTCGCTCCGCCAGGAACAGCGCGGTCGCGCCCTCGGTGGCGGCGGCTGCGCCGATCTCCAGCACCCGGCGGCCGGCGAGGAGCGGCTCGATGAAGCTGTAGCGAGCGAGGAGATCGCCCGCGCCGTTGCGCGCGTAGAAGGGGACCATGACGGCCGGATGTTACAACGGGGGGCGCCGGATGCGGATCACCGCCCGCGCCGGGTCGCGTGGGGGCGCGTCCCACCCTGATATCGTTCGTACCGGGGGGCCCCCTCCGGACTTCGGTTCCGGGGTGCTCCGCCCCCCGGACCCCTGGTCGCTCCGAGCCAGCCTCCTCCGGCTGGCCCTCCGCTCCTGCGCGGGAGAAGCGGTACGTGTTAACGCGCCTCGGCCGGCGGTGGCGCCCCCTGCGCCTCGGGGGGCGGCTTCTGCTCCGACTCGGCCTTGGGCCGGGCGACGATGGGCGCGGCCCGCGCGGCGGCGAGGGCCGCGTCCACCACCGGCTCCAGCTGGCGGAGGAGGACCTGCGCATCGGCACCCCGCGGAGAGCGCGCGCCGGCGGCGAGCCGGAGCTTCTCCTGCGCCTCGCGCAGCTGGTCCGCGGCCTTGGCGAGGAGCCGCTGCCCCTCGTAGAACGCCGACTCGGCGCGGAGCGCGGCCAGCTCGTCGCGCTGCGCCGCGGAGACGCCGGCCAGCCGCTCGGCGCGCGAGAGGAAGCCGAGACCGCGCTCGAGGCGCGCGGGTTCGCCGCTGGCCACGTCGTCCCTGGCCCAGCCGGCGAGCAGGTCGAAGAGGGCCTGGTCGAGGCCCCCCCGGTCGTCGAAGGCGCGATCCTCGCCCGGCCTCGCCCCGGGCGGAGGCACGATGGGCGCGTACGCCTGGGCCAGCGCCGGATCGGAGGTCTTGAACGCCTGCCGTCCCACCGGGAAGAAGACGCCGCGCTTCACGACAAGCCGGCCGTCCTCGGCGGCGAGCATCCACTGGTGCGAATTCCGCTCGGAGAGGAGCCACCCCACCGCCGCCAGCAGGCCGAGGATGAGGATCCAGGCGAGCATCCCCCGGGCGCCGCCGCGCTGGCGCTGCGCGGCCCGTGTGTCGTCCACGTCCATCGCTTCCTCCGCGCGCCGGGGCGACGCTCCGCCCCGCCGCCATCGGCGACCCGAGGTGGTCCTCAGCCGCGGGGCACGCCCACGAACGGCAGGTTCCGCATCCGCCCGTCCCAGTCGAGCCCGTAGCCGACCACGAAGACGTCGTCGATCACGAACCCCTTGTAGTCGATGGGCACCGTCACCTTGGCGCGCGAGGGCTTCTCCAGCAGCGCGCAGACCTTCACGCTCGCCGGCTTGCGGGTGGCGAGGTTGTCGAGCAGGTACTTCATGGTGAGGCCGGTGTCGACGATGTCCTCCACGAGCAGCACGTCCATTCCCTCGATGGGCCGCGTCAGGTCGCTCGTGATCTGCACGACGCCGGTGGAGCGCGTCCCCTGGTAGGAGGAGATGCCGATGAAGTCCACCAGGATGGGCAGGTCGATGGCCCGCACCAGGTCGGCGATGAAGACGAAGCTGCCCTTCAGCACGCCCACCACGACGAGCGGCCGCCCGGCGTAGTCTCGCGCGATCTGCTGGCCGATCTCGCGCACCCGGGCGCGGATCCGCTCCTCGGAGAGGAGCACGTCGACGGCGGTGGCGCCGCTAGACATAGGCGTTGTTCATGATCTCGCCGAATCCCCCGCCGCCCGGGACGATGTACTGGTGGTCGTCGAGGCCGCGCTCCTCGTCCCAGCGCTCTCCCGGGACGGTGGCGAGGACGTCGGGCGGCGAGAGCCCGCGGTCGAGCCGGATCGCGTAGACGACGACGTCCGGGTGGGCCCGGGTCATGTGCCGGACATACTCGGGCGTGACGATGAGGTGCATGTTCACGATCTTCCGCGGCGTGCCCGGCACCTTCTTCTTGTAGGTGTCGATGGCCGTGGAGAGCGACGAGCCCGTGGCGCCCATGGGGTCGGGGAACATCAGGATGGCCTGGTCGACGTCGCCGCCGATCTTCATGCCGCCGATGCCGGCGCCCACGACCTCCTCGTTGTCGCCCAGCATGCGGCTCATGATGATGTGGTCCTGACGCACCAGCCCCGGGTCGAGCGTCTCGTTCAGGAGGTCGTAGGCGACCTGCGAGGGCACCGCGCCGGCGCGGGCGATGTTCACGGTGACGGCGCGCACCTCGCGATCCAGCACCTCCCCCTCGAAGATCGCCGCGGGGGACGAGTCGATCATGCGCGTCGGGACGGAGACGCGCCGCCGCGGGAACTCGGCGTTGAGCACCGTCCGGACCAGGTCCTCGTAGAGCAGCCGGACCAGGCGGTTGATGGTCGGCTGCAGCGTCCCCTTCGCGCACAGCGTGGCGAGCTGGCCGAGCAGGAACGGGTTTCCGACGATGTGGACGTTCTTGCCGTAGCGGTGCTCGATCTCGGAGAGCCGGAACGGCACCTGATCGTAGGAGCGGTCGCGCACGGGGCGGGACTCTAACCCTTGTCCGCCCCCCCGGCCCATCCTAAATGACCGGCCATGGCCGGGTCGGCGTGGGAGCGGGTGAAGGGATCGATGGCCGAGCTGAGGGCGCTCGGCGGCGCGAGCACGCTCCTCGGCTGGGACCAGGAGACGTACAT
Source organism: Anaeromyxobacteraceae bacterium (assembly GCA_035519395.1). Classification (GTDB taxonomy): domain Bacteria; phylum Myxococcota; class Myxococcia; order Myxococcales; family Anaeromyxobacteraceae; genus Anaeromyxobacter. The sequence goes on along the minus strand of DATIWK010000094.1, from coordinate 362 downwards.
GCCGGCGCGCGGCGGCGCGGCCCGGGCGGAGCAGCTCGCCGCGCTCCAGGGCGTGCTCCACGAGCGGCTCACCGACCCGCGGCTCGGCGACGCCATCGAGGCGGCCGCCGCCGAGCCGCGGAGCGACGCGGAGCGCGCCGCCCTTCGCGCGCTGCGGTTCGACCGCGAGCGCGCGGCGCGTGTCCCGGGCGACCTGGTCCGCGCCCTGGCGCTCGCGCAGAGCCACGGCGTCGAGGCGTGGAAGGTGGCGCGCCAGCGAGGCGCGTTCGCCGGGTTCGCGCCGCACCTCGAGGGGCTGGTGCGCCTCAGGCGGGAGATGGCGGACGCCTGGCTGCCGATGATCCGTGACGGAGCGGAGGTGC
>DATIWK010000093.1:0-15650 GCA_035519395.1 Anaeromyxobacteraceae bacterium | reverse complement strand
CCGGCCGCGCGCTGGCCGCCTCCCACCACGGCGCGAGCGCGCGCGACGCCGCCTTCGTCCACGCCTTCGGAGCGGTCCTCGGCTCCCTGGTGCTGGAGCCCCGCTACCTCGCGGAGCGCGTCGAGGTGGAGAAGCGCCACGCGGCCGATCTGGTGCGCGGCCTGGCGCTCCGCGCGCTGCTCGCGCTGCGCGCGCGCGCCGCGGCGCTGCGCGTCGCGGCGGAGGTCGAGCGCGGGCTGAGCGGCGCTGCCTGGCGCGAGTCGTACCGCGGCGCGATGTCCACGGCGCTCCTCGCGACGTGGGAGGGCGCGTGGGCCTCCCGCGACGCGGACGCGCCGGCGCTCGCGGCGGCGCTGGCCGGCGAGGGGATCGCCGCCCGGTTGCGCCTGGAGCTGCGGGAGCGGTTCGACGAGGACTGGTGGCGAAATCCGCGGACGGCGGGCCACCTCGCGGGCCTGCTCGCGGCCGGCAGGGTGGTGAAGGGGGCGCCGCAGCAGGAGGCGGCGCCGCAGGACGGGGCGAGGTTCCTGGTCGAGAAGATCGGAGCCTGAAGGGGGGCGCCGCTGGCCGATCGGGCCGCCCGCGCGAATCGCGCGCCCTACGAGGGGGCTTACGTCTTCTTCCTCAGCGCGCGGACGATCTTCTCCTTGGTGCGCGACGGCTGCGCCGCCGGGCTCCGTCCGGAGGTGCGGGCCGCGCGCTCGGCCTCGCGCTCGCGGAGGGCCCGCAACTTCATGAACGCCTCCAGCTCGGCGGCGAGCACCTCGATCTCGAGCTCGCCGAGGCCCTCGCCGACCCGCTCGAGCGGTGCGGAGCGGGGAGGCGCCGCGCCCAGGCGCATGCGCATCACCTTCTCCTCCTCCGCCGACAGCTCCAGGGTCCCGCCGCGCCGGAGCACGGCCTGCGCCGCGTTCTCCGTGACGACCGCCGCACCAGACTTCATCTTCCCGTCCATTCCTTCGGCCCCCAGACCCCCGGTCGCTCCGGGCGCTTCCAAGGCCATCGTAGGCGCGCGGGGGCGGGTGTCCATTTTTCGTTGGACCGCTCGGTCGCAGGGTAGACGGGCCGGCAGGTAGCCGCAATTATTTGGTTTTCTGGCCGGGTCCGGCATCGGGGCGGGGTCGCCGCGGGGTCCCGGGCGCGGGTGTGCCGGCGGCGATATCGATGGGCATGCCGACCGACTGGCGGGCCAACCTGCTCGAAGCGGACGACGGGATCCGCGACCTCATCCGCTCCACGCGGCGCATCGCGGTGCTGGGGATCAAGACCGAGAAGCAGGCGGACAAGCCCGCCTTCTACGTCGCGGAGTACCTCGACTCGCAGGGCGTCGAGGTCATTCCCGTGCCGGTCTACTTCCCGGAGACGACCGCCATCCTCGGCCACCCCGTGTTCCGCCGGGTGGCCGACGTCCCGGGTCCCGTCGACATCGTCGACGTGTTCCGCCGGCCGGCGGACGTCCCGGCCCACGTGGACGACTTGCTGCAGAAGAAGCCGCGCGCCGTCTGGCTTCAGCTCGGCATCCGGAACGACGCCGCCGCGGAGGCGCTCGCCCGCGCGGGCATCCTGGTGGTCCAGGATCGCTGCCTGATGGTCGATTGGCGGCGGCATACCGCGGCCTGATCCTCCGGGGGGCTTTCGCCCCCAGGACCCGCTACTCCGCCTCGTCCGGCTCCTCGCCCGCGCCCTTCTCCTCCGCCTTCTTCTTGAGGCCGGCGGCCTGGAGCGCTTCCTCGACGCCGTGCGGCTTGCGCGTATCGGGGAGCGCCTTCCTGGGCGCGGAGACGGCTGCCACCGCCGGGCCGAGCGCCTTCACCTGCGCCACGACCTCGAACCGCGTCCGGGCGCCGGGATCGTCCTTCACGCCGAGGGCGCCCCGCAGGTGGGCGCGCAGCGCGACCCCGGTGGCGGCGTCCACCAGGAGCTCGCCCGAGGCCTCGAGCGGCACGCGGCCGTCGAGGAACGCCAGGTGGCGGCGGGTGTCGTCGTCGGGGCCGCCGGCGCCGAAGACGCGGCCGGCGGGCGGCTCCTGCGCCGCCTCGTCCTTCGCCAGCGAGATCCGGTACCGCCGGGCCGCGCGGCCGAGCTGCTGGGCGTCGCCGGCGGGCTCCAGGACGAGCCTGCCGCACAGGCGCGCCAGGTCGGCCACCACGCCGAAGCTCTCGTCGCGGAAGCGGTGCGCGTCGCGCCCGCGATCGGTGGGGCGCTCGCGGAAGGCGCCGAACGGCGCGTACCGGCTCCGCGCGTAGGTCGTGCCGCCCGCCCAGACGATCTCGCGGCCGCTCTCCGAGCCGGGGCCGTCGCCCGGGTCGATCTCGTCCTCGAGCGCGAACTCGCCGGTCGCCGCCTGCCGCAGCCGGTGGCGCTCTGCGGCGTGCAGCCGGGAGGGGTGGTCCCCGCCGCGCGTCGCGGTCCAGTCCACCGCCGCCGTCCACTCGAAGGAGCCGATTCGACGCGCCGCCTCGTCGGCGGTCATGGCGAGGGAGCCGTCCGGGCGCGCCGGGTCGAGGGCGGCGGCGGGGGCGGCCTCGTCGGGGGCGAGGCCGCGGCGCTTGCCCGGCGCGTCGCCTCCGGACGAGCAGGCGGCGAGAGCGGCGAGGGCGGCGGCGGCGAGGCGCATCCGGGACGATCTACGCGCTCTCCGGCCGCGGGGGAAGCCGGGGGTCACGCCGGAGCCTTGCTGGCGCGCCGGGCGACCCGGAACAGGATCGCGGTCATCGACGCGAAGAACGCGACCGCCACGACCTGGTACCCGACGCTCCCCAGCGCCGCCGTGAGCCGCGGCCCCACGTCGAGGTACCTCGACATGAACTCGTCGATCGGCCGCGGGATGGAGAGGAGCGCCACGATGACGCCCATGAGGGCGCCGCCGGCGACCAGCCCCGTCGCGAAGAGGCTCCCGCCGCCCAGCTCGCTCTCCTCCACCTTCTCCCCGCGGCGCCGCGCGATCCAGTCCACGACGCCCTTGAGCGCGCCGCCCACGAAGATGGGCAGCGTGGTCGAGAGGGGCAGGTAGAGGCCGACCGCGAAGTTGAGCGACTTCACGCCGCACAGCTCCATGGTCACCGCGAAGAACGCGCCCGCCAGGACGAAGTGCCAGTCGAGGTTGAGGGAGAGGAGCCCGCGGATGAGCGTCGCCATCAGCGTCGCCTGCGGCGCCGGGAACTCGCGGCTGCCGATGGCGTGGGTGACCCCGCGAGCCAGCATGTCCCGCGTCGGCTGGTCGAGGACCTTCACCGTGACGCCGATGACCAGCGCCGAGACGATGACGCCCACGAACAGCGAGATCTGCTGCGCCCGCGGCGTCGCGCCCACCAGGAAGCCGGTCTTGAGGTCCTGGCTGGTGGCCCCCGCGTTGGCGGCGGCGATGCAGACCATCCCGCCGACGACGAGCGCCATGGGCTCGTAGGCGCGCCCCGTCCAGCCCAGGCTCACGAACACCATCGCCGTGGCCATGAGCGTGGCGATGGTCATCCCGGAGATGGGGTTCGAGGAGGAGCCGATGATGCCGACGATGCGGGACGACACCGTCACGAAGATGAAGCCGAAGACGATGATGAGGAGGCCGACGAAGATCTTCTGGAGGACCGTGTCGCCCGGGACCTGCGGCAGGAGCACGACCAGGATCACCAGGCCCACCGATCCGAGCACCACCGTGAGGAAGGAGAGGTCGCGCTCGGTGCGGACCACCGACGCCGCCGCGGCCTTGTCCCCCAGCGACCGGATGCTGTCGCGCAGCGACGACCAGATGGTGGGGAAGGTCTTGACCAGGGTGATGAAGCCGCCGGCCGCCACCGCGCCGGCGCCCACCTGGCGCACGTAGGCGCGGTAGACCGCGTTGGGGAGGTCCGCGAAGGCGTGCGCGGTCCCGTCCCAGCCGAAGCCGGCGGGGTTGTTCCCCAGCTTCACGAGCTGGGCGTAGAGGACGTCGGGCGGGACCAGCACCGAGATGAGCGGGATGAGCCCAAGCCAGGCGAGGACCCCGCCGGCCACCAGCACGCCCGCGATGCGGGGGCCGATGATGTAGCCGACCCCGAGGTACTCGGGGGTGATGTCGCCGTTCACCGTGGCGTTGGGGAGCCACTTGTTCGCCCTCGACGTCACCCAGGCCGGCGTGTCGGCGATCACGTGGAACACGCGCTGGAGCAGGGCGTACACGAAGGCGGTGCCGACCCCGAGGAACGCGGTGCGGGCGAACTCGCCGCCCTTCTCGCCGGCGATGAGCACCGAGGCGCAGGCGGTGCCCTCCGGGTAGGTGAGGTTCCCGTGCTCCTTCACGATGAGCGAACGGCGCAGCGGGATCATCATCAGCACGCCGAGCAGCCCGCCCACGATGGAGAGCGCCATCAGCGTGAAGTAGTTGAAGTAGCCGGCCCCGACGGAGCCGCCGTCGGGCCCCGCCGAGAGGAACAGGAACCCGGGGAGCGTGAAGACCACGCCGGCGGCGATCGACTCGCCCGCCGATCCCGCGGTCTGGATGATGTTGTTCTCGAGGATGGTGGTGCGGAGCAGCTTGCGCCCCAGCGAGATGGCCATCACCGCCACCGGGATCGAGGCCGACACCGTGAGTCCGGCGCGCAGCGCGAGGTACACGGTCGCGGCGCCGAACAGGACGCCGAAGATCGCGCCGGTGACCACCGCCTTGACGGTGAGCTCCGGCATCGACGCCTCGGGGGCGACGTAGGGCCTGAACTCCTTCGCGGCGGGTGCGGCGGCGGGCGCCGGCGCTGGCGCGGGGCGAGGCTCGCTCATGGCTGCTCCGGGGGAGGACGGGAGACAGGACGAAAGGTGCGCGAACTCTAAACCGGCGGGGGGTGGGGTGCCAGCGGAACGCCGAGGGGACGGGGGCGGGGCGGCCCGGGTCCGCGGACCGTGGGACCTCGCGCGGCGCCGGGGGCTGGTACACTGCAGCGTCCCAGGGCGCACCGGACGGAGAGCGCGCGTGCAGGTTCAGGCCGACCAGACCGCAGGGTTCACGGCGCCAGCGGCCGGACGCTACCAGCGGAAGGTGGCGGTAGCGATCGCCGCCGCGGTGGCGGGTGCGGCCGCGGTGCTGGTGGCGGTGGTCCGCCACCGGCTGGGCCCGTTGCTCGACGAGAGGACCCTGCGGAGCGTCACCGGCGAGGCGACGGCCGTGTCGCTCCTCCTCGCCGCCGCGGGGGCGGGGGTGGGGTGGTGGCTGGCCCGCCGCGTGTCCCGTCCGGTGCAGGCGCTCGCGGAGGCGGCGGCGCGGCTCGCCCAGGGGGAGCTGCGCGTCGAGGTGCCGGCGGACGGACGGGACGAGCTGGCGGGCCTGGGCCACGGGCTCACGCGGCTCTCGCGCTCGCTCACCTCGATGATCGTGGACCTGCGCTCGGCCGCCGAGGCCGTCGCGGCGCAGTCCGAGGCGGTCACCGACGCCTCGAAGCAGCAGGTGCGGGTCACCGCCGGCCAGACCAACGCCATCGAGGAGACCGCCCGCACCGTCGCCGACATCGCCCAGGCCTCGAAGATCGCCACCGAGAGCGCGCAGCTCGTGATCGACGTGTCCGAGCGGTCGGAGGCCCTCTGGCGCAGCGGCGAGGTCGCCATCCGCGACGGCATGGCCGGGCTCAAGGAGCTCCAGGCCCGCGTGGGCGCCATCGCCGACGCGGTGACCGAGCTGTCCGAGAAGACGGTGCAGATCGCCGCCATCGTGGCGACGGTGCGCGACGTGGCCGAACAGAGCAACGTCCTCGCGCTGAATGCCTCGATCGAGGCCGCCAAGGTCGGCGAGGAGGGCAAGGGCTTCGCGGTGGTCGCGGAGGAGATGCGCCAGCTCGCCGAGCAGTCCCGGCGCGCCGCCGACGACGTGCGCGGCCGCCTGGTGGAGCTGCACCGGGCGACGCGGCGCGTCGTCACCGCCACCGGCGACGGCAGCGCGCAGGCGGCGGTCGCGGCCGCCTCGGCGGAGCAGGCGAGCGCCACCATCAGCGGCCTCGCGACCGCCATCGAGGAGTCCGGGCGGGCCGCGCGCGGGATCTCGGAGACGACGCGCCGGCAGACCGAGGAGATGGAGGGGATCGCCGCGGCCGTGGACTTCGTCCACCGCAACATGGGCGAGACGCTCGAGGGGGCACGCCAGGTGGAGGAGGTCGCGCGCCAGCTGCAGGCGCTCGCGGGGCGCCTCTCCGGGCTGGTCCGCGGGTACGATCGCTGACCGGGGAGCGGCGCTCAGGACAGCTGGCGGACCCGCGAGGGGACCAGGCGCGGAGCGGCTGGATCGGGCGCGGACGAGGGCACGGCGGCGCCGTCCCGCGCCGCGGGGGCCGGGGGCTCGGCGGGACCGCCCGGCGCGCCGGCGGCGACCTCGGCGAACGCCACGCGCCCCTCCGCCCAGAGCAGCCGGTCGCAGCGGTGCAGCAGGTCGGCGAGCCCGGTCCGCGCCGTCGCGGACACGGCGACGCCGTCGTGCTGGTGGGCGAGGGCGGCGCCGTCGCCGGGCGGGAGGCGGTCGATCTTGTTGAAGACGAGGACACGCTTCTTCCCGGCGAGCCCCAGCTCCCCCAGGATCTTCTCGACCGCCGCGATCTGCTCGCCATGGCGGGGATCGGACGCGTCGACGACGTGCAGGAGCAGGTCCGCGTCGTCCAGCTCCTCCAGCGTGGCGCGGAACGCGTTCACCAGGTCCGGCGGGAGGTCGCGGATGAAGCCCACGGTGTCGGTGACGATCACCTCGCGGTCGCGCGGGAAGCGCAGGCGGCGGCTGGTCGGGTCGAGGGTGGCGAAGAGCTTGTCCTCGGCCAGCACCGCCGAGTCGGTGAGCGCGTTGAGGAGCGTCGACTTGCCGGCGTTGGTGTACCCGACGATGGAGAGCACGGGGAGGCCGCGCTCGTTCCGCTGCTTGCGCCGGAGCTGCCGGTCGCCGGAGAGCGCCTCGATGCGCCGCTGGAGCGCGGTGATCCGGTCGCGCACGCGCCGGCGGTCGATCTCGAGCTTGGTCTCGCCGGGGCCGCGCCCGCCGATGCCGCCCGCGAGCCGCGAGAGCGAGTCGTCTCGGCCGACCAGCCGCGGGTAGAGGTACTGGAGCTGGGCCAGCTCCACCTGGAGCTTTCCGTCGGACGACTGCGCGCGCTGCGCGAAGATGTCGAGGATGAGCTGCGTGCGGTCGAGGATCTTGAGGCTGGTCGCCTCGGCGATGTGGCGGGCCTGCGAGGGCGAGAGGTCCGCGTCGAAGATGACGATGTCGGCCATGAGCTGCATGGACCGGAGCAGGAGGTCCTCCAGCTTCCCCTTGCCGATGAGGAAGCGCGGGTCCGGGTCGCGCCGCATCTGCAGGGTCGCGTCGATCGCCTCGACGCCGGCGGTGCGCGCCAGCTCCTTCAGCTCCTCGAGCGAGGCCTCCGCCGCGGCCCGCCCGCGCCGGTGCCCGCCGAACCCGACCAGGATGGCGCGCTCGCGGCCCCCAGTGCGCCGCAGCGCCCGCGCCCGCGCGAACTCCTCCTCGAGGGCCAGGGCGCCCGAGAGCGCCCCGTAGTCGAGGAGGTGGACCGCCGCCGCCTCCTCGTCCTTCCAGAGCGCGCCCTGCGGGTTCTCGGGGAGGAGGTGGGCGTAGTGCACGCGCCCGGGCAGGCCGTCCTCCTCCACCTGGATGGCCGCCACCAGGTCGAGCCGGAGCAGCGCCAGGTCGGTGTGGTCGTCGCGCGTGAGCGGCTCGCCCGCGAGGTGCGTGTGCACGAGCCGGAGCCCGCGGAGGCGGCTCTCCCCGGCGCGCCCGCGCCCGACGTCCGGCAGCTCCAGCTTGCGGGCGTCGCCCACGATCACCGCCTGGACGTCCCCCTTGCGGTCGAGGAGCACGCCGATCTGGCGGTTCGTCTCCCGCGACACCTCGGTGAGGTGGCGCGCCAGCTCGGGCGAGACGATGGTCTCGGCGTCGACTCGGCGGCGGTAGGTGCGGCGAAGCGCGTGGAGCTGGGAGGGCTTGAGGCCGAGGGTGTTCCCGAGGACTTCCTGCATTCGCCTTCGTAAGGATAGCGGGGAGGCCTCGCCGGATCGAGCCGAACCGACGCCTTGATCTAACCGGGGGGCTGCCGCCCCCCGGACCCCTGGTCGCTCCGGGGCAGGCTCATCCGCCCGCCCCTGCGCTCCGGGGAAGGCTCATCCGCCTGCCCCTGCGCTCCGGCGCTGGACCCGCTAGCCGCGAGCGTCGGCGAAGGCCGAGTCGGAACCCTCGGCAGGCTCGTCCGACGGGATTCCGAGGTAGCGGAGCAGCCGGCGCTGGTGCTGCCGGAGGCCGCGCACGTCCACGCGTTCCCCGCGCGCCGTGAGCGCGTCGGCGAGCACCGCCACGCCGGAGTCGTCGAAGTTCCGGACGCCGGTGAGGTCTATCTGGACCGGCCCACCGACCGCGTTCGCGAGCTCCCGCGCCACCTGCCGGGCGGCGACCACGTCGAACGTGCCGTCCATGCGGATCACGAATGGATCGCCGGCGGATGCGCGGTCGTGCATGTGGTCGTCTCCCCCGGCCAACGATCTGCCCCCGCGGCGGATCGTCGGCCAGCGACAGATCAGTGAAAGATCCGTGCCGTCCCGGCGTGCCCCTAAAGGGGACGTTCGGTCCGGCGGAGCGTGCCGATCTCGTTCAACTTTCCGTACGGGGTGCGCCGAGCGTCCGGCGGGCTCCGCAGCACCCGGGTCGGCCTGCACTGGCGCGAGGCGGACACATGCCGCGGATCCACGCAGGTGCGCGCGGGGCCCGGCTGCCGATCAGCGGGGCCTTCACGTTTGCTCGTGGCCGCGAACGACCGGGGGCCGAGTCGGAGACGCCCACCGGCGAGATCACCTCGACCCGACCTTCCCGGTCGCGTACCGCACGGCGAGGTGCGGGCCGGCGAGGAGCGGGAGCCAGTACAGGAGCCCGCGCAGGACGACCGCGATCGCCGCCTGGCCGGCGGTGAACGGGAGATCGAGCACCTCCGCGAACGCCACCACGATGCCGAGGCCGGCGGCCGCCAGCCAGAGGCCGCCGCCGGTCGCCTCGTCGACGGCGCCCACCGAGAGCACGAACAGGAGCGTGCCGGCGAGCGCGCCCTCGCGCGCGCCGAGCGTGAGGGCGGCGGCGAACGCGACGCCGGCGAGGAGCGCCCAGCGCGCGGCGCCCTCCGCGGCCGCGGACACGCCGAGCGCCAGGGCGGAGAGCACCGCCACGAACAGCAGGCGAGCGGCGCCCCCCTCGCGGAAGCCGTAGGCTGCGCGCCAGGTCGGGCCGCCGCCCGCCTCCTCGAGGAGCCCCTTGCCGATCTGGTACCCGACGAACCACCAGATGGCCGCGGTGGCGACGAAGACGAGGACGGCGATGGCGACGAGGCGGAGGGTCGGGGTGAGGCGCATGCGTGGGTCTCCTGTCGGACCGGCCGGACGGTAGCATGACCCCGAGTGCGCGGCGACGGCCCTGGAGGCCCTCGCTGCCGGTCAGCGGGCAGGGCCGGCGCCGGGAGGCGCGCGGGACGCCGCCGCCCGCACCCGGAGGCGGGCGGCCTCGGCGGCCAGCGCGTCGGCCACCGCGTCCTGGTAGGCCGCGCTGGCCCGGGCGCGCGCGCCGGGGTCACCGGGATCGCGCGCGGGTGGCGCCGGCACCGGCCGCTCGACGGGCGGGCCGTCCCGGGCAGCCAGCGCGCGGTAGGCGAGGATGTCCGCGCCGGCGCCGCGCTCGTCGCGATCGAGGGCCTCGGCGGCAGCGCCCGGCCGCCCGGACCGGACGAGCTCCTCGCGGACCGCGGCCGCGAGCGCCGGCCAGCGCTCGGCCGAGGCGACCGCCCGCTGGGCCTCCGCGCGCCCCGCCGGCGAAAGCGCGGCGGCCGCCTCCCGGGCCTGCGCCACCGCGGCGGCGAGCCGATCGCTCGCGGCGCGGAGGTCGCGATCGGTCCCGGCGCGACCCCGTGCCAGCTCGGCACGGACCTCGATGGATCGCGCCCCCACCCGGGCGAACGCCGCCTCGAACTCCAGCGACGCGGCTGCGGTCTCGAGGCGCTCCGCTCGGCCCGCGACCGGCGGCGCCGGCGGCTCGGAGCGGCGGCAGGCGAGCGCCGCGGCGCACGCGGCGGCGGCGAGGGCGGGGCGCAGCGCGGACCGGAGCACGGCGGGATGGAAGCAGAGGATCGCCCCGGGCGCAAACGGCTGCCCGGACCGCCGGCCCGTGCCATCATCCGGGCATGTCGCTCTTCGTGGTGGACGTGGAGGCCGACGGGCCGATCCCGGGCAAGTACTCGATGGTGTCGCTGGGCGCGGTGCTGGTCGAGCCCTCGCTCTCGCGGACGTTCCGCGGCCGCACGCGCCCCATCTCGGAGCTGTGGCTGCCGGAGGCGCTCGCCATCTCCGGCGCCACGCGGGAGGAGCACCTCGGCTACGAGGAGCCCGCGCCGGTGATGGAGCGGTTCGAGCGCTGGGTGGAGGAGAACACCCGGGGAAAACCGGTCTTCTTCTCCGACAACCTCGCCTTCGACTGGCAGTTCGTGAACTGGTACCTCCACACGTACCGGGGGCGAAACCCGTTCGGCTGGAGCGGCCGCCGCATCGGGGACCTCTACTGCGGAATGGTCCGGGACGCGTACGCCGGGTGGAAGCACCTTCGCAGGACGCCGCACGACCACGACCCCGTGAACGACGCCCGCGGCAACGCCGAGGCGCTCCTCGCCATGATCGACATGGGGCTGAAGCTGCAGGCGCGGTGACCGGGACTCGACGCGCCCCGCGAGGCGTGCTCTCCTCGGCGAGATGCGCAGGCCGTTCCTGCTGGGGATGATCGCCGGCGCGCTCGCGGCGGGGCTCGCCGCGGCGGCGCTGTGGCTGATGGGGCCGGCCCAGGCGCAGCCCGACGCCGCCGCGCGCCTCAACCCGTCCTTCCCCGGCGGTCACCCCATCGACGCGGCCCAGATCGCGTCCGGCAAGCTCGCCGTGGAGCGGATGCCGCCGGAGGTGACCGCCGCGCTCGAGACCCAATCGGCCGAGATCGTGCGGACGTCGGAGCTGGTGGCGGCGAAGCAGTCGCGCATCACCGGCACCTGCGCGCCGGGCTCCGCCATCCGCGTGGTCGAGGAGGGCGGGAGCGTGGTCTGCCAGAAGCTCCCGCGCGGCGTCGTGTCGGTGGCGGCGCTGGGCGGCTGGCCGCGCCTCTCCAGCACCGGCACCGCCCAGGGCGCGGTGAAGGGCGCCGTGGGCCGGTACCAGACGTCGGGCGACGAGGACTTCCTGGTCGTCCCGGTGCAGATCCCGGACGGCGCCGTGGTCACCGGGTTCTCGTACACGTTCTACGACAACGACCCGCGCGTGGACGGCGCCGCCTACCTCTACCGCTCCGACGACGTGGTGCTCGCCACCGTCGCCACGGCCGAGGCGAAGGAGGAGGTCCGCACCTTCTCCACGGAGGCGGTGCAGAACCGGAAGGTGGACGACGCCGCCTTCGGGTACTTCGTGTACATGCAGGTCTCGCCGGAGGCCGGCCCGAACCTCATGCCCATCTCGGCGTCGGTCACGTACCGGCTGCCCTAGCATCTCCCGCTCCCGCCGCCGTTCTCCGCTAATATCCGCCCGTGCCACGCAGGGACCTCGCGCGCGCGAAGCGCCTCGTCGTGAAGGTCGGGACCGGGACGCTCACCGGCGCCGACGGCCGGTTCGACCGCGAGAACTGCGCCCGGCTCGCGGCGGAGCTGGCCGCGGTGGCGCGCGGGCGCCGGCTGGTGGTGGTGTCGTCGGGCGCAGTCGCGCTCGGCGCGGAGCGGCTCGGCCTCGTCCGCGAGAAGGGGAAGGCATGGGACATCCCCACCAAGCAGGCCTGCGCCGCGGTGGGCCAGCCGCACCTCATGGCGGCCTGGGGCGCCGCCCTCGGCGCCCACGGCCTCGGCACCGCCCAGGTGCTCCTCACCGCCGAGGACCTCGCCTCGCGGAAGCGGTTCCTGAACGCGCGGAGGACCTTCGCGAAGCTCCTCGACGCGGGCGTGGTCCCGGTGGTGAACGAGAACGACACGGTCGCGGTGGAGGAGATCAAGGTCGGCGACAACGACACGCTCGCCGCGCTGGTGGCGGGCTGCGTGGAGGCCGAGCTGGTGGCGATGCTCACCGACGTGGAGGGGCTGTACGACCGCAGCCCCTCGGATCCGGGCGCCGTCCTCCTCCAGGAGGTGGCGCGGGTCACCGCGGACATCGAGCGGATGGCGGGCGGGGCCGGCACGGAGCACAGCGTCGGCGGGATGGCGACCAAGGTGAAGGCCGCGCGCAAGCTCGCCGCGCAGGGGGTCGCGACCGCCCTCCTGTCCGGCCGGCGCCCCGGCGCGCTCGCCGGGCTCCTCTCCGGCGAGCGGGTGGGTTCGCTGTTCGCCCCGGAGGAGGCCCGGCTCACGGCGCGCAAGGGGTGGCTCGCCTCCGCCGCCAAGGGCAAGGGCGTCCTGCTCGTCGACGCGGGCGCCCGGCGCGCCCTGGTGGAGCAGGGGCGCAGCCTCCTCCCGTCGGGCGTCCGCGGCGTCGAGGGGCAGTTCGGCGTGGGGGACCCGGTCGACATCGCGGTGGGCGGGGCGCGGCCCTTCGCCCGCGGGCTCGCGGGGTACGCCGCCGACGAGGTCCGCCGCATCGCCGGCCTGAAGACGAGCGAGATCGAGCGCGCGCTCGGGTATAAGTACCTCGACGAGATCGTCCACCGGAACGACCTGGTCCTGCTCGACGCCGGGCGAGAATGACCGATGCGCAAGGAAGCCACCCCAGACCTCGCGGCGGAGATGCGGCGCCTCGCCGAGGCGGCCCGCGACGCGTCGCGCGCGCTCGGTCACGCGGACACGCGCGCCAAGGACGCGGCCCTCCGGGCGGCGGCCGATGCCGTCGTCGCCCGGCGGAGGCGGATCCTGGCCGAGAACGCGCGCGACCTGGAGGCGGCGCGCCGGGCCGGGCAGGGCGCGGCCTTCCTCGACCGGCTCGCGCTCGACGAGGAGCGGCTCGAGGGCGTCGCCCGGGCGCTCCGCGAGGTCGCCGCGCTCGCCGATCCGGTGGGCGAGGTGACCTCCTCGTGGCGCCGGCCCAACGGGCTGGCGGTGAAGCGCGTCCGCATCCCGCTCGGCGTCGTGCTGATGGTCTACGAGGCGCGTCCCAACGTGACCGCCGAGGCGGCGGCGCTGTGCGTGAAGAGCGGCAACGCGGTCATCCTCCGGCCGGGCTCCGACGCGCTGCGCTCCTCGCTGGCGCTCGCCGCGGCGTTCGCGGAAGGGCTGGAGCAGGCCGGGCTGCCGGCGGCCAGCGCCCGGGTGGTGCCCACGCCCGATCGCGAGGCGACCTTCGCGCTGCTCGCGCTCGACGACCTCATCGACGTCGCCATCCCCCGCGGCGGCCCGTCCCTCATCCGCGCCGTGGCCGAGCGCGCCCGCGTTCCGGTGCTGAAGCACTACCTGGGCGTGTGCCACCTCTTCCTCGACGAGACCGCCCCGGCCGACGAGGCCGTCGCGCTCGCCCTCGACGGGAAGGTGCGGCGCCCCGCGGTGTGCAACGCGCTCGAGTGCCTCCTGGTGCACCGCGCCGCGGCGGCGAGGCTCCTGCCGCGGGTCGGCCGCGCGCTCGCCGACGAGCGCGTCGAGCTGCGCTGCGATCCGACCTCGCTTACCATCCTGCGGCGCGCCGGCGTGAAGGCGGTGGCGGCGAGCCCCGAGGACTTCGGGCGCGAGTTCGGCGAGAAGATCCTGGCAGTGCGCGTGGTGCCGGGCCTCGACGGGGCCCTCGACCACATCGCCCGCTACGGCTCGCTCCACACCGAGGCGATCCTGACGCGCGACCTGCGAAGCGCCCGCCGGTTCGAGCGCGAGGTGACCGCGAGCGCGGTGATGGTCAACGCCTCGACGCGGTTCAACGACGGCGGCGAGCTGGGGCTCGGCGCCGAGATCGGCATCTCCACCACCAAGCTCCACGCCTTCGGCCCCATGGGCCTCTCGGAGCTCACGACCCAGAAGTTCGTGGTGGAGGGCGACGGCCAGGTGCGCGGTTGAGCCAGGCAAGGGAGCATATGGCGAAGAAGATCCAGGCGAAGAAGAGGAAGGTCGCGGCGCCCGCGTCGAAGCGCGGGGCGCCCCGGCGGAAGGCCGGCCCGCCCAAGAGGCCGACGCACCCGATCCGCCGCACCGCGCCGGCCCGGCGGGCGGCCCCGGCGGTGGCGCTGGTCGAGCGCCCCGACGTGTCGCGCCCCACGGCGCTGGCGGTGGCGCAGGCCGGCCTCGACAAGAAGGCGGCCGAGGTGACGGTCCTCGACGTCCGGGGCCTCTCCAGCTACGCCGACTACCTCGTCGTCATGACGGCCGACTCCGACCGGCAGGCCTCCGCCATCGCCGACCACGTGGACGAGACGCTCAAGGAGCAGGGCGTCACCAAGGTGGGCGTCGAGGGCTACGAGACCGGCCACTGGATCCTGGTGGACTACGGCGACGTGGTGGCGCACGTGATGAGCGCCGAGACGCGGCAGGTGTACGACCTCGAGGGGCTTTGGGCCGACGCGCCGAGGTTCCGCGTCGAGGGCTAGGCGGGGGCGGTGGCGCGCGGCCGGTTCGCGAGCGCCGCCGCCACCAGCACCATCGCGCCCCCGACGGCGAGGTGCCACCCCAGCCGCTCGCGGAGCACCGCCGCGCCCAGCAGCACGGCCACCATGGTGTCGAGGAGCGGGATGGCGCCGATGGCCGCCATCGAGACGCGCGGCAGGAGCCAGTACAGGCCGGCGTAGGTGAGGACGGTCCCGAAGACGGCGAGGTAGAGGAGCGCGCCCCACGCCGCCGGCGTGAAGGCGGCGGGCTGGCCGCGCTCGAGGAGCGCCGCGGCGGCGAGGAGGGCGATGGCCCCCACCGAGGTCTGTCCCGCGGTCATCACCAGCGGCGGCACCTCGACGAGGTGACGGCGGGCGACCACGTTCGCGACCGCCACCACGATGGACGCGAGCACCACCAGCGCGCTGCCGAGCGCGAGCTGCCGGGAGGTCTCCAGCTCGCGCAGGTGCGGCCACTCCAGCACCACGATCCCGGCCACGCCCAGCAACACCGCGGCGATGGCCGCCGCGTCGAGGCGCTCCCCCGGCACGAAGAAGCGGGAGAGGAGCGCGATCCAGACGGGGAAGGTGGCGAAGAGGACGGCGGAGAGGCTGGAGGGGACCCACTGCTGGGCGACGAAGAGGAGCCCGTAGGGGAGGGCGATCTGCAGCACGCCCACGAAGACGATGCGCCGGTGGACGGCGAAAGGGAGCTTCGGCGCGTGCCGGAAGCCGACCGGCATGAGCAGCGCCGCGGCGATGGCCATCCGCACCCCGGCGAAGAGGAGGGGCGGCAGGTGCTCGAGCCCGATGCTCACCACGAACCAGGTCGAGCCCCAGAGGCAGGCGACGGCGAGGTAGACGAGGAGGATCGAGGGGGACACGGGCGGCGGGAATGGTAGTCGAGCCGCGGGCGGGGGGCGAATCCGGGGGATGGGGGACGGGCGAACCGCCGCGGTGGCGGTCGGGGTCGCGGTCGCGGTCGGGGTCGGGGTCGCGGTCGTGGTCGCGGTCGTGGTCGCGGTCGTGGTCGCGGTCGGGGTCGTGGTCGCGGTCGTGGTCCGGGAAACGGGCCCGTTCGCGTTCGCCATCACGCTGGCCCACCCCTCGCAATGGCCGTGCCTCATGCGCCCGCTCGTCCTCGCCGCCGCCT
>DATIWK010000092.1:0-6579 GCA_035519395.1 Anaeromyxobacteraceae bacterium | reverse complement strand
TGGCCGTCGCGCTGCGGATCGCCGCGCGCGGCGAGACCGCCGCGGTGATCTCGGGCGAGATGGACGAGGACCGGCTGTGGGAGCGCGCGCTCGCCGTCGAGGCGCGGACCCGGCTCGACGACATCCGCCGCGGCAGCCTCTCGGACGAGGCCCGCGCCGCGCTCGGCGCGGCCGCGGTGCGGCTGCGCCACCTCCCCCTGGTGGTCCGCCCCATGGCGGCCCGCAGCTTCGACGAGGTGGCCGACCGGATCCGCGCGCTCCACGCCCCGTTCGCCGCGGTGGACTACCTGCAGCTGCTGCCGCCGTTCCGCCCGGACGTGCCGCGCGAGGAACAGGACGCCGCCGCCGTGCGCCTGCTCAAGGAAATCGCGCTCGACGTCAACGTCGCCCTGCTGCTCGTGGCCCAGCTGCCGCGGCTCAACCCGAAGCGCCGCGACCCCCGCCCCGCCCTCGACGACTTCGGGGCGCTGGGCGCGGTCAAGTACCACGCCGACGTGGTGCTCGGCCTGTACCGGGAGGAGATGTACCAGCTGACCCGCGGCGTGGAGGGCGCGACCGAGCTGATCGTGGCCAAGAACCGCCACGGCCCGACCGGCTTCGTGGACCTCTACTTCTACCGGGAGTGGATGCGGTTCGAGGACATGCTCGAACCGGACCGCTAGTGCGGCGCGCCGCTCGTGTCGCCCGGCGCCCCGCCGGCGGCCGTGTACGACACCAGGGTCTGCGGGCCCTGCGCGTCGATCTGGACCCACAGCGGCAGCCCGTTCCGCACCAGGTACAGGCTCACCCGCACCGTGTCCCCCACGTCCGACAGGATCTGCCAGCCCATCGCGGGCAGGCTGTGCCGGTAGAACCGGGCCACCGAGTCGATGGGCGCCGGCGCGAGCAGCACGACGTGCTGGGCCTCCGGCGTCCCGGTGGTGTCCTGGAGGACCGACTGCGCCAGGTACGGCACGTCCATCATGTAGTTGGGACGCGGCGCCCGCGCGACTTTCGGCGCGGGCTTCGAGCAGGCCGCCGCAGCGGCGGCGAGGACGGCGACGGGCAGGAGACGGGCGCGCATGGCGGCATAGTATCGAGGCGCGCTCGCGAGCGGTCAAGGCGTCGTTGCTGCGCCTTTGGCCGGGGACTACATTAGCCCTATCCGGAGGCTGGAGGCTCCCGTGGCCGGCCACAATGTATGGAAGAAGATCAAGCGCAAGAAGGCCGTGACCGACGCCAGGCGCGGGGCCCAGTTCACCAAGCTCATCAAGGAGATCACCGTCGCCGCCCGCCAGGGAGGCGGCGATCCCGCGGGCAACGCGCGGCTCCGCACGGCCATCGACGCCGCCCGCGTCGCCAACATGCCCTCCGACAACATCGAGCGCGCCATCAAGAAGGGCACCGGCCAGCTCGAGGGCGTGCAGTACGAGGAAGTCACCTACGAGGGCTACGGCCCGGGCGGGGCGGCCATCTTCATCGAGGTCACCACCGACAACGCCAAGCGCACCGTGGCCGACATCCGCCACCTGTTCACCCGCTTCGACGGCAAGCTCGGCACCACCGGCTCGGTCGCCCACCTGTTCGAGAAGCGCGGGGAGTTCGCCGTCCCCGCCGCCAAGTACGACGAGGACGCGACCATCGAGGCCGCGCTGGACGCGGGCGCGCTCGACGTGGTGAAGGACGGCGAGCACTACCTCGTGACTACCGCGCCGCACGACTTCCACGCCGTGCAGGAGGCGCTCAAGAAGCACGGGATCGCGTGGGACGCCGCGGAGATCGCGATGGTCCCGCGGTCCACGGTGCACGTCGAGGGCCGGGACGCCGAGAAGCTGGTCAAGCTGATGGGGGAGCTCGAGGAGCACGACGACGTGGCCCGCGTCTCCTCCAACTTCGACGTCGACCTCGAGGCGCTGGCCGAAGTGTGATCGTGCTCGGGCTGGACCCGGGTGCCGCCGCCACGGGCTACGGCGTGGTCGAGCTGGCGGCGCCCGGCACGACCCGCCTGGTCGAGTGCGGGGTCGTCCGCACCGCCGCCTCCGCTCCCCTGGAGCAGCGCCTGTCCCAGATCTTCGACGCGGTCTGCGGGATCATCGCCCGCCACCGGCCCGACGCCGTCGCCGTCGAGAGCGTGTTCGTCGCCAAGAACCCGCGCTCCGCCCTCGTGCTCGGCCACGCGCGCGGCGCCGTGCTGCTCGCGGCCGCGAGGGCCGCCGTTCCCGTGCACGAGTACCCGCCGGCGGTCGTCAAGAAGACGGTGGTCGGCGCCGGCGCGGCCACCAAGGCGCAGGTGCAGGCGATGACGGCGCGCCGGCTGCGCCTGCGGACCGCGCCGGAACCCGACGACGCGGCCGACGGCGTGGCGGTGGCCCTCACCCACTGCATGGTGGGCGCGCGAACCTTCCGTCGCGCGGTGGTGGGATGATCGCGCTGCTCACCGGCACGCTCGCCATCAAGGAGGCGGACCGCGTGGTGGTGCGGACCACCACCGGCGTCGGCTACGAGTGCTTCGTCCCGACCCGCGCGCTCGCCGACCTGCCCGGCCCCGGCCAGCCGGTCGAGCTGCACACCGCCCTGGTGGTCCGCGAGGACGGGCAGTCGCTGTACGGCTTCACCACCGCCGAGGAGCGGCGCGTGTTTCAGCGGCTGCTGCAGGCGACCGGGATCGGCCCGCGCCTCGCGCTCGCCATGCTCTCCCAGTACTCGGGCGAGCGGCTGGTGCGCGGCATCCGGGAGCGGGACGTCGCCGCGCTGGTGGCGGTGCCCGGCGTCGGCAAGAAGACCGCGGAGCGGCTGATCCTCGAGCTGGCGGACAAGACCGAGGACCTGGCGGCCGAGCCCGCCGCGCCCGCGACGTCGGTCACCGACGCGGCGACCCAGGCCCTGGTCCGCCTCGGCTACGGCGCCCCCGAGGCCGACGATGCGGTGCGCCGCGCGCTGGCCCAGGACGGCCGGCGCGACACCGCGGCCCTGCTCAAGGCCGCCCTCGCCTTCCTCGCCGGCGGGCGGCGATGAAGAACGCCCGCTCCCAGATCACCACGCCCGACGTGCTGCCCGACGAGCGCAGCGCCGAGGCCTCGCTCCGCCCGTCGCGGCTCGACGAGTTCGTCGGTCAGGCGAAGGTGAAGGAGAATCTCCAGATCGCCATCGACGCGGCCCGCGGGCGCGGCGAGCCCCTGGACCACGCCCTGTTCTTCGGCCCGCCGGGCCTGGGCAAGACGACGCTCGCCATCCTGCTCGCCCGGGAGATGGGCGTCAGCATCCGCACCTCCTCGGGCCCGGTGCTCGAGCGCCCCGGCGATCTCGTCGGCCTGCTGACCGGGCTCAACCGCGGCGACATCCTGTTCATCGACGAGATCCACCGCCTGCGCCCGGCCCTGGAGGAGTTCCTCTACCCCGCGATGGAGGACTGGCGGGTGGACGTGCGGGTGGGCGACGGCCCGCACGCCGAGACCATCCCGATGGCGCTCGAACCGTTCACGCTGATCGGCGCCACCACGCGGTTCGGGCTCCTCACGCCGCCGATGCGGGCGCGGTTCGGGATGGTCGAGCGGCTCAACTTCTACCCGCCCGAGGACCTCGCCCGGATCGTCCGGAACTCGGCCCGCATCCTCTCGGTCGAGGCGGACGCGGGCGGCGCCGACGAGATCGCCAAGCGCAGCCGCGGCACGCCCCGCGTCGCCAACCGCCTGCTGCGGCGGGTGCGCGACTACGCCGCGGTGCGCGCCGAGGGCCGGGTGGACCGCGAGACGGCGCGAGCGGCGCTGGCGCGCCTCGACGTGGACGAGTTCGGCCTCGACGACATGGACGCGCGGCTCCTCAAGACCATCATCGAGAAGTTCGAGGGCGGGCCCGTCGGCCTGGGGACGCTCGCCGTCGCCGTGGGCGAGGACGCCGGCACCCTGGAGGAGGTCTACGAGCCGTACCTGATCCAGCAGGGCTTCCTCCAGCGCACCCCGCGCGGCCGCATGGCGACGCCCACCGCGTACCGGCACTTCGGGTTCACCACGCCGCCATCCGTCCAGGGCCAAGACTCCCTGTTCGAGCGCTGAAGACCGCCGACTTCGACTACGACCTCCCGCCGGAGCTGGTCGCCCAGGTCCCGCTGGCGGAGCGCGATGCCAGCCGGCTCCTGGTCCTCGACCGCCGCAGCGGTGCCGTGAGCCACCGCCGGTTCACCGACGTCCCCGACCTGGTGCCGGCCGGCGATCTCGTGGTCCTCAACGACTCCCGGGTGATCCCGGCGCGGCTGCCCGCCCGCCGGAGGGGCGGTGGCGCCGCCGAGTTGCTGCTGGTGGCGCGCGAGGCGGACGGCGCCTGGCGGGCGATGGTCCGGCCGGGTGCCCGCATCCGGGCCGGCTCGCGGCTGGACCTCGGCGGCGACGACGCGGTGGAGGTGCTGGCCTCCCTGCCCGGCGGCCAGCGCCGCGTCCGCCTGGACGGGCCCGGCGGCGACGCCGCCGTGATCGACCGGCGGGGACGGGTCCCCCTTCCTCCTTATATCAGGCGTGAGCCCGTGGACGCCGACCGGGAGCGGTACCAGACCGTCTACGCCGCCGCGCCCGGCTCGGTCGCGGCGCCGACCGCGGGCCTGCACTTCACCGCCGCGGTGCTCGAGCGGCTGGAGCGGCGGGGGGCCGGGGTGGCGCGGCTCACCCTGCACGTCGGCCCCGGCACCTTCCGTCCGGTGGCGGCGGCCGAGGTCGAGCGCCATCATCTGGACCCGGAGGCCTACCGGCTGCCCGACGCGACGGCGCGGGCCGTCGCCGCGGCGCACGCAGCCGGCGGCGCCGTCTGGGCCGTGGGCACCACCGTCACCCGGGTGCTCGAGGCGTGCGCCGGCGGCCCGGGCGAGGCCAGGGCAGGCGCGGGCTGGACGTCGCTGTTCATCCGGCCGGGCCACCGGTTCCAGGTCGTGGACCGGCTGCTGACGAACTTCCATCTGCCGCGGAGCACCCTCTTGATGCTGGTGTGCGCCTTCGCCGGGAAGGACCAGGTGATGAGGGCGTATGAGGAGGCGATCCGGGAGCGGTACCGGTTCTACAGCTATGGCGATGCCATGCTGATTCTGTGAGAGAGGGCAGTGACCGGCTCTTCACCGACTTCTCGAGGTAGCGTGTTCGAATTCGATCTGGACGCCTCCGATGGTCCGGCCCGTGCGGGCACCTGGCGTCTCCCCCACGGCGAGGTGCGGACCCCCTGCTTCATGCCGGTCGGCACCCAGGGCACCGTCCGCGCCCTCTCGCCCCGCGACCTCGAGGCCTGCGGCGCCAGCCTGGTGCTGGCGAACACCTATCATCTGCACGTGCGGCCGGGCGAGGACGTCGTGGGCTCCCTCGGCGGGCTGCACCGCTTCATGGGCTGGCCCCGCCCGCTGCTCACCGACTCCGGCGGCTTCCAGGTCTTCTCGCTCGAGGGCCGGCGGCGGGTCTCGGAGGAGGGCGTGGAGTTCCAGAGCCACATCGACGGCGGGCACCGCCACCTCACGCCGGAGCGCGCGGTCGAGATCCAGTGGGCCCTCGGCTCGGACGTGGCGATGGCGTTCGACCACGTCGTGCCGGGATCGAGCGCCCGCCAGACCGCGGAGGACGCCGCGGCCCGGACGCTGCGCTGGCTGAAGCGCGGGGCCGCCCGGTTCGCGGACCTGGCGGGCGGCGCCGCCGACCGCCAGACCCTGGTGCCGATCGTGCAGGGCGGCACCTTCCCCGACCTCCGGCGCGCGGCCCTGGCGGGCGTGCTGGAGGCCGGCTCGTGGCGGGCCGTGGCCGTCGGCGGCCTGTCGGTCGGGGAGTCCAAGCCGCTGATGGACCGGGTCCTGGAGGACCTCGAACCCGTGCTCCCGCCTGCGCTTCCCCGTTATCTTATGGGGGTCGGCTTTCCCGAGGACTTCGTCTCGGCGATGGCACGGGGCATGGACCTCGCGGACTGCGTCGCACCGACGCGCATGGGGCGGAACGGCACGGCCTTCACGGACGGCGGCCCGGTCAACATCCGCAACGCGCGGCACCGCGAGGACGCCGCGCCCCTCGACCCGGCGTGCGACTGCGAGACCTGCACCACCTTCTCGCGGGGGTACCTCCGCCACCTGTTCGCCGCGGAAGAGCTGCTGGGGTTGAGGCTGCTGTCGCTGCACAACGTGCGGTTCCTGATCCGGCTCGCCGCGCGCGCCCGGGACGCGATCCTGGCCGGGACCTTCGAAGGGTGGAGCCGCGCGTGGCTCGCCCGTTACAGGAGCAGGGAGCAGGCGTGATCGTTCATCCGGTGTTCGCGATGCTCGCACCGTCCGGCCAGCAGGGCGGCGGCGCGATCTCGGTGTTCGTGCTCCAGATCGCGGCCTTCATCGCGATCTTCTACTTCATCCTGATCCGCCCGCAGCGGCAGCAGCAGAAGCGGCACGAGGAGCTCTTGAAGCAGGTCAAGCGCGGCGACGAGGTCGTCACCTCGGGCGGGGTCGTGGGGGAGATCGTGCACGTGAAGGACGACCGGATCACCGTGAAGAGCGGCGAGGCCAGGCTGGTGATCGAGCGGCGAGCGATCGCGCGGGTCGTGACGCGCACCACCGAAGAGGCGTCCGCGACGTGAGCCTGCGGCAGCTGCACC
>DATIWK010000091.1:0-15234 GCA_035519395.1 Anaeromyxobacteraceae bacterium | reverse complement strand
TGGTCCCGCAGCGGCTGATCGTGACGGCGATCCGGGCTCCCGCAGCGACGGTGGAGGCTGCGCCCGCGCAGACGGCGCCTGCGCTTGACCTCGCGCAAGAGTCATTTCATCCAGATGAAATGGGTTCGCCGCGGAAGGTGGAGGCGGCACCCGCTGCACGCAGCTCGCCCGCCGAGGTGGTCCCGCTCACCGCCGAGCTTGCACGGGTGCACGTGACCCTCTCCCGGGCGTTCCTCGACAAGGTGGAGGCCGCCCGCGACGCCCTCTCCCACTCCCACCCGAACGCCTCGATGGAAGAGGTCCTCGAGGCCGGCCTCGACCTCCTCCTCGCGCGGAGCGCGAGGCGGAAGGGGCTCGTCGAGAAGCCCCGGAAGACGCCGCCCGCGTCGAAGGGCGACGCCATCCCGGCGCACGCGAAGCGTGCGGTGATGCTTCGGGACGGCGGGCGTTGCCAGTCGAAGCTCCACGGTGGCGGGATCTGCGGCTCGACCCGCCAGATCGAGTTCGACCACGTCGAGGAGAAGGCGCGCGGGGGGCCGCCGACGGTCGAGAACGTGCGGCTGCTGTGCAGGTTTCACAATCAGTTGAAGGCGCGACTCGTCTTCGGCGATGCCTGGATGGATCGGTTCTCGCGGAAGGACCGGCGGGCCCGCTCTCGCGCCTTTTCGGCAGGCGGTGACGGACGGTGACGTCGGGACGCGGCGACGTGGCGGTGGTGACGAATCGGTGACGGTGGTCCGTGCGGCTTGGTGAAACGATCCGTCGCTCGCCCGCTGCGACGTTTCGGACCGTGCGCCGCGCCCGCGTTCGCGTCCGCGATCGCCGCGACATCCGTGCGCGGCCGGTTTCTGGCCGGTTCCGCAGGTGCAAGGTAGAAGATCGCCCGTGCCCCACCTCACCCGTCCACTCCGCGTCCTCTGCGTCGACGACGACGCCGTGGCCCGCGAGCTGATGCAGGGCGCCTGCCGGGCCGCCGGCGCGGACGTCCGCTGCGCCGGCGACGGCGCCGCCGCGCTGCGCGAGGCGCGGGCGTTCCGGCCGGACCTGGTCCTGCTCGACGTCGTCATGCCGGTCCTGGACGGCCTCTCGGCCTGCCGGATGCTCCGCGGCGACCCCGAGCTGTGCGGCGTCGCCATCCACGTGGTGTCGTCCCGGACGACGCCCGCCGACCGCGACGCCGCCCTGCGGGTGGGCGCGAGCGGGTTCCTCGCCAAGCCCTTCTCGGTCGCCGCCCTGGTGGCGCTCGTCGGCAGGATCGCCCTGGCAGGCGCGTGATCCCGCATCGCACCTCGCCTGCGCCCGACGCGCCCTGGGTTCCTTGACTCTCCCGCCCCTCGCGGGTAGCGTCGAAAACCGTCGCGACGAAAGGAGTTGGCTCACGTGCGGTTCCTCCTCGCCCTGGTCGCCCTCTCCGCGCTCGACGGCTGCGGCCCCATCCAGTCGACCGGTGCCCTGATCGACGCCGAGGTCGAGATCGAGGCGGCGCGGTCGGCCGGTGCGCCCACCGCGGCGCCCTACGAGTTCACGGCGGCCGAGGCCTACCTGCACAAGGCGCGCGAGGTGGCGGGCTACTCCCGCTACGAGGACGCCACCACCTACGCCTCCAAGGCGCGCGACATCGCCATCGACGCCAAGAAGAAGGCGATCGCGGCGTCGAACCGCCCCGGGCCGGAGACGCCGTGATGCGCCTTCACCGCCTGGCTGCCCTGGCAGCGACCGTGCTGTTCCTCGGCTGCGCCACCGGCGGCAAGCTCCGCCAGCGCTCCGAGGTCCTCCGCTCCGACATCGACAAGGCGAAGGGCTCGGGAGCGACGAAGTGCGCCCCCAAGGACCTCGCCCTCTCCGAGGTGAACGTCGAGTTCGCGCTCGCCGAGATCAACGAGGGCAACGCCTCTCGCGCCAAGGAGCACCTCGACCAGGCCGAGTACCACGTCAAGCGCGCCCTGGAGATGTCCAAGACCTGCGGCCCCACCCAGGTCACCATCAGCTCCAAGAAGGCGGAACCGCCTCCGGAGACGCCGAAGGTGGTGGTCATCGAGAAGACCGACCGCGACCACGACGGCGTCCCCGACGTCGACGACAAGTGCCCCGACGTCCCGGGCCTGCCGCAGTTCCAGGGCTGCCCCGACACCGACGGTGACGGCATCCCCGACAACGAGGACGACTGCCCGCTGCAGCCCGGCCCCAAGGAGACGCGCGGCTGCCCCGTCTCCAAGGACTCCGACGGCGACGGCATCCCCGACGACATCGACCGGTGCCCGCTCGATCCGGAGGACAAGGACGGCTTCCAGGACGAGGACGGCTGCCCGGATCCGGACAACGACGGCGACGGCATCGTGGACAAGCTCGACGCCTGCCCGAACAACCCCGGCCCCATCGAGAACCGCGGCTGCCCGGTCCTGGACCGCGACGGCGACGGCGTGCCGGACGCCGAGGACAAGTGCCCCGACGTGCCCGGCCTGAAGGAGAACCAGGGCTGCCCGGACACCGACCGCGACGGCGACGGCATCCCCGACCGGCTCGACAAGTGCCCCGACGTCTTCGGCGCGCCGCCCGACGGCTGCCCCAAGAAGTACACGCTCGTCGAGGTCAAGAAGGACGAGATCAAGATCAAGCAGCAGGTCCACTTCGCGACCGCCAAGTGGAAGGTGCTGCCCGAGTCGTTCCCGCTCCTCAACCAGGTGGTCCAGGTGCTGAGCGACTACCCGAAGATCAAGGTCAGCATCCAGGGGCACACCGACAGCGTCGGCGGCGAGGCGATGAACATGCGCCTCAGCCAGGCGCGCGCCGACGCCGTCCGCGACTACCTCATCTCCAAGAGCGTCGTGCCCGACCGCCTGGAGGCGATCGGCTACGGCCCCACCAAGCCGGTGGCCTCCAACAAGACCGAGAAGGGGCGCGCCGCGAACCGGCGCACGGAGTTCCGCATCATCTCCACGGAGTGACGCCGATGCCCAGGTTCGAGGTGTTCATCCCCGCGGCGCCGCCGGGGCTGCCCCTCGACCTGACGCTCCGCATCGACGCCGCGCACTGGCTCGCGGCGCTGAAGGCGGGCCTGGAGAAGATCGGTGGCCCGGACCCGACGAGCCACGTCCTCTGCGACATCCAGGCCGACGGGTCGATCCACGTGACGGACCCCGGCAGCGGCCGCGTCTTCCGCATTCAGGAGATGTCGGACGCGGCCCGGTTCGCCGCCTCCGTGGCCGCCGCCCCCTCCGCGCCGGCAGCGGCGCCGCGGCTCGATCCCCCGCGCGCCCCGAGCGCGGAGCCGGCCCCTCCGGCCCGGAGTCGAAGGGCACCCCCGCCCCCCGAGCCGCCGCCGCCCGTCCTGCAGCGCTCGGCGCCCGCCCCCTCCGCCGCCTCGGAGCGGGTGGAGCAGGTGGCGGGGCCCTCCGTGCCTCCTCCGCCGCGCATCGGCCGGGCACCGCGCGAGCCCGATCCCGCGGAGCTCCTGGCGGAGCTGTTCGAGCGGGTGGCGGAGCTGGGCGGCGGCACGGACCGCAAGGCGGGCCTCGCCTTCCTCCTCGACCTCGCCATCGAGAAGGTGGACTGCGAGGCGGGATCGGTCTTCCTCGCGAGCCTCAGGTCCCAGGACCTCGAGTTCGCCGTGGTGCGCGGGCCGCGCGCCGAGGAGATCCGGCGGCTCGGGCTCAAGGTCCCCATGGGCGTCGGCATCGTCGGCTTCTCGGCGATGGAGAACGTCTCGGTGGCCGTCTCGGATGCGCCCCGGGACCCCCGCTTCTACCGGGCCGTCTCGGAGGCCGTCGGGTACGAGACGCGCTCCATCCTGTGCGCGCCGATCGCGCGGCAGGGGCGCGTGCTCGGCGCGCTGGAGGTCCTGAACAAGCGCGGCGACCGGCCGTTCGCGAAGACGGATCTGGCCGTGGTGGCCTACCTGGCGCACCAGGCCGCGGAGCTGCTGCAGCGGACGGGAGGGTAGGCCGCGGCCTGCCGCGGGCACCCCTCGACCCCGCGCCGCCCTCGGCGGCGTGCTCGGGGTGAACGGGACGGTCCCAACCCGTTCACTCCTCCTCCGGCAGCTCCCCCTCGCTCTTCATCAGCTCGCGCATCACCACGGTCGCGTACGAGCCCTTCGGCAGCTGGAAGCTGGCCCGGTAGCCGCCGTCGAGCGGCTCGATCGCGGTCTCGACGCGCAGCCGCGCCGCGCGCCGCGTCCCCTCGGCCTCGCCGCCGCCCCGGGCGAAGTCGGCGAGCGCGATCCCCTCGGCAGCGAGCAACCGCCCCTCGCGTGCCGCCGCCTCGCCCGCGGCCGGCAGGAGCTTGTGGCCGAACATCGGCCCGGCCGGCGCGATCTCGAAGCGCGCCACCCGCGGCCCGTCGGCGCCCGGGTCCTCGCAGGTGAAGAGGCCGCCCGTCTCCAGCTTCTTCATCACGTCGCCGGCCAGGGCGGCCTCGAAGAGGCCGTCCCGCATGCGCTCGGCGAGCCAGCGGTTGAAGAGGAGCGACTGGTACGCCGAGATCGAGAGCCGCCGCAGGAAGCGGTCGCGCGCCGCCCGCTGCGCCTCCGGCCCTTGCTCGCCGCGGAGCAGCGCGCGCCCCACCGCCGCGTTCCTCCCCGCGGCGCCGAACCGCTGGGGTCCGAAGAAGTTGGGGAGCCCGCGCGCGGCGAGCGCCGCCGCGCAGGCCCTCGCCCGCTCCGGGTCCCCGCCGCGCACCGCCAGGGAGAAGGCGTTCCCGCGGGCGTGGCCGGGCCGCAGCTTGTTCGCGTGGCGCGAGACCTCGAGCACCGTGACGCCGGCCGTCTCCAGCGCGCCCGGGGCCGGATCGCGCGCCACCGGGAACGAGAGCCACTGCGTGGCGACCGCGTCGCGGTCCTTGAGCCCGGCGTAGCCGGCGTCGCGCTCGGGGACGCCCAGGGCGCGGGCCATGGCCGAGAGCACGTCGCGCGTGGTCCGGCCGCGCTTCTCGACCCGCACGTAGAGGTGCGGGCCGGCGCCCGACGGGAGGTAGGCGGGCACCTCGTCCACGCGGAAGTCCTCGGGCGTGCTGCGCAGCACGCCACCCGAGCCGGGCAGGTCGGCGGTGGAGAGGGGGAGGGCGTCGGGGGCAGTCAGTCGCCCAGCCCCTCGAGCTGCGAGAGCCGCCGCTTCACCTGCGCCGAGAGCGCCTCGTCCGCCTCCGGCGAGATCCGCTCGCCGGCCAGGAAGAGCCAGAAGAAGAGCAGCTCCTTGAGCGCGTCGAGGAGGTAGTGACCCGGGAGCCCCGAGGGCTCCAGCTTGACGAGCGCCGGCCCGCGCAGCGCTTCGAGGTTGGCGAGCACCGCCGCGGCCTCGAAGCCGCCGTCCGGCTCGGGAGCCACCCCCCGCCACAGCGGCGCGAACCGGCTCGCGGCGTCCCCCAGGAAGGCGCGCACGGTGGAGAGCGCCGGCGGCCGCGCGTCCGCCGGCAGCGCCGCCGCCACCGTCCGGCACAGCTCCGCCAATCCCGCCGCCAGCGCCTCGAGCCGCGCCTGCGGGTCGCTCTCGGCGAGCGCCGGTTCGCCCACCGCCTCCACGTAGCCGGCCTCGGCCAGGTGGTACAGGATCTTGGTGGCGTCGAACTCGTTGAGGTGCGCCGCGGCCGCCACCTCGGCGACGGTGCGCCGGCCGTCCACCTGCTCGAGGAGGGCGGTCTCCACCGGCCGGAGCGTCATGGCGCGCCGCGGCTCGCGGCGCCGCAGGAACGCGCCGGGCCCGGGGATGCGGGCGCGGAAGAGACTCATCTCGTCGATGCGCCGGATGCCGTCCATGAGGAGCGTCTGCGTATTCACGGCGAGTGGCGCGCCCGGCGCGACGGCGTCCTCGTCCACCAGGAAGAAGACGCCCTGCCGCGAGAGCAGGATGGCGTGGAAGACCTCGGTCACCTGCTCGTGGAAGCACTTCCAGAGGTCGTTCGGGGAGAGGAGGCCCTGGTCCACCAGGGCCTTCCCCAGCGGGCGCTGCTCGGCGCTCCCCACCGCCCCGGCCAGCTGCGCCTCGGTGAGGAACCCGAGCTTCACCGCCACCTCGCCCACCCGCTCCCCGGAGGCGGTGGACTGGGCGCTGCGGACCTCGCCGTCCTTGAACGCGACCGACCGCTCCACGCCGCCCGCGCTCACGGTCAGCGTTCCCGAGAGGCGCGCCTGGTGGATGAAGCCGAAGAAGTCGGCGATGGGGAAGCCGGCGAGGTCGCCCGCCAGGATGCAGCGCGGCCGCACGGTGACCCCTCCCGCGGGAGGCGCGCGCCGCGCCACCAGCAGGTCGGCGGCGGAGGGGAGCAGCGCGAACCGCCCGGCGCGGTCGGCCAGCGCCCGCCGGGCCTCGTCGGAGAGCGGCGCGACGCGCCCGTGGGCGTCGATGTCGAGGTAGCGCGGCACCGTCCCCTAGTCGCGCTCCCAGGCGCGGTGCTTCAGCCACTCCTCCTCGTCCTCGAGCGTGAACTCCAGCAGCTCGGGCGAGTGGTCCGGCAGGACATAACGCCGGCCGTCGAAGTACAGCGTCGGCGTCCCCCTGAGGCCCGCGGCCCGGGCCTCGGCCATCGCCCCCTCCACGCGCGCGCGGTAGCGGCCCTCGTCGAGCGCAGCGCGGAGGTCGTCGCCGTCGCCGCCCAGCTCGCGCGCGTAGGAGACGAGCTCGTCCGGGGAGAGCTGGTGCGGACGGCCGAAGAGCGCGTCGTGCATCGGCCAGAACAGGCCTCGGGCCCGCGCCCACTCCGCCGCCTCCGCCGCCTCGGCGGAGTGGGGGTGGCCGGCGATGGGGAACGGCTTGTAGTAGAGCTTCACGCGCCCCGGGTGCTCATCCACGAACCGCTCCAGGACCGGGCGAAAGAGCTGGCAGAAGGGGCAGGTGAAGTCGGAGAACTCCACCAGGGTGACGGGCGCGGCCGGGTCGCCGCGGGGCGGCCCGAACCCCGCCGCGTCGAGCGTGGCGCGCCGGTCGAACGAGGCATAGTAGTCGACCACCACGTTCTGGAGCGCCCCCTCCGCGACGCCCGCCGCGGCCAGCTTCGCGGCGAGCCGCGCGGCGCGCGCCGCGTGCCGGCAGCCCCGGTGCTCCCGCAGGCACTGCGAGATGGTGTGGGGGCAGCCGCAGGGGCAGAACTCCTGCTGGGCGAAGCGGGCGACCACCTCGCGCTGCTCGGGCGTGAGCGCGTCGAGCGCGATCCCGGGGAGCGCCTCGGCCGGCGCGAGCGGTCCGGCCGGCCGGGCGGCGACTTCCGGCGCCGGCGCGGCGGCGGCGCCGGTGGAGGCGACGGATGCGGCGCAGCCGGAGAGGAGCGCGCAGGCGCTGGCCGCGGCGAGGA
The DNA here is from genome assembly GCA_035519395.1 of Anaeromyxobacteraceae bacterium. Lineage (GTDB taxonomy): Bacteria > Myxococcota > Myxococcia > Myxococcales > Anaeromyxobacteraceae > Anaeromyxobacter. The sequence goes on along the minus strand of DATIWK010000091.1, from coordinate 7,953 downwards.
GCGGGGCGATGTGGGTGTCCATGCGAGGAGAGGCTCCGGAGACCGGGATTGTAGGAGGGCCTCTCGGGGCCGGGCAAGCTCACCCGCGCGAAGCCGACCGGTCCCTGCGTACAATGCGGCCCTCGCGGTCCGTCCCGAAGGAGGTCACCATGCGAACGCTCGTCCTCGCCGCCGTCCTCGCCGCCGCGCCCGCGGGCGCGCGCGCCGACGATCTTCTGGGGGGCGGGCCGCCCCCCAGCCCCCTGGTCGCTCTGGGCCAGGCTCATCCGCCTGGCCCTGCGCTCCGATCCCTTCGCCTCGACCTCGAGCCGTTCGGCTCGGTGCAGCGGACGCCGGCCTCGTTCGACCTTCCCCGGCTCCGCCTCGACGGCGAGACGCCGGTCCTGCTCGACGAGGGCGGCGGCGCCGGCTCCCACCGCCGGAGCGGCGTGGATCCGGTGGTGGCGCTCGTCCTCGGCATCATCCCGGGCTTCGGCCTCGGCCACGTCATCTCCGGCTCGCCGCGGTTCCCGCTCTGGCTGGTGGCGGACGTGGCGATCCTGGTCTTCTGGTACTTCGGGGTCTGGGCCGAGCCCTACTACCTGGACTCGGACCCGCTGCGGGGCCTCTTCCTCCTGCTCATCCTCGCCGAGCGGATCGTCGAGGGCGTAGACGCGTTCCACCAGGCGGGCGGACGGTTCTCCGAGCTGGGCCGCCCACCCGACGACGTCCGCCTCGCGCTCAACACGGCGCGTCCGGAGCGGGACCCCGCCGGACCCGGCGCCTGGGTGTTCGCCCGCGCGCGCTGACCGTCCCGGCGCCCCGCCCCGCGGCACGTTAAAGACGATGCCGCGATGGCAGGACCGGGGCCTCCGAGCGAGCGGGGAGCGATCCACAAGGACCGGGGCGGGCGCCTCGGCGTGGCGCTCGTCTACCCGAACGCCTACCGGCTGGGCATGGCCAACCTGGGCCTGCACGCCGTCTACCGGATCCTGAACGACGACCCGGGCGTCGCCTGCGAGCGGGCCTTCCTGCCGGAGGACGGCGGCGAGCCGCGCACCGTCGAGTCCGGCCGTCCGCTGCGCGACTTCGACGTCGTCGCCTTCACCCTCTCCTTCGAGGAGGACGACCTCAACGTCCTCGAGATCCTCGACCGCGCCGGGCTGCCGCTCCGTGCCGCCGACCGGGACCGCCGCCACCCGCTCGTCCTCGGCGGCGGGATCGCCGTGCAGATCAACCCCGAGCCGGTGGCGCCCTTCTTCGACGCCTTCCTGGTGGGCGAGGCGGAGGCGCTCCTCCCGGCCTTCCTCGCGCTCATGCGCCGCGCGCGCGCCGCGCCGCCGGAGCGCCGCGATCTCCTCCGCGCCCTCGCCGCGCTCCCGGGCGGCTACGTGCCCGCGCTCTACGACGTCCGTTACTCGGACACCCGCGCGCCCGGCGGCGCCTGGGTGACCCGCTTCGTGCCCGGGGACGGCGCCCCGGCCCGGGTGAAGCGCGCCTACGTCGAGGACCTGCGCAAGGTGCCGACCTCGCGCGTGATCGACTCGCCCGGCGCGCAGTTCGGCGACCTCTTCCTCACCGAGGTCGCGCGCGGCTGCCTGTGGGGCTGCCGGTTCTGCGCGGCCGGCTTCGTGCAGCGCCCCTACCGCGAGGTGGACCTCGAGGTGCTCCGCGCGGAGGCGCGGAAGGGCATCGCGCAGGGGCTCCGCGTGGGACTGGTGGGCCCGGACACGAGCGACCACACCGGGCTCGACCCGCTCACCTGCGCCATCGCCGAGGAGGGCGGCACCTTCAGCCCCTCGTCACTGCGCGTGGACGCCATCACGCCCTGGCTCTCGGAGCGCATGGCGCAGGGCGGCGAGCGGTCCATCACCATCGCGCCCGAGGCCGGCACCGAGCGCATGCGCCGCGTCATCAACAAGGACTTCACCGACGACCAGATCGTCCGGGCGGCGGAGCACGCCCTCGCGGCCGGGATGCAGCACGTGAAGATGTACTTCATGTGCGGCCTGCCCACCGAGACCGACGACGACGTCCTGGGGATGGCCCACCTCGCGATCCGCATCCGCGAGGAGGTGATGATGCCCTGGGCGAAGCGGCGCGGCCGCATGGGGCGCATCACGCTCTCGGTGAACCCGTTCGTCCCCAAGCCCTGGACCCCGTTCCAGTGGGTGCCCATGCACGACCGCGCCTGCCTGGAGGGGAAGCGGAAGCTGCTCGAGAAGGCGCTCCGGCCGAAGGGCATCGACCTCGACTTCTTCAGCCCGCGGGAGGCGGCGCTCCAGACGTTGCTCTCGCGCGGCGACCGGCGCTGCGCGGACCTGCTCGAGCTGGCGCACCGCGAGACGGGCGGAGATCTGAGGAAGGCGCTCGGGCGCTGGCCGCACGACCCGGACTTCTTCGTGCTGCGGGAAGCCGGGGTGGACGAGGTGCTGCCCTGGGACTTCATCGACCAGGGACTGGAGAAGGCGTTCCTGGCCCGCGAGCTGCGCCGCGGCGTGGGCGCGAAGATCACGCCCAAGTGCGCGGTCGCCACCTGCCGCGCCTGCGGCCTCGACTGCGCCGACCGCCCGGAGCTGCGCGCGCCGCCGCCGGCCCTCGGTTGAGGGACACCCGACTGTGATGGGGATCACGGAAACGGCAGCGGCCGGCGTCGGCGTGCCCCGGCGGTCGGGCTGTAGGGCGGGCGTCGCCTTGACCCCCTGCATGGATGCGGTACACCCAGAGGGGGAAGTCGCCTCTCTCTCCAGCGGGTGTCCACATGCGCCAGAGCCTCCGGTTCGCCGCCGTCGTCGTCGCTGCCTTCGCCGCGACCGCGTGCAGCAAGAAGTCGTCGTCCCCGCCGCCAGCCGTGCTGGTGGTCAGCACGAACATCAACTCCGGGGCGGTGCCGAACGTCACGAACGGGGTGAAGGCGAACGGGGCGAACACGACCACGGTCTCGGTGAGCGGCGGCACGGTCCCGATCACGGTGACCACCTCGCGCGGTCACTTCCCGGGGAACCTCAAGACCGGGACGATCACCGTCGTCGGCGGGACGCTCGACCTCACGGTCTGCGACGCGCGAACGGACTCGACCTGCGCGGGTACGGCGACCGTGTCGGCGAGCGACCCGAACCTGGGCTTCGGGTCCACGACGCTGCGGTTCGTCGGCTACGAGACGAGCTGCGCCGACGGGAAGGACAACAACGGCGACGGCAACATCGACTGCGCCGACCCGGACTGCGACCTCAAGGGGTGCCTGACCCTCGGCGGCGCGAACGGCACCTGCACGAGCGGCACCTGCGCGGCGGCCGCCTGCACCCCCACCAGCGCCACCGAGGTCTGCGACAACGGCGTGGACGACAACTGCGACAACGTCATCGACTGCGCGGACATCGCGGCCTGCGACGGGAAGTCCTGCAGCAAGACGTCGGCGACGTCGGTGTGCAAGGGCGGCGCCTGCGTGGACGTCGCCTCGGGGCTCGGGATGACGCTCGTCCCGGCGCGGGCGCGGATCCCCGCGGACGGCGTGGCGACCACCACGGTGACCGCGACGCTCTCGAGCCAGGGTGCGCCGCTCGCCGGGACCAGCCTGACGCTCACGACGAGCTTCGGCGGCTTCGTCGTCGCGCTCGGCTCGCCGACGACGACGACCATCCAGCTGAGCACCGACGCGAACGGCGTCGCCACCGCCGTGTTCCAGGCGCCGTCGAGCGCCGGGGTCGCCACCATCAAGGCCACCATGACCTCCCTGCCCCAGGTGAGCCTTACCACGCAGGTCACCATGCCGCAGCTCGGGTCGATCCAGCTCGCGGCCGGGGGCGTTCAGAACCCGGTCATGGGCGTCAAGTACTCCGGGTGGAACGAGCAGAACGTGGTGACGATCGCGCTGCTCGACACGACGCAGCAGACCTATCCGGACGGCCTGGCGGTCCGGTTCGAGCACCAGCGGTTCGGGGGCAGCACCATCTCCACCCCGTGGGCGGCCGACACCGCCACCTGCAAGCAGGCGAGCGGCTGCATCGGCTACCTGGCGCAGACGGACGCCACCGGTCAGGCGACGGTGAACGTCTACTCGGGGACCGCCGCCGGGCTGGTGCTGCTCACCGCCACGGCGACGGCCGGCGGGTCCACCATCGTGTTCCCGGTCTCCAACATCGCCATCGTCGGCGCGAAGGCGAGCGGGGCGCACATCTCGCTCTCCTGCGGGCCCAAGAACATCCCGGTGCTCGCCTTCGAGCACGACTGCTTCACCGCCTTCTACGCCAACGCCGAGAGTCCGATCACCTGCGTCGCGTACTTTGCGGATCGGTTCAACAACGTGCTCGGGCGCGAGGTGCTCGCGACCTTCCTGAGCGAGGCCGGCGCGGCGGGGCCGCCGGTCTTCACCGGCGCCTACGATCCCAAGACGGGCGGCGACCAGACCGCCACCATGGGCTTCGCGACGGACACCATCGCGATCACCGGGTACGCCTTGCCGGCCGACGTCGACCCGGTCTTTGGCGAGCCGAGTTTCCCGATCCCGTTGGACCCCTGGTGCGAGGGCCCCCGGACCGCCAACCCGCGCGACGGTCTCTCCACCGTCATCGTCATGGCGCGCGGCGAGGAAGGGTTCGTGGACCTGAACGGCAACGGCGTCTGGGACCCCGGCGAGCCGTTCATCGACATGGGCGAGCCATTCGTCGACCTGAACGACGACGGGATCTACGAGCCCGGCGAGCCCTTCTTCGACGCGAACGGCAACGGCCAATGGGACGGGCCCAACGGCCAGTGGGACTCGGACACGGTCATCTGGTCGGAGACCCGCGTGCTCTACACGGGCGCCCCGGAGAACGCGGTCGCCGCCCCCGACCCGGTGAACGTCAACTCGTCCATCCCCGGGCCGGTGACGACCGAGCTGGTGAGCTTCTTCGTCCAGGACGTGAACCTGAACCCGATCACGCCGTTCGCGACGTACACGGTGTCGACCGAGAAGGGCGGCATCGTCTCGACGATGCTGACGCTCGCGCCCGGAACCGTGGACAACCTGGGGATGGGGTTCACGCTGGCGTACTGCGACCAGCCGCCCGGCACCGCACCGACGAAGTGCGCGAACATCTGTCCCTCCTCGCCGTGCTACGTGGTGCCCAGGGTCTTCGACTTCGGCCAAAGCACGTTCGGGAAGATCGCGGTGACCGGCGCCGCCCCGGGGACGGAGACGGTGGACGTGAGCACCACGTTCGACAACGTCACGCTCCCCGACTTCCTTTCGTTCACCGCGATTTGCCACTGAGGCCGGCCCGCGGCGGCGCCGCCCTCGGGATGGCGCCGCCCGCGCCGCCCTTTCCGCTCGGGGAGGGGCGTCGAGCCGGTCCCCGGGTTCCGGGTAGGCTGCACCCGATGAGCCACGACGAGGCCATGCGCGAGGCGCTCGCGCTCGCCCGCGACGCGGCGGCGCGCGGCGAGGTCCCGGTGGGAGCCGTCGCCCTGTTCGAGGGCCGCATCGTGGGCCGCGGCGCGAACGCCCGCGAGGCGGCGCGCGACCCGACCGCGCACGCCGAGCTGCTCGCCATCCAGGCGGCGGCGCGGGCGCTCGGCCGCTGGCGCCTCACGGGCGTGACCCTCGTCGTGACGCTCGAGCCCTGCGCGATGTGCGCGGGCGCGATGGTGCTGGCACGGATCGACCGGCTGGTGATCGGGGCGAGCGATCCCAAGGCGGGGGCCGCCGGCTCGCTCATGGATCTCTCGCAGGACCCGCGGCTCAACCACCGCTTTCCGGTCGAGCGGGGCGTGCTCGACGAGGAATGCGCCGAGCTGCTCCGCGCCTTCTTCCGGGCGCGCCGGGGGAGCGGCGACCCGCCGCCCGAGGACGGCCCGGGGTAGGGCCGGCGCCGCTGGCCGGGCCGGGGCAGCATCGCGCCGACGAAGGCCCTCGGACGCTCCCAGGGGATCGTGGAGAAGAACGCCCGGAATCGGGAGCTTCGCGCTTGGCTTCCCCCGGGAGATCGGTTAAATCCGCGCGCGGAGAGCTGGCCGAGCCTGGTCGAAGGCGCCTGACTCGAAATCAGGTGTACCGGTAACGGTACCGGGGGTTCGAATCCCTCGCTCTCCGATCACTCGTCCAGCCGAAAGAGCATGAGCGCCGGGCTGCAAGGAACTCGACCGGCGAAGAAGATCGAAACGGAGCGAAGGGCCAGCCGGATGAGGCTGCCGGCGGAACGCCGTGGTAAGAAAACGAACCGGAGCGAAGGGCGTAGGCGGAGAAGCCTACGCCCGGAGCGACACCGGGGGGCATGGGGGGCCGGCGAGCTCCCCCGCGAAGCGAGGGGGAGCGAGCGACCCCCCATTACGATCGGGAGAGGTGACCGAGCGGCTGAAGGTGCACGACTGGAAATCGTGTGTACCGGGAACGGTACCGTGGGTTCAAATCCCACCCTCTCCGCCAGCGATGCGCGCCCGCGGCGATTATGAAGGTAGGCGCGCAAGCCGGTGGTCCAGACCGGACGAGCCGGCCCAGAATCCTCGGGCGACGTGGTAGTTGCCGAACCCCGCCAGGCCCGGAAGGGAGCAACGGTAAGCAGCTCTCCGTGCGCCCGGGGATTGTGGGCCGGCTCCGCTTTTTCGGGCCGCCGCCGGCGAGCGCCCTCCAGCCGAGGGGGGCTTCGCCCCCCGACAAGTCACCGGCCCGTAGTAATGTGAGCGGCTCCCATGGCGTACCTGGTCCTCGCGCGAAAGTACCGGCCCCAGACCTTCGGGGACATGGCGGGCCAGGAGCACGTCGTGCGGACGCTCTCGAACGCGCTCCGGAGCGGGCAGCTCGCGCACGCGTTCCTGTTCACCGGCCCGCGCGGCGTGGGCAAGACCACCGCCGCCCGCCTGGTCGCCAAGGCGCTCAACTGCGTGAATGGTCCGACGGCGGAGCCGTGCGGCGTCTGCACGCCCTGCGTGGAGATCGCCGAGGGGCGCGCCGTGGACGTCATCGAGATCGACGCCGCCTCCAACAACGGCGTCGACAACGTCCGCGACATCGTCGAGGCCGTGAAGTACCGGCCCGCCCGCGACCGCTACAAGGTGTTCGTGGTGGACGAGGTCCACATGCTGTCGGCGGGGGCGTTCAACGCGCTCCTCAAGACGCTGGAGGAGCCGCCCGAGCACGTGAAGTTCGTGCTCGCCACCACCGACGTCCACCGGGTCCCCGAGACCATCCTCTCGCGGTGCCAGCGGTTCGACTTCCGCCGGCTCACCATGCAGCAGCTCGTGGACCAGCTCGCCAAGGTGTCGGCGGCCGAGGGCATGGTGGTGTCCCCCAACGCGCTCGCGCTGGTGGCGCGCGCCGCCGAGGGCGGCATGCGCGACGCGCTCTCGATGCTCGACCAGGTCCGCGCCGCCTGCGGCGACACGGCCTCGGACGAGGCGGTGGCGGAGGCGCTCGGGGCGGTGGACGCCGCCGCGGTCTCGCGCATCGGCGCCGCGCTGGTCCGGCGCGACGGGGCGGCGGTGCTGGCCGAGATCGCGGCGCTCGACGCGCGCGGCCTGGAGACCAAGCGCGTCGCCGAGGAGATCGTCCGGCACCTGCGGAACGCCGTGGTGGCGAAGCTCGCGCCCGCGACGCCGCTCGACCTGCCCGACGCCGAGCTGGCCGAGGTGCGCGCCCAGGCAGCGGCCGCGGACGCGGCGCAGCTCACGCGGCTGTTCGACGTGGCCCAGACGGCGGTGGTGGACGTGAAGGAGTCGGAGCAGCCGCGCTACGCGCTCGAGGTGGCGCTCCTCAGGGGCGTGTTCCTGGCGCCCGGCGCCGACGTCGCCGAGCTGATCGGACGGATCGAGGCGCTCGCGGCGGGCGCGCCGGCGACGCCCCCCTCACCCCGACCCTCTCCCCCGCGAGGCGGGGGAGAGGGGGGAATGACTCCCACCGCCCGCTCGACCACGACCCCGACCTCGTCCAGGCTCACGACCGCGCCCTCGACCTCGTCCCCAACCGCGACCTCGGCCCCGACCACGACCAGGACCTCG
>DATIWK010000090.1:0-2874 GCA_035519395.1 Anaeromyxobacteraceae bacterium | reverse complement strand
TGCGGCCAGACCGGCGACGGGATGACGCCGTCCTGGAACTTCACCTTGCCGACCAGGACGCAGCCCTTCATGCCGGGGCGGCAGAAGGCGCCGTCCACCTTCCGGCAGATCCCGTTCACCTCGTGGCTGCAGCTCCAGGAGCTCACCGCCCGAGTGTAGCCAATCCGCCCCGCGTGCGACAAACCCCCCACGCGCGGTATGCTCCGGCGATGACGCGCCTCGCGCTCGCCGCCCTGCTCGCCCTCGCGGCATGCAAGTCGTCCGCCCCGTACACCCTCCCTGCGGCGGCGCTCAATACCGGCATCGCGGCCGCCATCTCCGGCACCCAGCGCGCGAGCGGCGGGTGCTACGCGGTCTGCACCAACGGAACCGTTTGCAACCCCCGCACCGGCTGGTGCGAGAAGGGCCCGGCGCCCGGCGATTACTGCGAGGAGGCGCCGGGGGGCGGCATGCGGTGCGTACCGATCGGGCCCCCGGTTGTGGCGCAGGACCAGAAGGCGGCGGGCGCCGGAACGCCCGCCGTCGGTATCGGCGTGTCCCCGGCCACTGGCCAGGCACCGCCGCCGCCGGCCGAGGCGTCGCCGCGGGGGCCGTAGCAGCCGTCCGCTCCTCGGCGTTGCGCGGGGCCAGCTCCGGCCACGCCCGCTGCGCGCCGCCCGTGCACCGCTTACACTCGTTCGGCTCCATCCAGGAGGAATGCCATGGTTCGCCGGGTGCGTGGGGTCGCGGTGCTCGCTGCGGTGCTGGGGCTCGCCGGGAGGGCGGCCGCCGGCGAGGCGCCGAAGGCGGGGGCGGCGATGCCGGCCCCTCCCCCGGAGGCGCCCAGCCCCGCCTTCGACCGCCTCAAGACGCTCGCGGGCGAGTGGGAAGGGACGGCCGCCGCGCACGGCCAAAAGGCCATGCCGACCAGGGCCACCGTGAAGGTGGTGTCGGCGGGATCGGCGGTCATGCTGATCACGGACCCGGGCACGCCGCACGAGATGGTGACGATGTTCCACCGCGACGACGACGCGCTCGTGGCGACGCACTACTGCTCGGCCATGAACCAGCCGCGCATGAGGGCCCAGCCCGGGACGGATCCCGCGAGGATCGCGTTCGAGTTCGTGGACGGCACGAACCTCGGGGCGCACCCCGCGCACATGCAGAAGCTGGTGCTGACCTCGGCCGCCCCGGACCGTCACCTGCAGGAGTGGACGTTCGCGCAGGGTGACAGGACGGAGACGATGGTGTTCGACATGACACGGAAGAGGTAGCGCGCCGGGCGCGCTCCGGGCGATGATCCGTTCGACCCATAGGCGAGGTGTTCCATGGCCGGCGTACCGATGACCGCGGCGATCCAGGGGCTCACCTGCCGGCTCACGCACGGGCCCTCGGGCTCGACGCTCCAGACGGTGCCCCCGAAGGACAACGGCGGGACGGGCGACAGCTTCTCTCCCACCGACCTCGTCGGCGCGGCGCTCGCGTCCTGCGCGCTCAGCACCATGGCGCTCGTCGCGCAGCGCGAGGGGCTGCCGTGGGGCGACGCCCGCGCGTCGGTCGAGAAGATCATGACGCCGCCGCCGCGCCGCATCGGCGAGCTGGTGCTCGCCTTCGACATGCCGCGCGAGGTCCGCCCCGAGCACCGGGCCCGCTTCGAGGAGATCGCGCGCACCTGCCCGGTCGCCCGCAGCCTCCGCGACGAGGTGAAGGTGCCGATGAAGTTCCGCTGGCCATGACCGGCGTGGACGTCCACGGGCTCCGCCTCCACGTCGAGGACACCGGCGGGACCGGTCCTCCCGTCGTCTTCAGCCACGGGCTCCTGCTCTCGACGCGCCTGTGGGACGCGCAGGTCGGGGCGCTGCGCGGGGCATATCGCTGCATCGCCTACGACCACCGCGGACAGGGGCGCAGCGACGTTCCGCGCGACCGCTGCATCGGGATGGACCAGCTCGCCGACGACGCGGCGGCGCTCGTCGAGGCGCTCGGGGCGGCGCCCTGCCACTTCGTCGGCCTGTCGATGGGCGGGTTCGTGGGGCTCCGTCTGGCGGCTCGCCGGCCCGAGCTGCTCCGCTCGCTCACGCTGCTCGAGACCTCCGCGGATCCCGAGCCCCCCGAGAACGTCCCACGCTATCGGCTGCTCAACCTGGTGGCGCGCTGGATCGGCCCCTGGGCGGTCGCGTCGAAGGTCATGCCCATCCTCTTCGGCCGCACCTTCCTCGCGGATCCCGCCCGCGCATCGGATCGCGCGGCGTGGAGGGCCCGCATCGCCGCCAACCGCCACGCCATCTGGCGCGCGGTGAACGGGGTCCTCGAACGCGCCGCGGTCCACGGCGAGCTACCGGCCGTGCGCGCGCCCACGCTGGTGATGGTGGGCGAGGAGGACGTCGCGACCGTCCCGGCGAAGGCCGAACGGATCGCCGCCGGGATCCGGGGCGCGCGGCTGGCCCGGATCCCGCGTGCCGGCCACAGCTCGCCCGTGGAGCAGCCGGAGGCCGTGACGGCCGCGCTGCGCGCCTTCCTCGACCAGGTCGAGGGAACACGTGGCGCGCGCCAGGGGCTCGCTCAGCCCCCCAGATAGCCTCGCGCCGGCGTCAGCCCGGCGCGGTCCAGCGCGGCGCGCGCCGCAGCGATCAGCGCCGCGGGCAGCCGGACGCCGGAGTGGAGGCGCGGCGGTGGGACGCCCGCCGCGTCGGGCCCGTGCGCGAGGACGTGGTCCATCGCCTTGTTGGCGTTGGTGAACGGGTTGCCGTGGCCGACCCCTGCGGCGGCCGCGAAGACCGCCGCCGCCGCGTCCTCGAGGCGCGCCGAGATCGCCTCGGCGGCGGCGCGCGCTCCTCGCCCGACGAGGTCCACGATCTCGGCCAGCGGGCGGGCGAAGCAGTTCGCGGTGCTGAG
>DATIWK010000089.1:0-17715 GCA_035519395.1 Anaeromyxobacteraceae bacterium | reverse complement strand
GCGTGCTCCACGTGGATCACGCGATCGGCGACGTCGACCTCGATGCCCATCTCCTCGCGAAGCTCGCGGGCGAGCGCGCCCTCGTCGGTCTCGCCCGGCTCGACCCGGCCGCCCGGGAACTCCCAGAGCATCGGGAGCGACGCCGTGGGCGGGCGCTGCGTGATGAGGTAGCGCCCATCCTTCTCGATCATCGCCCCGACGACGCGGATCTTCCGCCGCATGGCGGCACCTCCGATTCGCCCCGATCCGGGGCGCGACACCGGCGCGAACGCGCGCGAGGCCGGGGTGGATTGTAGAATCGCCTCACGATGGCGTCCATCCGCTTCCTCGGCGCGGCGGGCACGGTGACCGGGTCGCGCTACCTGGTGACGGCCGGTCGCGCGCGCGTCCTCGTAGACGCCGGGCTCTTCCAGGGTCCCAAGGAGCTGCGCCTGCGCAACCGGGCGCCCTGGCCTCTCGATCCCGCCGGGCTCGACGCGGTGGTCCTGACGCACGCCCACATCGACCACTGCGGGGCGCTCCCCCTCCTCGGGCGCGGCGGGTACCGGGGCCCGGTCCACTGCACCCCCGCGACGCGCGACCTGGCCGGGCTGCTCCTCCCCGACTCCGGCCGGCTCCAGGAGGAGGAGGCCCGCTACGCGAACCGGAAGGGCTACTCGAAGCACGCGCCGGACGCGGCCCCGCTCTACACCGAGGAGGACGCGGTCGCCGTGCTGCGCCAGCTCTCGCCCGTCCCCTACGGCGAGCGGCGCGAGATCGCGCCGGGCGTCTCCATCGCCTTCCGGCGGGCCGGCCACATCCTGGGGGCCGCCAGCGTCTCCATGGAGCTCGCCGGGCCGCCGCGGCTGCGAATCCTGTTCAGCGGCGACCTCGGCCGCTTCGGGGTCCCCATCCTCCGCGACCCGGACCCGGGGGAGGCGGCCGACGTGCTCCTGGTGGAGAGCACCTACGGCGGCCGCCTCCACGGCGACGCGCCGCCCGCCGGCGCCCTGCGCGACGAGGTGCTGCGCGCCGTGCAAGAGCAGGGGCCGCTGCTCGTGCCCGCCTTCGCGGTCGGGCGAACGCAGGAGATCCTGTTCACCCTGCGTCAGCTGGAGGAGGCCCACGCCGTCCCGGCGATCCCCGTCTTCGTCGACTCGCCCATGGCGGTGGACGCGACGCCGATCTTCCTGGCGCACCGAGAGGACCACGACGACGAGATGAGCCGGCTCGTCGCCGCGGGGACCGACCCGCTCCGCCCGGCGAGGCTCGCCTTCTGCCGGAGCCCGGAGCAGTCGCGCGCCCTCAACGCCGTGAAGGGCGCCTGCGTCATCCTCTCGGCGAGCGGCATGGCCACCGGGGGACGCATCCTCCACCACCTCCGCCAGCGGCTGCCCGACCCGCGCACCACCGTCCTCCTCGTCGGCTACCAGGCGGCGGGGACGCGCGGCTGGAGCCTCCAGAACGGCGCTGCGACGCTGCGCATGTTCGGCGAGGACGTGCCGGTCCGGGCGCGGGTCGCCACCATCGGCGGGTTCTCGGCGCACGCCGACGAGGCGGAGCTGACGCGCTGGCTCGCGACCTTCCCGTCCCCGCCCGGGCGCACCTTCCTCGTCCACGGCGAGCCTGCCGCGCTCGCCGCCTCCCAGGCGCGGATGGACCGGCTCGGCTGGACCGCCCGCGCGCCCGCGCACCTCGAGGAGGTCCCGCTGTGAACGCGGACCGCAGCTGCCCCGGCGCGGTGGCCCTGGTGCTCTCCGGCGGCGGCGCCCGCGGCGCCTACGAGGCGGGGGTGCTCCGCTACGTCCGCGAGGCGCTCCCCGCGCTCCTGGGGTTCGACCCCCGCTTCGACGTCCTCTGCGGCACCAGCATCGGCGCGGTGAACGCGTGCTTCCTGGCCGCGGCGGCGGACGATCCCCGCGCCCAGGCGGCGCGGCTCGCCGAGGTGTGGCTCTCCCTCCGCCTGGAGGACGTCTTCCACTGGAGCGCGCTCGACCTCTCCGGCCTCCCCGGCTACCTCTACCGGCAGCTCCGCGCGGTCCGGCTGCGCCGCGTGTCGTGGCGGCTCTCCGACTTCCTCTACCCCGAGGCCCTCGCCCGGGTGGTGACCGAGCGGATCGACTGGAGCCGGCTGCACGCCAACCTGCGCGCCGGGCACGTGGGCGCCCTGACGGTGACCGCCACCGACCTCGGCACCGGCCGCTCCGTCGTCTTCGTGGAGACGGCGCGCCCGCTGCCCGCCTGGAGCCGTGACCCGCTCGTCGAGGTGCGCCGCGCCGAGCTCGCCGCCGAGCACGCCCTCGCGTCGTCGGCGATCCCGCTCCTCTTCCGGCCGGTCCGCATCGACGGCTCCTGGTTCACCGACGGCAGCGTCCGCCAGAACACGCCGCTCGCCCCCGCCATCCGGCTCGGCGCAGACCGCCTGCTGGTGGTGGGCGTGCGCCACCTCGGAAAGCCGGCGCTGCCGCCCGCCGATCTCGCCGAGCCGCCCACCACCGCCGCGCAGCTCGGGCGGCTCCTGTCGGCGCTCCTCCTCGACCGGACCGACTACGACCTGGAGCGGCTGCGCGCGCTCAACGCCGTGATCGAGGAGGGCGAGCGCGCCTTCGGCTCGGGGTTCGGCGAGCGGCTGGCGGCGATGAGCGCCCGACAGATGGGGGCGCCGCTCCGCCGCATCCGCGACGTGGTCATCCGGCCGTCGCAGGACGTCTCGGCCCTGGCTCGCGACATCGCCGCGCGCCGCGTCCGCAGGCTGCGGCCGGGGACCCTCGCGGCGAGGCTGCTCCAGCGCGCCGCGGCGGACGCCGACGCCGAGGCCGACGGCGCCGCGGACCTCGCCAGCTACCTGCTCTTCGATCGCGAGTTCGCCGGCGAGCTGATGGCCCTCGGCTTCCGCGACGCCGCCGCGCAGCGCGAGGCGCTCGCCGGGTTCTTCGAGGCGCCCGCCGAGCCGGCGGCGCGCTCGGCGTGAGGGCGGCGTGCTCGGGTCCCCCACCCTCCTCGACGGCGCCATGGGGACGGCGCTCCAGGCGCGCGGCCTCGCAGCCGACGCCCTCCCCGAGGAGTGGCTCCTCTCCCGCCCGGAGGAGATCGCCGCGGTCCACACCGCCCACGCCGCCGCCGGGGCCGGGGTCCTCCTCACCTGCTCGTTCAACGCGGCGGCGCCTCGGCTCGCCGCGCGGATGGGAGGCGCCCGGGCCGACGATCTCTGCGCCCGCGCGGTCGGGCTGGCCCGGGCGGCCGCATCCGGGGCCCTGGTGGCGGGGGCTCTCGGTCCGACCGGTCTGGCGCGCCCAGGCGATCCATCGCCCCGCCGCTCCGAGCTGGGCGAGCGCTACGACCAGCCCGCCCGCGCCCTCGCCGCCGCGGGCGCGGATCTGCTCTGGCTGGAGAGCCAGTGGGACGTGGGCGAGGCCCGCGCGGCGCTCGCGGCGGCCCGGCGCACCGGGCTTCCGGTGGCCGTCACCTTCACGCTCCGCGAAACCCGCGCCGGACGGTTCGAGGCGCCCGACGGGACTCCGGCGGAGGACTGCCTCCGGGCGGTGGCGGCGGACGGGGCCCTCGCCGCGGGCGTGAACTGCGTTTCGCCCGGGCCGGCGCTGGCCGCGCTCGCCGCGTGGGCCGCCGTGGCGCTGCCGGTGCCCTTCGCCGCGAAGCCGAGCCCCGGTCCGCCCGGCGCCGTCCTGTCACCCAGCCAGTTCGCCGCGGCCCTCGCCCCGGCGCTGCGGGGCCGCGCGTGGCTCGCCGGAGGGTGCTGCGGCGCGACCGCCGCTCACCTCGCCGCGCTCGGCGCCGCGCTCGGCGCCGCCCTCGCCGCCACGACCTCCCCGCGCTGACCGGCGCTCAGCACGGCCGCGAGCGCCTCGGGCGCCGCCACGGCCGCCCCCCGGACACGCCGGAGCGCGGCCTCCGGCATCGAGGAGACCACCGCCGTGGCGGGGTCCTGGCAGAGCGCGCGACCGCCGCGGCGCACGATCTCGGCGAGCCCCTCCGCGCCGTCGGCCCCCATCCCCGAGAGGACGAGCCCGGTCGCGTCGGCGCCGAAGGCCTCCGCCGCCGACCGGAGCAGGCGGTCGCCGCACGGGACGTGGCGCGACGAGGCGGACGCACCGAGGACCTCCCGCTCCCGCGCCAGGAGGTCGAGCCCGCCGGCCGCCACGTAGGCGACGCCCGAGCGGCACGCCACGGGCGCGGAGACGATCTCGGTGGGCCACCCCGACACTCCCCGCAGCCACTCCGCGAAGAACGGGACGAACCCTGCCTCGAGGTGCTGCGCCACCAGGACGGCGCGATCCCGGGGCAGCGCCCGCAGCATCGCCGCCAGGATCCAGACGCCGCCGGTGGAGCTCGCCACCGCGAGCGCCTGCGTCGCCTCCGGCGCGGCGGCGGCGTCGAGCACCGGGCCCGGTCCACCGGCGGGAAGCGCGCCCGGGGCGGCGCCGGGCGCCGCGCGGGCCTCGCGCTCCACGGCACGGCGGGACGCGACCACCGGGACGCGCGCCATGAGCAGGATCCGCTCCGCCGCCGCCGCGGTGCCCGCCGCGAGCACGTCCACGACGCCGGGGCCGCGCAGCTCCGGTGCGGCGGCGAGACCCGGAGGCAGCACCGCGATGACGGGGGCGGCCACGCTGGCGGTGGCCAGCTCCAGTCGCGACAGCAGCGTCGCGCGGTCGGGTCCTCCCACCACGGCGGCCCCTCCCCACCGCCGCAGCAGGTGCGGGTTGGGGAGGCCGCGGAAGCTGCGCATCAGGAGCGCCCCCGCCTGGGCGAGGTCCCGCTCGAGGCCGGGGAGCGCCTCGAGCGACCAGTCGTCCACCACCAGCGCCACCGGATCGGTCACGGGGCCGACACCCCGAGGCGAGCGAGCGTGTCGCGCAGCACACCGGCGTTGAACCGCGACTTCACCAGGTAGGCGTCGGCGCCTGCGTCGGCGCCCGCCTCGCGCGACGCGTCGTCGTCGCGCGAGGTGAGGAGGACGATGGGGAGCCGCGCGCTCTCGGGCCGCTGCCGCAGCGCACGGGCGAGCGCCAGCCCATCCCGGCGGGGCATGTTGACGTCGGTCACCACCACGTCCGGGAGGCGCTCCGCCACGCGCGCCAGCGCCTCGTCGCCGTCGCCGGCGAGCCGCACGCGGAACCCCTGCTCCTCGAGCAGCACCCGGAGCACCTCGCGCGTGGCGAGGGAGTCCTCGGCGAGCACGACGTCGAGCGGGCCCCGCGCGGAGGCGGCCGGGGCCGGCGGGGCGGGCCGCGCCGTCCGCGGCGCCGCCCGGACCTCGCGGGCCCGCGCCAGGAGCAGCCGCGGGTTCAGGATCGAGATCACCGTCCCGTCCCCGAGGCGCGCGAGCCCGGTGGCGAGCGCATCCGACTGCGCGACGCCGGGCACCGTGACCGGCACCACGCCCGCGATGGCGCCCA
Organism: Anaeromyxobacteraceae bacterium; assembly: GCA_035519395.1. Classification (GTDB taxonomy): domain Bacteria; phylum Myxococcota; class Myxococcia; order Myxococcales; family Anaeromyxobacteraceae; genus Anaeromyxobacter. The sequence continues at coordinate 12,319 of DATIWK010000089.1, read as the reverse complement.
CGTCCTCGACCTCCACCGCCGCCATCCCGTTCTCGGCGTGCACCACCACCGCGAAGCGATCGTCCCCCGCGGCCCCCGTGCCGAGCACGTCGGCGAGGCGCGCCAGCGGAAGGATCGTCTCGCCCACGGCGAGGGTCCGGCCCGTGGCGCCGTCGTGCACCGCGCCGCCCGCCGCGGCGAGGTGGACGGTCCGCTCCACCGACGCGAGGGGAACCGCCAGGGACCGCCCGCCGGCCACGACGGTGAGGACGTCCACCGCGTAGACGTCGAGCGGCAGCGTCACCGAGATCTCGCAGCCCGCGCCGCGCGTGGAGCGGATCCGGATGCCGCCTCCCGCCGCGCGCGCGATGGCGGCGACCGCCGAGAGGCCCAGCCCCCGGCCCGAGATCTGGGTGGCCTCACCGCGCGTGGACCCACCCTCGGTGGCCCAGAGGTGGAGGACCTCCTCGTCGGATCGCGCCGCGATGGCCTCGGCGTCGCCGCGGCGGCGCGCCAGCTCCGCGCGGATGGCGGCGACGTCGAACCCGGCGCCGTCGTCCGCCACCGCCAGGCGGAGCGCCGAGTCGCCTGCCTCGACGCGCACCGCGAGCCGGCCCGTCTCGGGCTTCCCGCGCTCCCGGCGGACCTCCGGCGCCTCGATGCCGTGGTCGAGCGCGTTTCGCACCAGGTGGCGGACGAGGCCGCGCGCCGACTGGAGGGTGCGCCGGTCGGCGCGGACCTCCTTGCCGGACACGACCGCCTGGCACTTCTTCCCGAGCTGGGCGCCGAGGACCGCCACCTCGTCCTCCAGCCCCGAGAGCGCGGTGTCGGCGGGGACGAGCCGCAGGTTGGCGATGAGCCCCTCCAGGCCGCTGGCGGCGTCCGCCAGGCCGTGGGCCGCCGGACCGAGGCGCTCGTCCGCGCCGAGCGCCTCGTGGAGCTGCGCGGCGCCGCGGGCGAGCGACGCGGCGAGCCGCAGCGCGTCGTCCACGTCGTGGGCCGGGACGTTGAGGCGTTCGGCGGCGTCCGTCCGCGGCGCCTCCGCGCTCGGCCGGGCAGTCTCCGCGCCCGCGGCGCGCGAGCCGAGCGCCTCGAGCAGCGACCCGACCACGTCCGCCGGGAACACCTCGGCCGCGCCGGCGGCCATCCGCGCCACGCCCTCCCCCAGCAGGTCGAGGGCCCTGCCGATGCGCCCGTGCCGCGCCTGCGCCGCCGACGGGGCGTCCCCGGGGAGCCCGAGCGACAGCTCCTCGAGGTCGTGGAGCGCCTGGGCCAGCCCCTCGTAGCCGAGCGCCGCGGCGGCGCCCTTGAGGCCGTGGGCCACCCGTCCGAACTCCGCCAGGGCCGGGCCGCCGGGCCGCTCGATCAGCTCCGCCGCGGACCTGGTCAGCGAGGCGAGCGTCTCCTCCGCCTCGGCGACGAAGAGGCCGGCGAGCCGCGCTCGCGTGGCCGGGTCGAAGGTCAAGGCGCGACCGCCCGGCCCGCCCAGGCCGCGAGCCACTCCGGATCGAGGAGGCTCGTGCCGTCCGCGAGCCGACCGGCCAGCCGCGGCCCGTCGGCCGCCTGGGCCGCCTCCCCGGGGGCCGCCGCGACCATGGCCGCCTCGGCCAGCTCGAGGGGCCCCTCGACCACGACGGCCACCGGACCGCGCGGCGACGCGACCACCAGCGCCGCGGCGCCCGACAGCTCCGCCGCGCTGCGGCCCTTGCCGGCGAGCGTGCCGGCGAGATCGGCCACCGGGACCGGGCGCTCGTTCACGAACGCGACCGCGCGCTCCGTGCCGTCGGACATCGGGACGGCGACCGCGCCGGACAGCCGGGAGACGGCGTGCTCCACGGCGCGCGCCTCGATGCCGCAGGCGCCGCCGGCCAGCCGGAACTCGACCAGGCGGAGGCGGGCCGCGTCGCCGGCGCCCTCCTCGACGCCGCTCGCGAGGTCGCGCGCCCGCTGCTCCAGGACCTCGACGTCGCGCGGCACGAGCCGCGGCGTCCGCCAGGCGACGGTCACGCCCCCTCCGCCCGCTCCAGCAGGAGCCGCACGGCGGCGACGAGCTGTCCGACCGAGAGCCCGTCGGCGCTCGGCACGGCGCCGTCCGCCGGCAGGCGCGAGGCGGTGGCGAGCAGCTCGCGCAGCACCTGCCGCCCGCGCGGCGCGTCCACCGCCGCGAGGTGGCGACCGAGCACCAGCCGCGAGAGCAGGTGCCGCGGATCGTGGAAGAGCGCGGCGCGCGCGGCGCGCACCGCATCCTCGGCGCGCCCGGCGCGCGCGTGCTCGAGCGCGGCGCTCACGTGGCCGGCGACGGGATCGGCGCCCGGCGCGTCGCCGGCGGCGCGAGGCGCCGCTCGGGAACGGGCGCGCGGGCCTCCGGCGCGGAACCGGCGAGCGGACGCCCGGGAGCGGCCCGGGCGAGCGGCGGGTGCGATCGACGGCGCGCCGCCCGCCGGCGCCATCCGCGCGGCGCCGACGTGGCCCGCGGGCTCGGCGCGCCCCGAGGCGCCCAGGAGGTGCGCCTCCGCGGTGGCGACCACCAGCAGCGCGCCGGGGTCGAGCCCGGCGGCGAGCGCCGCCGCGATCCGCTCCGCCTCGGCGGCGCGGAAGTAGATGAGCACGTGGCGGCAGAGCACCAGGTCGAACCCGCCGAGCGCGGCGTTCCCCGCGGCGGCCAGCGAGAGCAGGTTCCCCACCTCGAACCGGCACAGGTTGCGGACCGCCATGTCCACGCGGTGGCGCCCGGTGGCGGGATCCTCGAGGACCACGCGGCCGCGCAGCCAGTCGGGGCGGCAGCGCTGCACGGACCAGGCGTTCACGCAGCCCGACCGCGCCACCTCGACGCGCGCCGGCGACGAGTCCAGGCCCAGGATCGACACCGCCTGGACCGCCTCGGAGGCGGACAGACCGACCCGCTCGGCCAGCCCCTGGAACAGGATGCCCAGGCTGAAGACCTCCTGCCCGGTGGAGCAACCCAGGGAGAGGATCCGCAGGGGGCGGCCGCACGCGCGCGCGCGCTCGAGCAGCTCGGGGCCGGCGCGCTCGCCGAGCCAGGTCCACAGGTCGTCGTCGCGGAAGAGCCAGCTCTCGTCGATGGGGAGCCGGTCCACCACCCGCTCCAGCCAGCGCGGATCGGCCGGATCGGGGACGGGCGCGCCCTCCGCTCCCGACACCGCCGCGCCGATCTGCTCCTGGGAGAGCCCCTCCAGCGCGAGCCCGTACCTCGACTCGAGGCTCCGGCGGGCCGCCGCGACCAGGTCCTGCGGAGGCGTCATGCCCGTGCCTGCGGCAGCCGGAAGGCGCCCGACGACGTCTGCAGGGTCGAGGAGAGCGCGTGCGCCTTGCCGGAGAGGTCGCCGAGGAGGCGCGCACCGTCGCGGATCGACTCCGAGGCCTTCTGCATGTTGGTGAGGGCCTGCGAGACCTGGCCCACGCCCGCCTGGTGCTGGCGCGCGGAGGCCTCCACCTGCCGCATCAGGCCGACCGCGTCGTGGACCGTGACGCCGAGCTGCGCGATCCCGTCCCCGAGCCGCTGCACCAGCCGGCCGCCGTCGTCCACGGTGCGGGTGCCGGCCGACACCGACGCGTCCACCTGGCCGGTGCGCTCCCGGATCTCCTGGAGCAGGTCGCGGATCTGCGAAGCGGCCTTGCGGGAGTCGGAGGCGAGCGCGCGGATCTCCCGCGCCACCACCGCGAAGCCCTTGCCCGCCTCGCCGGCCCGCGCCGCCTCGATGGCCGCGTTGATGGCGAGGGTGCTCGACTGGTCGGCGAGGAACCCGACCGTCTCGGTGATGCTGTCGATCCGCTGCACGCGCTCGGACAGCGAGGAGGACGCCGTCGCCACCTTCTCCAGCGACCCGGCGATGGTGGACATCGCCTGCACCGCCGACTGCGCCGCGTCGGCCCCCTCCTCCACCACCGCGGCCGCCGACTCGCCCTGGCGGATCAGCTCCGAGGCGCGGTCGGCCGACACCGCCGAGGTCTGCGCCATCTCGGTCATGGTGTTGGCGGTCTCGGTCACGGCCGCGACCTGCTCGGTGGTGGCGGTGGAGAGCTGCGCCGCCGCGGTCTGGAGGCTCACCACGATGCCGCCGATGTCCGACGACACCGTCTGGGTCTGGCCGACCATGCCGCGGAGGTGGCCCGTCATCTGCTGGATCGCCGCGCCCAGCGCCCCGGGGATCTCCGCGTCCTTGCGCAGATCGCCGGCGGCGATGGTCCGCGCCTGCTCGACGATGGCCTGGAAGGAGCCCTGCAGCCGGTCGAAGGCCGCGCCCAGATCGCCTGCGATGCGCGCCGCCTCCACCGCCTCGCCGCGGGACAGCGCGGCCATGCGCTCCGCCAGCTCCAGCATCCCGTTGCGCGAGGCGCGGAACGCCTGGAGGAGCCCGCTGTCGCCCTGCAGCTCGCGGCCCAGGTCCCCCGACGCCATGGCCCGGAGCTGCTCGAACACGTGCCGCACCTCGAGGGCGATGGTCGCGGTGGCGCGGGAGAGGTCGCCGATCTCGTCGGTGGCGACCCAGGCCGGCAGCTCCGGGCTCCCCGCCGCCATGGCGCGCAGCGCGCGCTCCACCGCCGCCGCGGCGCGCGCCTGCCGCCGGGCCAGGAGGACGCCGGTCACCCCGAACGCGAAGAGCAGCACGGCCGTGATGCCGAGGATGGGCAGGCCGGCCGAGACGGCCAGGCCCGAGAGCTCGCGGCGGACCGCGTCCGCAGCCGGGGCGGAGCCGGCCGCCTGGACCGCCGTGAGGAGCCGTCCGGTGACGTCGTCGTACTTCGCCTTCACCACCATGCCGGCGAAGACGACGAGCGACGTCAGGGCGACGCCGAAGGCGTACGGCAGGTACCACCGCTGCCGCGGCCAGAAGAAGCCGCGCGGCGGGAGCGGCGCCCGCGGGTCGACCGCGTACTCCTGAAGCGCGGCCGGGAGGAGATCCTCCTCGATCAGCGTGACGAGGATGAGCCCCGGGAAGAGCGACGCGAAGAGCCCGACGCTGGTGCCCGCCACGATCACGCCCGCTCCGCGGCCGAAGGTGAACGACACCAGCGCGCCGAAGACGAAGCCACCCAGGAGCCAGGCGAACACGTTGGAGAAGAGCTCGACCTTGCGCGGCAGCTCCAGGATCCTCGCCAGCCGGGCGCCCGGCGGCTCGCCCGGCACCACCGCGAGCGCCCGGCGCAGCAGGGCGCTCGTCACCAGGAACTGCTGCGTCATGGTGACGACGAGGATGGGCCCCAGGAAGAACACGATGGCGCGCAGCAGGGCGGCGCCGTCGAGCCCGAGCACCAGCGAGAGGGCGTAGGCGGCCACCACCGCGCTGGGGAGGGCGGTGGCGTAGATGCGGCCGACGAGGCGGCGGCGGAGGGTGGGGAAGTCGGTCATGGGCGATGGGCGGCGGTCATGGCGAGCTGGCGGTTGACGGCCTCGAGGAGCACGTTCGGCTGCACCGGTTTCTGGAGCACCTCGCGGGCGCCGGCCTTCCGCAGGGCGCGGGCCGTGGCCGGGTCGGCGTTGCTGGTGAGGATCACGACGGGGAGATCCGCGAGCCTCGGATCCGCGCGCAGCGCCGCGCACAGGCCGGCGCCGTCCAGGATGGGCATGCGGTTGTCCGCCAGGACCAGGTCCGGCGGGTCGGCGCGGATCTTGTCCAGCGCCTCCGAGCCGTCGGCCGCCTCCCGGAGCGCGACGTCCCGGGCGATGAGGTAGACCTTGATGAGCTCGCGGGTGACGCGGCTGTCGTCCACCACCAGGATGGTCTTCGTCTTCATGCGTTCTCCGGGGCCGTGCGGCCGCAGGCGAGCGCCGCGAGGCGCGGGACGTCGAGCACCGCCAGCGGCCGCTCCGCGCCGGACCAGGCGCAGGCGAGGCCGGCGGCGGCGCCGGCCGAGGGGGCCGGCACCGGCGCGTGCTCGACCACCTCCTCGACCGCGTCCACCCACAGCAGCACGCGGTCCTCTCCGGCGCGAAGCAGCAGCATCTGGTCGGCCGCCTGGAGCGAGACCTCCTCGGCGCCGAGCAGGGCCGCGGCGAAGATCACCGGGACCAGCGCGCCGCCCACGCCGACCACCGGGGTGGGCGGGCCGCCGCCGCGGGGCTGGAGCGCGGGCAGCGCCGCCCCGTGGACGCGCTCGACCGCGCTCATGGGCACGAGCAGGCGCCAGGCGCCGGCGCGGACCTGGACGAGGTCGTCGCGGGGTCGGAGAGGCGGCGCCGATGTGGGCGCGGAGGTCGCTGCGGCTCGGGCGGATTCCACCGTCCGAGAACCGATAGGAAGTTCCGTACCAACCGCGGCGCGGCGCGCAACACCGCGATCCTTCGTGACCCACCGCCCTCCGCCGCAGGGGGAGTGGCCAGCGGTCCAGCCGGCGTCGGCTCGGAAGCGAGCCCGTCATACGTTCACGGCGGGTCGAGAGCCACACCCAGGGGCAACCGCCACCCGCGCCGCGGCGGCTCAGGGCGCGGGGTCGCCGCGGGGGTAGGAGCCCAGCACGTACAAGTGGTGAACGCGGGCCCGCGTTCCCTCCAGCGCCTCCGCGGCCGCGGCGTCGGCGCGGTGGCCCTCGAAGTCGAGGAAGAAGACGTAGTGCCCCAGGGCCTGCTTCATGGGCCGGCTCTCCACCTTGGAGAGGTTGAGGCCGCGCTGCGCGAACTCGCCCATCACCTCCCAGAGCCCGCCGGGGCGGTCCCGGTCCAGCGTGAAGGCGATGCTGGTGCGGTCGCGTCCGGTGGGAGCCTCGTCGGTGCGCGCCAGCAGGACGAAGCGGGTGACGTTCTCGTCGGCGTCCTGGATGTCCTCGGCGAGGAGCGCGAGCCCGAACCTCGCCGCCGCGGCGCGGGCGCCGATGGCCGCGGCGCCCGGCTCGCCGGCGGCGACCTTCTGCGCCGCGTCCGCGGTCGAGTGGGTCGGCTCCAGCGACGCGGCGCCGAGGTGCGCGCGTAGGAACCGCGCGCACTGGCCGAGCGGCTGCGGGTGGGAGAGGACGCGCCGGACGTCCTCCAGGCGCGTGCCCGGACGGGCGAGGAGGTGCTGGCGCACCGGGAGCTGGAGCTCGCGGCGGATGAGCGGACCGGGGCGGTGGACGAGCAGGTCGAGCACCGCTCCCACGCTCCCCTCGATGGAGTTCTCCACGGGCAGGAGCGCGAGGTCCACGTCGCCCGCGAACATCGCGTCGTAGGCGTCGGCGAAGGTCCGGCAGGGCACGGCCTCGGCCTCGCGGGCGATCTCGCAGCGCGCGACCGCCTCCTCGCTGAAGGTGCCGGGCGGGCCCAGGTACGCGACGCGCATCGACGTTCTTTACCACGCGGTGCCGGCGATCGCCCCTGCCGAGGCGCGGACCGGCCTCACCCGGGCGTGCGCACCCGCCGTGCGCCGAAGCGCGGACCGGCTCGCTCCCGCCGCGTGCCTCAGTGAGAGGCACCGCCCGCGGGGAGGAACGCCTCGTCGATGTAGCACCAGCGCCAGTCCTCGCCGGGCTCGAACGACTGGATGATCGCGTGGCCGGTGCGCTCGTAGTGACGGCGCGCGTGACGGTTCCTCGACGAGTCGCAGCAGGCGACGTGACCGCAGACGAGGCACTCCCGGAGGTGCACCCACCGGTCGCCGGCGGCCAGGCACTCGCTGCAGCCCTTGGCGTCCGGACGGACGTCGTGGATCTCGTTCAGGTGCGTGCAGTCGGGCATGGCACGCAGTGTGGCGACTGCCGGCCCGTCCGCCAATCCCCCCGGGGCGGCAGGTGCGGCGACGCCACGCCGACCCTACCCCGGCGCGAGCCGGTCCAGGACCGCGAGCAGCTCGCGCATCCCGAACGGCTTGAAGAGCGTGGCGTCCGGCTGGAGCAGCTTCGTGACGAGCGCGGTGGAAAGGCCCGTCGTGACCACCACCCGCACCGCCGCGAGCGCCGGGTCCGCCCGGAGCTCGCGGAGCACCGCGGCGCCGTCGAGCCCGGGCATCATCAGGTCGAGGATCACCACCGCCGGCGGCGAGGCGCGCGCCGCCGCGAGCCCGTCGATGCCGTTCTGCGCGACCGCGACCTCGTACCCCTCGCCCTCGAGGATCTCGGCGACGATCTCGCGCTGTGCCGTGTTGTCGTCGACGACGAGGACGCGCCGGGCCACCGGCCCGAGTGTACCCGGACGCGAACCGCGGACGAACCCTTCTCGGGGGCCCTTCGGATGCGAACCCCGATGGGGATGGCCACCGATCCCGCCCCCCCTTGCCGGGGCCAGGGTCACCGGGCGGAGGTGGCCAGCACCCGCTCGATCAACCCGGGCAGGCCGGCGATGGTCTCCAGCGTGAAGTCTGGCCCCGCGGCCCGCAGGACGTCGGCGCCGCACGCTCCCCAGAGTGCCGCGACGGTGACGACCCCGGCGGCCCGGCCCGCGACGATGTCGTGCGTGGAGTCGCCGAGGAGCAGCGCCTCGCCGGCGGCGCGCCCGAGCCGCTCCAGCGCGACCCGGACCGGCAGCGGGTCCGGCTTGCAGCGCGCGCAGCTGTCCGCGCCGATCACGGCGCCGACCTCCTCGATGAGGCCGACGTGGCGGAGCGTGCGGCGAGCCCCCTCCTCCACCTTGGCGGTGACGACGCCCACCGGGTGCCCGCGCGCCCGGAGCGCCCGCACCACCTCCACCGCGCCCGGAAACGGGCGCGTCATCCGGTCGTGGTGCTCGCGCCAGAACGTGCGGTAGCGGACGAGGAGCGGCTCGACGTCCTCCTCCCGGCGCGCGAACGAGGAGAGCTGCGTCCGGAGCGGCGTCCCGATGCCCGCGACCCACTGCGCGTCGGTGGGGCATAGGCCGTAGCCGTCGAAGGCGTGGCGCACCGACGCCAGGATGAACGGCACGGTGTCCACCAGCGTTCCGTCGAGGTCGAACAGGATGGCGGCGCGGCGGGGCGGGTTCATGCGAGCGGGGGAGCTTAGCGGGCGCCGGGCCCGCCCGCATCTCTCCGCGCTGCCAGGCCACCCGCCTGGCCCGGGATCAGCCGGTCCTGCCGCCCCGGCTGGTGGCGAGGACGCGGGCCCGCAGGTACGCGAGCTTCCGCATGGCGCGCAGCACCTCGCGCTGCTCGGGGACCGTCTCCGGCCGCGCCGGCTCGTCGCCGGTGAGGAGATCGGGCGCGAGCGCCTGCCACTGGGCGTGCTGGGCGTCGAGGGCGGCGAGGAGCCGGTCGAGGGCGGGGCGTGCCTCTTCGGGCGGCCCCATCGCCAGGCGGACGTGCTCGCCCCGGAAGTCGCCCAGGCGCGCCTCCAGCGTCGAGCGCAGCGCGTCCGGCGACGTGCGCCGCAGCGCCTCGACGCTCCCCCTCCGGTCCCGCCTCGTCGTGCGCGCCCGCTCCCCCACGCGATCATTGGAACGCGCCGGAGCGCCGAGGGGAAGTGGGGCGCCCGGAACCCACTGTTCATCCCGTTGTACAATCAGCGGATGCTCGACCTGAACGACATGGCCGTCTTCGCGCGCGTGGTGCGCGAGCAGAGCTTCACGCGGGCCGCGCGGGCCCTCGGCCTCCCCAAGTCGTCCGTCAGCCATCGGGTCGCCCGCCTCGAGGCGCGCCTCGGTGCCCGCCTGCTCCACCGCACCACGCGCTCGGTGCGCTGCACCGACGCGGGGGACGCCTACTACCAGCGGTGCACGCGCATCGTGACCGCGGCGGAGGAGGCCGACGAGGCCGCCAGCGAGCGCCAGGGCGCCCTCCGCGGCCGGGTGCGGCTCTGCGCGCCGAACCTGTTCGGAACCGTGCTCCTCCCGGCGGTGCTCGCCGAGTTCCTGCGCGCCCACCCGGAGACGCAGGTCGAGGTGATGCTCCGGGACGGACCGGTGGACCTGGTGCGGGAGGGGATCGACCTCGCGGTGCGCGTCGGCCGGGTGCGCGGCGACGGCCTCGTCTCCAGACGGCTCGGGGTGGCGCACCACGTCGTGTGCGCCAGCCCGCGGTACGCGCGCGAGCGCGGCCTGCCGCGGACGCCCGGCGACCTCCAGGAGCACGAGTGCATCCTCTACGACGGCCTGCCGGTGGTCCCCGCCGCCTGGCCGTTCGCCCGTGGGGGCCAGGTCGTCCGCGTCCGGGTCCGCGGCCGGCTGACGGTGGGATCGGTGCAGCTCGCCCAGCGCGCCGCGCTCGACGGGCTCGGGATCGCGACCCTCCCCGCCTTCGTCTGCGCAGCGGACCTGCGCGCCGGCCGCCTGGTGCCCGTGCTCGAGGGATGGACCGGCCTCGCCACGCCCATCCACGTGGTCTACCCGACGCGGCGGCACGTGCCCGGCCGCGTCCGGCGCTTCATCGATCTGATGGTGGAGCGGTTCGGGAAGCAGCCGCCCTGGGCGGTGGAGCCGGACCGCGCCCGCGCCTGACCGTCCGCCGCCGTCGGGAATGCCTCAGCGCGCGAGCTGCGAGAGGACGGTGTCGAAGACGACCCCCTCCAGGCGGTCGCGCTCCTCGCCGCTGAGCCGGCGGAACTCGAAGTCCACCCGGACGTTGCCGGGCTGCTGCTTCGCCGACGCCACCGTCACGGCGGCGTCCAGCGGCTCGCTCCCGGGGAGGCGCAGCGTGCACTTCATCTCCCCGTCCTGGGGCGGGGGCCTCGCCAGCAGCGCCGAGAAGCCGCCCGACGAGAGGTCCACCGTCATGGCGCGGAGCTGCTGGTCGGCGGTGTCGAGCGTCACCTGGAGCGCGCGGGCGACGCGCAGCGACCGCCGCGCGGGCTCGCCCGGGTTCGGGGAGCGCTGCTGGGTCGAGAGGAGCGCCCGGGCCAGCTCCTCGCGGGCGCCGAGATAGGTCGTGGCGTCGCCGGCGCAGAGCGTTCCCCTGCGCCACCGCTCGTGCAGCTCCCGGAACTCCGAGAGCCACTGGGTGATGTCCATGGCGCGGACCATACGACAGCCCGCCGGTGCGCGGGGGCACCCTCCCGCGGCCTGCGTCGAGGCGCCGCATTCACGATCCGTGGCTGGCTCCCGGCGCAGACGGCCCGCCGCGACGTGCCCTGCGGGTCCTGGAGAGCGACGATCGCGTCCCGGCCGGCTCGGAGGGGCAGCCGGCGCGCCTGCGTGTCCTGGCTATCCCCGGGCGAAGTGTTCACTGACGCGAGGCGAATGCTCCCGAGGGACGAACAGGTAGTCGCACTGGTGAGCGTTCTGCGCCGAGTAGATGCCGCTTGGAAACTCGGAGACCTCCTCGACTCCCGACAGGGCACGCTGATCGGGCGTCAGCACGAAGCGGAAGACGGCGTAGTCGTTCGCCAGCAGCAACTTCATCAGGTCCCTGTTCCTTCCCTGCATGAACTCGATGCGCTCGTCGCAATGCGCCCAAAGAACCTCGCACATGATGAAGGGCCGACTCGAGCGCAGAGCCCGCTGGCTCCCCCGGAGAACGTCGAGCTCGGCTCCCTCGACGTCGACCTTCATGAGAAAGGAAGGCTTCACCTGCACTGCTCCGGCCTCGATCAGCTGATCGAGGCTGAAGCACGGGACGACTTGCCGACTCTCGATCGGTAGTCCTGGCCGAAGCGTCGGGATGAGGGATGCCCCCGCATCGTTCTCGGAAGCGCGTTCCAGGGGAACGCAGCGCGCTGCGTCGGAAAGGGCGATCGGGAAGAGGGTGACATGGCGCCAGCCGTTCAACCGGATCAGCTTCTCGAGGTAGTACGCGCACGCCGGGTTCGGCTCGAAAGCCAGCACGTCGAGCTGACCCAGATCGGCCTTCGTCAGATCCAAGACGGTCTGACCCTCGTTCGCCCCGACGTCGAGGACCATGCTGACGGGCACGCAAGTCGCGATTCGCCGAAGCGCTTCCGGCTTCCACGATTCGCCGTAGAGGAACAGGGCCAATCCCAGTGGCTCACCGAGCAGCGGAACCGCCACGTTCGTGTTGGGCAGCCGCGCATTCCAGTTCAGGGCGCGCTGGAGTCTGAGCCGCCGCATCGCGCGGTACACCAACTTGTGAATGTCCATCCGTCCTCATCCAGCCGAGCCGAACCGCCTTCGGGGCCCTGCGGGTCCAGCAGTGTAGCCGATCGGAAATCCGCACATCCCGGCCGCTGCACCGATCTCGGATCGCGCCCCGTCGACGTCAGCCGCCATCGCTCCTCGAGTGGTACGGCGGAGCCCAGACGCAGACCGCTTGGGCATCCCGCGAGGCCGCGTTCGGCGACGTCTACGAAACGGTGTGGCTGGCGGGCGACACTCGGATTTCGCTCATCAGCTCGCAGGTCGGTCCCCTTGCACTCGCGTTCGCGGACGGACGTTCAAGCCGACGACGACGACGTTTCAGCCGCCCGGGTCGGTTCCGTGAAGCGCAGCCACCGTAGGGCGCCCGCCCGCGAAAGAAGAAAGGCCGGGCTCCCGGCTTTCGCTCGGAAT
>DATIWK010000088.1:0-20427 GCA_035519395.1 Anaeromyxobacteraceae bacterium | reverse complement strand
GGCGGCCGGTGGTGGCGGTGCCGACCTCGGTCGGGTACGGGGCCTCGCTGGGCGGGATCGCGCCGCTCCTCACCATGCTCAACTCCTGCGCGCCCAACGTCACCGTGGTGAACGTGGACAACGGCTTCGGCGCCGCCTTCGTGGCGGGGCTGGTGGCGCGCGCGGCGCCGGGGAGGACGCGATGAGCCTGCTCCTCCTCGAGCCGATCGGCGGGATCGCCGGCGACATGTTCCTCGCGGCGGCCGTGGACGCGGGCGTGGACGCGGGCAGCATCGAGGCGTCGCTGCGGACCCTCGGCGTCGCGGGCTGGCGGCTCGCGGTCTCCCGCCGGACCTCGGGCGGCATCGAGGGGACGCACCTGAAGGTGGAGATCGACGGGCCCCAGCCGCAGGAGCGCCCGCTGGCGGAGATCCTGGCGCTCGTCGCGGCGAGCGGGCTCGGAGCGCGCGCCCGGGCGGCGGCGCGCGACGTGTTCGAGCGGATCGGCCGGGCCGAGGCGAAGGTGCATGGCGTGCCGGTGGAGCGCGTCCACTTCCACGAGGTCGGCGCCGTGGACTCGATCGTGGACGTGTGCGGCGCGGCGGTGGTGCTGGACCTCCTCGGCTGGCCTCGGGTCCTCTCGGCCGTCCCCGAGCTGGGGAGCGGCACGGTGCGGACCGCCCACGGCATGCTGCCGGTGCCGCCGCCGGCGGTGCTGGAGTTGCTCGCCGGGAAGGCGGTCCGCATGGGCGGACCACCCGGCGAGGCGGTGACGCCCACCGGCGCGGCGCTGCTCGCGTCGCTCGCGGAGATCGGCCCGTTCCCCCCGGCGGTGCCGAGGCGCGTCGGCTACGGCGTCGGGACCTCGAGCTGGCCGGACCGGCCGAACGTGCTCCGGATGACGATCGCCGACGAGGTCCCTCTCGCGGTCGCCGGAGCGGGGGCCGGGGAGGACGACCTCTGGGTCCTCGAGTGCAACCTCGACGACTGCCCCGGCCAGCTCGTCGCCCGGGCCATCGAGGCCGCGCTCGAGGCGGGCGCGCTCGACGCCTGGGCCGCGCCGCTCACCATGAAGAAGGGGCGGCCGGGGATCCTGCTCGGCGCGCTCGCCGCCGAGCCGCGCCGCGAGGTGGTGGCGCGCGCGTTCTTGCGAGAGACCACCACGCTCGGCGTCCGCCGCCACCGCGTCGCCCGCGACGAGCTGGACCGCGAGCTCCTCGCGGTCGAGACGGCCTACGGCGCCGTACGGGTGAAGGTGGCGCGGCTCGGCGGGCGCGAGGTCGGCGCCCAGCCGGAGTACGAGGACTGCCTGGCGCTCGCCCGCGCCACCGGGGTACCCGTCCGGGAGATCATGGCGGCGGCCCTCGCCGCGCACCGCAGCCGCTGAGCGGCGGGGGCGGCGGTCCCCCGTGCTAGAGTGCGCCCGGGGCCACGGGAGTGAACTCGAGGCGCGAGCGCGGCGGAGGGCGCAGGCGGAAAGCCGCCAGGCCCGGACGCGCCTCGGGGCGCGGGCAGCCCAAGCGGCGCAACGGCGCCGCGCGCCGGGGGCGCGCCGAGCGTCCGGCGCCCACGCCGCGGATCTCGCCGAGCCAGGCCCCTTCGCGGCCGCCCGATCCGCGCCCGGCGACGCCGTCGGAGATGGTCGAGGCCTTCCTGACGAGCGCGGTCCCCCTGGCGTTCCTCGTGGAGGGCGAGGTCGTCCTCGCCAACGAGGCCTTCTCGCGCGTCCTCGGGCTGCCGGCCGCCGGCGCGCTGGGGCGGCGGATCGAGGCCCTGCTCCCGCCGGACGACGGCGTCGTCCCGGTCCCCAAGCTCGGGGCGAGCCGCAGCTACCGCGCCCACCTCGACGGTGTCCCCGCGCGGGTGGACCTCGCCGCGGCGTCGCGCGCGCGCAAGGACGGGCGCCTGCTGGTCTCGGCCATGGTCACGCCGCGGCAGGACGCGCCCGACACCGCCGCGAGCCGGGCCCTCCTCGCGCTCTCGCGCGACCTGGCCGAGGCCCGCAGCGAGGAACAGCTCGCGGCCGCGCTGTCGCGGGCGCTCGAGGTCCTCTTCCCGGGGCGGCCGTTCTGCGTCCGCCTCGTCGATCCCAAGACGCTGGCGCTCACCACCCTCTACGCGCGGGGCCGACTCCGGCCCCGGGCGCGCGGCCGCCTCGCCATCCGGCGCTCGGCGGTGCGCAAGACCGGCCTCTCCGCCGAGGCGCTGGAGCAGGCCGGGATCGTGGTGACCGAGCACGACGAGCCGCTCTTCGAGGACTGCGAGGCCGCCCTGGCCGTGCCGCTCGTCATGGGCGGCGCCCTGTACGGCATCGTCAATCTGGAGTACGAGCACGGCGCTCCCGGCGACCCGGAGGCGGATGGGTCTCTCCTCGTGCAGGTCGCGAACCAGGCGGCCCTGGGCGTGCGCAACCTGCGCTCCGTCGAGGACCTCACCTACCTCAAGAACTACCTCGAGGACCTCATCGAGCACGCCAACGCCCTCATCACCGTGGTGAACCGCTGCCGCGAGGTCATCGTCTGGAACGCCGCACTGGTGGCGCTCACCGGCTTCGGGCGCGACGAGGTGCTCGGCGACGACTTCCTGGAGGTCCTCCCCGCCGACGAGCGGTCGCGCGTCGAGGCCGCGCTCCTGCGGAGCTTCGAGGGCGAGCCGGTGAGCGGGTTCGAGGTGCGGATCTCGCGCAAGGACGGCGGCGAGGCGCGCCTCTCCGTCAACACCGCCCCCATCCGCGGGGCCTCGGGCGAGGTGGAGGGCGTCATCGCCATCGGCCAGGACCTGACGCGCATCCGCAGCCTGGAGCAGGCCGCCGAGCACGCCGAGCGGCTCGCGGGCATCGGGCGGCTCGCCGCCGGCGTGGTGCACGAGCTCAACAACCCGCTCACCGCGGTCACGATGTTCTCCGACGTCCTGATCGAGAAGTGGCAGGCGGGCGGGGACGCGGCGGACCTCGAGAAGATGCGGGCGATCCGCGAGGCCGGGCAGCGGATCCAGCGGCTCGCCCGCGACCTCATCGCCTACGCCCGTCCCTCCGGCATGCGCATCGAGCCGTGCGACCTCGCCGCGGCGCTGGAGGAGGCGGCGCGGATGGCGAAGCCGGCCCTCAAGGAGGCCGGCGCCACCCTGGTGAGGCGCTTCGAGCCGGCGCCGCCCGTCGATGCCAACCGCCCCAGCCTGGTGCAGGTGTTCGTGAACCTCGTCACCAACGCCGCCCAGGCGCTCAAGCCGGGGGGCGGGACGGTCACCCTGGCGCTCGCCAACGAGGGCGAGCGCGTGCGCGTGCAGGTGGGCGACGACGGGACCGGCATGACCGCCGAGGTGAGGGCGCACGCCTTCGAGCCGTTCTTCACCACGCGTCCGGGCCTGGGGATCGGCCTCGGGCTCCCCATCGTGCAGGAGATCGTCGGCAGGCACCGGGGCCGGGTGGAGGTGGAGACGGCACTGGGGATGGGGACGACGGTCTCGGTGGCGCTGCCGGTGCGGCACGCCTGACCGTCCGCTGCTCGTCCGGAGCGCGGCGCGAGCGCGAGGTCGAGGCACGCCGGCGTCCGGTCACCCGGGCAGGGAGAGCACCGCGTAGCCGGCGAAGGCCGGCAGCACCGTGGAGATGGAGAAGCCCGACGGGTTGAGCGGGATGGGCAGGTCGGTGCCGTCCGCGGCCTGGAAGCGGGCGCGGCGCACCCCGCCTGCCACCTGGACGCCGAGGAAGAGCGTGGTCCCCTGGGCCCGTTCGCCCCCGAGCGCGACCAGGTGCGCGTCGAGCGTCTCGGCGCCCCGGTGGAGCACCACCGCCACGCGGGCGCGCCCCGCCGCCCCCGCAGCCCTGCGGCCCTTCCCGAGGAGGGCGGCGACCGCCTTGCCGAGCAGGACGGGATCGACCGGCTCCGCCGCGCCGCTTCCGGGCGCGAGCGGCGCGAGGCCGGCGAGGTGCCCTGTCCCGACCTTGACGCCGCCGGGCTTCGCGGCGGGGAGGAACGGAGGCTGGGCGCGCCCCACGTCGTCCACCGACCCGGGCGTCCCGAAGGCGAGGACGTTCCCGCCCCCCGTCAGCCGGCGCTCCACCAGGCGCGCCTCGTGGCCGGAGAGCGCCTCGGCGTCCGCCAGGACGAGCGCCGCACCGTCGGGCGCGTCCTCGACCCTCAGCACCACCGGCGCCTGGACGTGCAGGGCGGCGAGCGCCTCCCCGGCCGCCGTCACCGCGCTCCGGTGGCGGCCACCCGTCCACAGGTCGGACTCGGCCGAGTACAGGATCGCGCACTCGGCGACCGGCTCGAGGACGGCGGGCGCACGGCCGCGGCCCGCCACCTCGCGCGCCAGGCGTCGGACGGCGGCCAGGCGGGCGCCGGCCTCCCCGCCGGCCTCCGCACCGGCGAGATCGACCCCGCAGGTCGCGACCACCCCCGCGAGCTGCACGAGCCCGCCCGGCGGGTCGGCCGGCGTCGCGACCGCGCAGGGGCGCCGCCCCAGCGCCGCACGGAGCAGGCGCGCGATGCCCAGCCCCACCCACGCCGCGCCGGGGCCGGGTGCGGCCGGGAACACCGCGGCGTCGAGGTGCCGGGCGGCGCGGAGCTGCGCCGGCCCGAGCGCCTCGAACTGCGCCACCACCTCGAAGGGCCGCACCACCTCCCGCGCCGCGTCGCGCGCCGCCCGGGCGTAGGCCTGCACCGCGCGCCCGAGCGCGTCGTTCCGCACGCGCCAGAAGTCGCGGCCGAAGGGGAGCTGGTCGAAGCCGACGGCGCCGGGCGCCTGGGCGAGGGCCTCGCGCGCCAGCGCCAGGTAGTCCACGGGCTGGAAGTGCTCGCCGTACTCGCGGGAGAGGTGGCGCGCCAGGTCGCGCTGGCACTCGGGGCAGAACCCCGCGCCGAGGAGCCCGAGGGCGAGCGGCGCGTCGGGCCGGTCCAGGCAGACGCCCGCGAACCCGGTGGCGAGCGCCGAGCGCACCGCCTCCGCGATCCGGGCCCGGTGCCGCTCCGACGAGAGGCACGCGCGCGGCGGCCCGGCGCCTCCCGCCGGGCTGCCGTCGGCGGCGCGGCACGCCTCGTCGGCCGCGCCCGCCCGCCCCGCCGCGACGTCGGCGAGGGCGCGGCTCACGAGGGCGGTGGGGAGCGGCTCGCCCAGGCCCGCGACCAGGGGCTCGGCCGCGCTCGCCTCGGCGGCGCGGGCTGCCTCCTCGGGCAGCGCGCCGGGCGCGAGGCGATAGGGCGCGAATGCGATCTCGACCGGCATCGGGTGGGGCGAGGTGCGAGCGTACGCCGGCGCCCGCCCGCGGGCAATTGCCGCCCGGGGACGGCGGCCGCACCGCGCGGGCCGTCGAGGTGCGCCGAGGTGTGAAGACGCCGCGTTGACCTGCTCGAAAACCCCGTGATAGGGGTTCGAGGATTCCGGCGAGCGCGCGGGGGCGTCCTTCGCCTCGCCGCGAACCCGAGGCTCCGAGAGGACGGCTCGCGATGGGCGACATGTTCGGAACGCTGGCGAAGCACTACCACGAGGGCGGCTTCATGATGCACGCCATCCTCGCCGCGCTGATCTTCGTCATCGGCCTCGTCCTGGATCGCATCTGGGCCCTCTACTTCAAGGCCTCGATCGACAAGGAGGCCTTCCTCCGCGGGCTGAAGAAGTTCATCTACGCGGGCGACCTCGACAAGGCGATCAGCTTCACCGCCCAGCAGAAGAAGACGCCGCTCACCGCCGTCATCAAGGCGGGGCTCATCAACGTGCCCAAGGGCGACGCGGACGTCCAGGCGGCGATGGACGAGGCGACCCTGCGCGAGTCCCCCAAGATCGAGCGGCGCACCGGCTACCTCGCCATGCTCGGCAACGTGGCCACCCTGCTCGGCCTCCTCGGCACCATCGTCGGCCTCATCGACGCCTTCGGCGCGGTCGCCAACGCGAACCCCGCCGACAAGGCCACCATCCTCGCCAACTCCATCTCCGAGGCGATGAACTGCACCGCCTTCGGCCTCCTCACCGCCATCCCCGCGCTGGTCGCCTATTCGGTCCTCCAGGGACGCACGCAGCTGATGATGGACGAGATCAACGAGACCTCCGTCGCGGTGCTGAACCTCATCGTCGCCAACAAGGAGAAGATGAAGATGCCGGCGGCGGTGGCGGCGGACGCGGAGCAGTAGCGGTCCTCGGCCCATTGCCCCCTCGCCTCCGCGGGAGGAGGGCCGAAGCCCGGAAAGGAGGTCAGGATGTCCGGCGGCGGGATGCCCGATGAGGGCGGCGGAGGAAAGCGGAAGAAGAAGGCGCTCGACGCCGTCATCAACGTCGTCCCCGCCATCGACCTCCTCTCCTGCTGCATCACCTTTCTCCTCTACACGGCGGTCTGGACCCAGATCTCGCGCCTTCAGGTCCAGCAGCTGGGCATGGGCGCTCCGGAGCCGCAGCAGCAGGAGCAGCAGAAGACCCAGATCGTCACGCTCGCCGTCGGCGAGCGCGGCTTCACCCTCGCCACCTCGGGGGGCACCTCCGTCGACATCCCGAACCTCGGCCGCGGAGGCGACGGCGCCGTGCAGTACGACCTGAAGGCCCTCGCGGCGCAGCTCAAGCGGCTCAAGGGCGACTACCCCGAGCAGGCGGCCATCACGGTGTCCGCGGAGGACACCGTCTCCTACGGCGACCTGGTGCAGGTGATCGACGCCTGCCTGGGCGCCGGCCTCCCGTCCGTGTCGGTCACCGGCGTCTAGCCATGCCCATCGTCCAGCCCGGCAAGCGCCCCGCCAAGCGGTTCGAGAAGTCCCGGCTCCTCGGCGGGAAGATGACCAGGGGCCGCAAGGGCGTGAACGCCGAGCTGAACGTCGTCCCCATGGTCGACATGATGACGATGCTCGTCATCTTCCTCCTGCAGCAGTTCTCGTCCACGGGCGAGGTGCTGTACATGCAGAAGGACATCAAGCTCCCCGACGCCCGGCACGGCCAGATGATCGAGCTGGCGCCGGTGGTGGCCATCTCGACGCAGCAGGTGGTGGTGACCGGGCAGAAGGTGGCCGACATCGCCGACATGGACCGCGACTCGGGCTACCTCAACATCCCGACCCTCGAGGAGCGGCTCCGCGACGAGAAGAAGCGCTGGGACTTCCTCCACCAGTCCGACCCTTCCAAGAAGTGGGACGGGATCGTGAACATCCAGGCGGACAAGAAGGTCCCCTTCCGGATCGTGAAGCGGGTCATGTACTCCTGCGGGGTCGCCGGCTACTTCAACATCAACTTCGCCGCGCTCGACGTGGGCCAGGGGATCGCAGCCGGCCCCGGCGGCGCGCCGAACCCCGGCTAGCCGCCCCTTGCCAAGAGCCTTTTCGGCTCGGTAGTATCCGCCTTCCCGTTCCGGCGGCCGCGCCGCGTCACTGCGTAACGAGCCGATCTTTCACGGATTCTCCCTTCATTCGGAGAGGACCGCACGACATGAGTCTGCACACCACCCTGCTCAACATGGCCCTCGGCAGCGAGGCGCAGCTGAAGCTCCCCGACCTCCGCTCCGAGACGTTCCTCGGCGTGAACGGGCACAACCTGCTCCTCGTCGGGCTCCTCGTCTCCGCCCTGGGCCTGGTCTTCGGCCTGGTGGTCGCGCGGCAGCTCAAGGCGCTCGTGGTCCACCGCTCGATGCTCGAGATCTCCGAGCTCATCTACGAGACGGCGAAGACCTACCTCAAGACCCAGGCGCGGTTCATCGCCCTCCTCTGGGCCTTCATCGCCGTCATCATCGTGGCGTACTTCGGGTTCCTGACGACGCCGGCGATGGGGCTCGGGCAGGTGGCCGTCATCCTGCTCTTCAGCCTGGTGGGCATCCTCGGCTCGTCCGGCGTCGCCTGGTTCGGCATCCGCGTCAACACCTACGCGAACAGCCGGTCGGCGTTCGCCGCGCTCGGCGGCAAGCCCTTCCCCACCTACGCCATCCCGCTCAAGGCGGGCATGTCGATCGGCACGATGCTCATCAGCGTCGAGCTGCTCATCATGCTCTTCATCCTCCTGTTCGTGCCCTACGACCTGGCCGGCCCCTGCTTCATCGGGTTCGCCATCGGCGAGTCGCTCGGCGCCTCCGCGCTCCGCATCGCCGGCGGCATCTTCACCAAGATCGCCGACATCGGCTCGGACCTGATGAAGATCGTCTTCAAGATCAAGGAGGACGACGCGCGCAACCCGGGCGTCATCGCCGACTGCACCGGCGACAACGCCGGCGACTCGGTGGGCCCGTCGGCGGACGGCTTCGAGACCTACGGCGTGACCGGCGTCGCGCTCATCAGCTTCATCCTGCTCGCCATCAGGGACCCGTCGGTGCAGGTGAAGCTGCTCGTCTGGATCTTCGCGATGCGCATCATGATGGTCATCGCCTCGGTGGTCTCGTACTGGATCAACGAGGCCATCGCGACCGCCCGCTACAAGAACGCGGACCACATGAACTTCGAGGCGCCGCTCACGCAGCTGGTGTGGCTCACCTCGATCGTCTCGGTGCTCCTCACCTTCCTCGTGTCCTTCCTGCTCATCCCGGGGCTCGGCGCGGGCGGCGACGCCGAGGGGGCGTGGTGGAAGCTCGCCACCATCATCACCTGCGGGACCCTCGCCGGCGCCGTCATCCCCGAGGTGGTCAAGGTCTTCACCTCCACCAACTCCGCCCACGTGAGGGAGGTGGTGACGGCCTCCAAGGAGGGCGGCGCCTCGCTCAACGTGCTGGCCGGCCTCACCGCGGGCAACTTCTCGGCCTTCTGGATGGGGCTCGTCATCCTGAGCCTCATGGCGATCGGCTACGGCGTCTCGACCCTCGGCCTCTCCGCCATCATGCAGGCCCCGGCGGTGTTCGCCTTCGGCCTCATCGCCTTCGGCTTCCTGGGCATGGGTCCGGTGACGATCGCGGTGGACTCCTACGGCCCGGTCACCGACAACGCGCAGTCCGTCTACGAGCTGTCGCTCATCGAGAACATCCCGAACGTGCGGGCCGAGGTGAAGAAGGACTTCGGCTTCGACCTCAACTTCGACAAGGCCAAGAGCTTCCTCGAGGAGAACGACGGCGCCGGCAACACCTTCAAGGCGACCGCCAAGCCGGTGCTCATCGGCACGGCCGTGGTCGGCGCCACCACCATGATCTTCTCGATCATCGTGGTGCTGACCAACGGCCTGACGGAGAACCTCGAGAAGCTCTCGGTCATGAACCCGCTGTTCCTCCTCGGCCTCATCATGGGCGGCGCGGTCATCTACTGGTTCACGGGCGCGTCCACCCAGGCCGTCTCCACCGGCGCCTACCGCGCGGTCGAGTTCATCAAGAAGAACATCAAGCTCGAGGGCGTCGAGAAGGCGAGCGTGGAGGACTCGAAGAAGGTCGTCGAGATCTGCACGCAGTACGCGCAGAAGGGGATGTTCAACATCTTCCTGGTCGTCTTCTTCGCGACGCTGGCGTTCGCGTTCGCCGACGAGTTCTTCTTCATCGGCTACCTCATCTCCATCGCCATCTTCGGCCTCTTCCAGGCGATCTTCATGGCCAACGCCGGCGGAGCCTGGGACAACGCCAAGAAGGTGGTCGAGGTGGAGCTCAAGGCCAAGGGGACCGAGCTGCACGCCGCCTGCGTGGTGGGCGACACGGTCGGCGATCCGTTCAAGGACACCTCGTCCGTCGCCATGAACCCGATCATCAAGTTCACGACGCTCTTCGGCCTCCTCGCCGTCGAGCTCGCGATCGAGATGTCCCAGGGCGCCCGGATCGGCCTGGCGGCGGCCTTCTTCCTCGTGGCCCTCGTCTTCGTGTGGCGGTCGTTCTACCGGATGCGCATCGAGTCCGGCGTGAAGGAGGCGGCGAGCAGCGCCGCCCCGGCCTCGAGCGCGGCGTAGCGGAGGCGCATGGCGGAGCGGCGCGCTCCGGGGCCGGGACGGGCGGCGCTCGCGCAAGCGTGCGCCGCCCTCAAGGTGTTCCCGCTCTCCGGCGTGACCGTCTTCCCCGGCACGCCCACCCCGCTGCACGTCTTCGAGCCGCGCTACCGCGCGCTCGTCGCCGACGCGCTCCGCGGCGACCGGATCCTGGCGGTCCCGGCGCTGGTGTCGGCCGAGGAGGCGATGCAGGCTCGCCCTCCGCTGCTGCCCCTCGCCGGGGCCGGCGTCATCGAGCAGGAGGAGCGGCTGCCCGGCGGTCGCTACAACGTCCTGGTGCGGGGCCTGGGGCGCGTCCGGCTCGGCGAGGAGCTGCCCGGCGCCAGGGGCTACCGCGAGTTCCGGGCGGAGCTGCTCGAGGACGTCTACCCGCAGGGCGGCGCGGCCGCGCTCGCCTCGGAGATGGAGGCGGTGGGGCAGCTGGTGCTGGAGCTGGCCGAGGTGCTCCCCGCCGAGTCGGGCGCGCCGCGACTCGCCCAGGCGGTGGCGCACCAGCGGGACCCCGCCGCCCTCGCCGACCTGGTGGCCGCGGCGGCCATCTCGGAGCCGGGGCCGCGCCAGCGCGTCCTCGAGGAGCTGGACGTGGGCCGGCGGCTGCGGATCGTGGAGGAGGAGGTCGCCGCGGTGCTGCTCATGCTGTCCCGCGGTCGGACGCCGAGCGCCTAGAGAGCCGATCAGCCGCCGGCGCCGCCTTCGCCGCGCCCGATCCCGTAGTAAGCGAACCCGGCGGCGCGCGCTTTTCGCGGGTCCCAGACGTTCCGGCCGTCGAAGAGGACCCGCTCGCGCATCGTCCGGGCGAGCCGTGCCAGGTCGGGGCTGCGGAACTCGTTCCACTCGGTGACGAGGAAGAGACCGTCGGCGCCCTCGGCGGCCGCGTAGGGTTCGTCGACCAGCTCCACGCGCCCGCCGAAGAGGCGCGCCGCCACCTCGCGCGCCACCGGGTCGTGGGCGCGGACGCGCGCCCCGCTCCCCACCAGCCCCTCGACGATGGCGATGGACGGCGCCTCGCGCATGTCGTCGGTCCGGGGCTTGAAGGCGAGCCCCCAGACGCCGAAGGTCCTGCCCGCCACCGAGCCACCGAAGTGCCGGAGCGCCTTCTCCACCAGCGACCGCTTCTGGCGCTCGTTCACGCGCTCCACGGCGCGGAGCAGGTCGAAGTCGAGGC
Source organism: Anaeromyxobacteraceae bacterium (assembly GCA_035519395.1). Taxonomy (GTDB): domain Bacteria; phylum Myxococcota; class Myxococcia; order Myxococcales; family Anaeromyxobacteraceae; genus Anaeromyxobacter. The sequence goes on along the minus strand of DATIWK010000088.1, from coordinate 9,428 downwards.
CGAGGTGCCGCGCCATGGTGAGGACCGCGCGCAAGTCCTTGCCGAAGCAGGACCCGCCGAAGCCGACGCCCGGGAAGAGGAAGGGGTGGCCGATGCGCCGGTCGGAGCCGACGCCGCGGCGGACCTGGTCCACGTCGGCGCCGAGCCGCTCGCAGAGGGTGGCCATCTCGTTCATGAAGGAGATGCGCGTCGCCAGCATGGCGTTGGCGGCGTACTTGGTCAGCTCCGCCGAGCGCAGGTCCATGAACAGCACCGGCTGCTCGGCGCGGACGAACGGGGCGTACAGCTCGGCCATCACCGCCTGAGCGCGCTCCGAGGCGACGCCCACCACCACGCGATCGGGGCGCATGAAGTCCTCGATGGCCGTCCCCTCCTTCAGGAACTCGGGGTTCGACACCACGTCGAACGGGTGCGCCGCCACCTGCGCCAGGATCGCCGCCACCTGCTCTCCCGAGCCGACCGGGACGGTGCTCTTGTCGACCACCACCGCGTAGCGGGTGAGGCTCCGGCCGACGTCGGCGGCGGCGGCGAGCACGTGCTGGAGGTCCGCCGCGCCGGTCTCGCCCGGGGGCGTGCCCACCGCGATGAACGCGACGTCGGTGTCCCGCATCGCCTCGGCGGTCGAGGTGGTGAAGTCGAGCCGCTGCTCCCGCACGTTGCGGCGGACCAGCTCCTCCAGGCCGGGCTCGTAGATGGGGATCCCGCCGGCGCGGAGGGTCTCGATCTTGCTCGGGTCGAGGTCCACGCAGGTGACGCGGTGCCCCGACTCCGCGAAGCAGGTGCCCGTCACGAGCCCGACGTACCCGGTGCCGATCACCGCCAGCTTCACGTGTCGTCCTCCGACGCCGGCCCTGTCCGCTCATCCCGAGCGTGGCGCTCGCGGAGCGAGCGCGGAATCGAGGGTTGGCGCCGCGCAGCCTAGCACGGAGGCGCCGGACAGATCAGGGCGCCACCAGCAGCCGGGCGGCCGCCTCGGCGCCGCGCAGGTGCGAGAGACGGGCCGGGTCCTTCGCCGCCCCGACGAGCCGCTCCACCGCCACGCGCTCGGCAAGACCCAGCTCGGGCCGGAGCGCCCGGGCGGCGTCGGCGGTCTCGGGGAAGAAGTGCGCGAGGAGCAGCGTCGCGCCGTGGAGCGCGCGTGAGAGCCCCAGGGCGGCGGCGCGTCTCCGGAGCCCGGCCGCGTCCTCGACGAGGCCGGCCAGCTCGCGCAGGTCCACGAAGGCGATGAGGGGCGCGAACAGCCCGCCCTGGGCCAGGTCCGCCACCGTGGCGAGCAAAGCCTCCTCGGGCGCGGGTCGCGCCGCCGAGGGGCCGAAGGCGGGGGCCGGCCGGCGGCGCGTGAAGAGAGCGGCGTCCTCCGGCGCCCCGGGCCACAGCCCCTCCTGGAGCCGGAGCTCGACCTTCCCGTCCGTGAAGGTGGCGGTGCGGCCGCCCGCTCCCGTCCCGGCGACCTGGAAGCCGCCGGCGATGGCGGCGGCGAAGCGCGCACCGTCCTCGCCCCGGACGGCGACGCGCAGGTCGGCCACCGGACGCCAGGCCATGTGCGGGTAGAGCCAGTCCACGTACGCCGCCGCCTCGAGGAGGACCACCGGAACGTCCGCGGCGGCCTTGAGGGCGTTCCGGAGCGTGACGAGCTTGAGGACGTTGTCGTTCACGACGCCCTGGTACTGCGAGAGGAGGCGTTCCCGGAAGGCGTCGGGGAGCCCCGCGCCGATGCGGCCGTTCTCGACGTGGTAGGAGGCCATGGGCGCGAGACCGTGCGCGACCAGCACGTCGCCGAGGAGCCGGAGGTCGCAGGCCGGGAGCGCGGGCGGCGGGCGGAACGCCGTGAGGGCGCGCAGGGCGTCGAGGAGCGGCACGGCGCTCGTGTTAACCCGGCGGGCGCCCGGCGGCAATCGGGGCGCGCCGCCGGGGCGTGGCCGGCTACGCCGCCCGGAACTCGCGGAACGCGCCCGGCGCGTCGTTCACGAAGGGGGGATGCCTCGGCGCCCAGCCGACCTCGGCGCCGCGCGGCGCCGCGACCACCTGGTCCATGGCGAGCGCGTCGGCCATGGCGCCCATGGTCTTGCGCGCCTCCTCGACCGGGATGGCCCGGGTCGCGCCCTTGCCCGCGGCGCGGCTCGCCGCCTCCGCGGCCTCGCGCACCGGTGGCGAGGCGCCGTCCACGCCGTGGAAGATCCCGCGCGCCCGCCGCTCCAGCACCAGCCGGTAGAGCTCGGCGAGATCGCTCCTGTGGACGAAGGCCCAGCGCTGCGCCCCGGTCCCGACGAACGAGGCGGCGCCCTCGGCGAGCGCGCCCGCGAACCACGGCGACACCAGCCCCCGCTTCTCGCCGAAGACGATCCCGGGGCGGATCACGGCGGCGGCGATCCGGTCGCCGCCGGCCTCGAGCACGGCGCGCTCGTGCCCCGGACGCCAGGCGACCGCCGCCGCGGGCCGATCGACCGGCGCCCCCTCGCCGGCGGGCGCGGGCGTCTCGCCGAGCACCCAGACCCCGGAGGTGTAGACGACGGCACGCGGGCCCTTTCCGGCGCGCGCCGCGGCGAGCAGCGCGTCGATCGCCTCGCGGTCCGCCGGTGGCCCGAGGCCGTAGTCCACCGCCGCGTGGACGAGCGCGTCGTGCTCGGCCAGGAGCGGGAGGAGCGCCGCCAGGCCGCCCAGCCCGCCGCGGGCCGGCTCGGCGCCGAGCCGCCTCACGGCGGCGTCGCGCTCCGGCGTGCGCGAGAGGCCGGTGACACGGTGTCCGGCTCGCACCAGCGCCTCGACGACGGCGCCACCCACGTACCCGGTCGCCCCGGTGACGAAGATCCGCATGACCATGACCCCCACCGCGCAGCAGGCGCGCGCGGGAGAACTAGCCCGGCGGCGTCGAGGCGGCCACCACCGTGCGGGGCTCCGGGGCGGCCGCGTCCGGTGCCGGGCCGGAGACCGGCTCCAGGATCGCGATGATCGAGAGCGGCACCACCGGCAAGAGGCGGTCCACCACGCGGAACACCGGCGTGAGCAGGTTCAGGACCACCACCTGGAGCAGGCCGAACGAGCGGCGCCGCAGCAGCTTGCCGTTCAGCCACCAGGCGATGGTGCCCACCCGGTTGAACGGCACCAGCTCGCGCACCTCGAACCCCGCCTGGCGCGCCGCGGCCCGCAGCGTCTCGGGGGTGTAGCGGCGGCGGTGGCCGAGCACCTCGTCGAGCGTGCCGAAGAGCCCGGGGCCGCGCGGGACCAGCACCACCGCCCGTCCGCCGCTCCCGAGGACCCGGCGGATGTTGCGGAGCGCGGCGACGTCGTCCTCGACGTGCTCGATCACGTTCAGGCACACGACGGTGTCGAAGCCGCCGGCCGGGAAGGACTCGGCGCGGGTCACGTCGGTGAGGGTCACGTCGAGGTAGGGCCGGTCCGCGGTGAGCGCCTGGAGGGTCTGGAGGTAGAGCGGGTTCACGTCGCTCGCCACGTAGCGGTCGCGCGGGATGAGCTGTCGGGTGAGGTTCCCGGTGCCGCTGCCGATCTCGAGGACCTTGCGCCCGCAGAAGGGCCGGACCATGTCGGCCATCCAGCCGTTGAAGCGGGGTGCGCGCGCCAGCCGGCTCAGGATCTGCGAGCCGTGCTCGTCGGCGACGTAGATGGCGTCGGAGAGCCAGAAGCGGAGGATGGCGCCGAGGGCGCGCGCGCCGTCGCGCCAGCCGATCTTCTTCCCCTCCTGGTAGGTGCGCCCGGCGTAGGAGATGGGGACCTCGAAGATCCGCGCCTCGCGCTTGGCGAGCTTGATGGTCAGCTCGGGCTCGAGGCGGAAGTCGTTCGAGACGAGGGGGATGGAGCGGAGCAGCTCGGTGCGGACGGCCTTGTAGCAGGTCTCCATGTCCGTCAGGTTCACGTTGGTCACCACGTTGGTGAGGAACGTGAGCAGGCGGTTGCCGAGCTCGTGGCGGTAGAGGAGCGCGCGCCGGACCTGGCCCCCTGCGAAGCGGGAGCCGAAGACCGCGTCGGCCTCCTCCTCCACGAACACGTCCACGATGCGGGCGATGTCCTTGGGGTGGTACTCGAGGTCGGCGTCGTGGATCACGGAGAGGGCGCCCTCGGCGTGGCGCAGGGCGGTGCGGACCGCCATCCCCTTGCCGCCGTTGCGGGCGTGGCGGAGGAACACCCACTCCACCCCGCCGGCGCGGCCGCGGCCGCGGAGCGCCGCCTCGGGCGGCTGGCGCGCGCCGGGCTCGCGCGCCCGGTGCGGCGCGGCCGGAGCGAGCGCGATCCCTCGCGCCGCGGCGAAGTCCCGCAGCACCTCCCCGGTGGCGTCGCGCGACGAGTCGTCGACCACCACCACCTGGAGGCGCTCGAGCCGCGGGTGCGCCGCCAGCATCTCCAGGCGCGCCAGCGAGGCGGCGACGAGGTGCTGCTCGTCGAAGACCGGCACCAGGACCGACAGGGAGGTCATGTCGGTGGACGTTCTAGCAGGGGACGGCGGGCGCGGAAACCGCGTCGAGGGTGGCGCCGCGGCCGGGCTACCCGTGCCGGGACACGGCCGGGCCCACCCCGGCCAGCCGCTCCCGCTCGGCCAGCTCCAGGTCGGACTCCATCATCAGGCGGATCAGCTCGGCGAAGGTGGTCCGCGGGCTCCACCCGAGCTGGCGCCGCGCCTTGCTCGCGTCGCCGAGGAGGGAGTCCACCTCGGTGGGCCGGTAGTAGCGCGGGTCGACCTCCACGAACTTGCGGTAGTCGAGGCCGGCGTGGCCGAAGGCCAGCTCGCACAGCTCGCGCACCGAGTGCGCCTCGCCGGTGGCCACCACGTAGTCGTCGCCCCTGGGCTGCTGGAGCATGAGCCACATCGCCTCGACGAAGTCCTTCGCGTAGCCCCAGTCGCGCCTCGCCTCCAGGTTGCCGACGTAGAGCTTCTGCTGCAGGCCCACCTTGATGCGGCTCGCGGCGCGCGTGACCTTCCGCGTGACGAAGGTCTCACCACGCCTCTGCGACTCGTGGTTGAACAGGATCCCGTTCGAGACGTGCAGCCCGTAGGCCTCGCGGTAGTTCACGCCGATCCAGTAGGCGTAGACCTTGGCGCAGCCGTAGGGGCTCCGGGGGTAGAACGGCGTCCCCTCGCTCTGCGGGGGCGGCGAGGCGCCGAACATCTCCGACGAGGACGCCTGGTAGACGCGGGTGTCCTTGAGCCCCAGCTCCCGGATCGACTCCAGGAGCCGCATGGCCCCCAGGCCGGTCACCTCCGCCGTGTACTCGGGGATGTCGAAGGAGACCTTCACGTGGCTCTGCGCGCCCAGGTTGTAGATCTCGTCGGGCCGGATCTTCTTCAGGAGGTAGTTGAGCGAGGAGGCGTCGTTCAGGTCCCCGAAGTGCAGGAAGAGCCGGCAGCCCGGCGTGTGCGGGTCCTGGTAGATGTGGTCGATGCGCTGGGTGTTGAAGGACGAGGAGCGGCGGACGACGCCGTGCACCTCGTAGCCCTTGTCGAGGAGCAGCTCGGCGAGGTAGCTGCCGTCCTGGCCGGTGATGCCGGTGATGAGCGCCTTCTTCATGGTCCGTCCGTCCCCCCGCGTGCACCCGGTCCGCTGGTCCGGTTCCGCTCGAACCACTCGATCGTCTCCCGGAGCCCGTCCTGGAACGGGATCCGCGCCTTCCACCCGAACTCGCGGAGCGCCCGCGAGGTGTCGAGCATGCGCCGGGGCTGGCCGTCGGGCCGGCTCGCGTCCCAGGCGATCTCGCCGTCGAACCGGGCGAGCCGGGCGACGAGCGGGACGAGATCGCGGATGGCGATCTCGAACCCGGCGCCCAGGTTCACCGGGTCGCTCCGGTCGTACCGCTCCGCCGCCGCGAGGATCCCGTCCGCCGCGTCGCGGGCGTGCAGGAACTCGCGGGTGGCGGCGCCGGTCCCCCACACCTCGATGCGGCGCTCGCCGCGCTCCCGCGCCTCGACGCACTTGCGGATCAGCGCCGGGATCACGTGCGAGGAGGCGAGGTCGAAGTTGTCGCGCGGGCCGTAGAGGTTCACCGGGAAGAGCACGATCGAGTCGAACCCGTACTGGCGACGGTACGCGTCGCTCTGCACGAGCAGCATCTTCTTGGCGAGGCCGTACGGCGCGTTCGTCTCCTCCGGATAGCCGTTCCAGAGGTCCTCCTCGCGGAACGGCACCGGGCAGTGCTTGGGGTAGGCGCAGATGGTGCCGAGCGCCACCAGCTTCTTGAGCCCGGTCTGCCGCCCGACCTCCATCACCTGCGCGCCCATCATCAGGTTGTCGTAGAAGAACTTGCCCGGGTTGCGCTCGTTCGCGCCGATGCCGCCCACGCGCGCGGCGAGGTGCAGGACGACCGTGGGGCGGGCCTCGCGGTAGAGCGCGCGCACCGCGCCCATGTCCACGAGGTCGTGGTCCCGGGTCCGCGGAACGACGATCTCCCGCGCGCCGCGCGCCCGCAGCGCCTCGACGACGTACGACCCGAGGAACCCCGCACCGCCGGTCACGACGACGCGCTCGGTGGGCCAGTGGAGCGCCATGGGAGAGGCAGGCTACGGGCGCTGCGGGGGCGAGTCAATGGCGCGTCGGTGCGGAGGTTTCGGGCCGGGCGCCCCCGGCCGGTCCCCGCCACGGCCTGCACGCTCACGGTCTGGTTCCAGCCGCGGGTCCGCTTCTTCGGGACCGAAGGGTGCGCCATACTTCGGGCGCATGAGAGCGCTCTCGAAATGGATCGGGCTGTGCGCGGTCGCGGTGTGCCTCCGTCCCGCCCTCGAGTCCCGGGCGGCGGCCGACGCGGTCCCGGGCGGTGCGGTCCGGGACGTGACGGCCTTCGGGGCGAAGGGCGACGGGGTCCACGACGACACGGCGGCCATCCAGGCCGCTCTCGACTCCGGGGGCGGGAAGCCGGTCGTCGTCTACTTCCCACCGGGCAGGTTCCGCATCGCCCCGGCAGCGCGCGGCGTGGACTCCGACCTCAGCCAGGGGCACGCGCTGTACGTCAACTTCGACAACATCAAGATCGCCGGGGCGGGACGGAAGCTCACCACCATCGAGACGTTCGTGCGGGGCGGAGAGGACCCGGCGACGCACTGGGACACCACCGTGCCGAGCGGTGCGGTGTGGCGGGGCTCGGCGTTCTTCGTTCGGTCGCCGCGGCAAAACGTCGAATGGACGGGGCTGCGGATCACCGGCCAGACGCCGCGCGCCAGCTCGAGCTACGCGTCGTTCGAGGGCTCCGCCCCGTTTCCGCCGCGGAAGGACACGGGCGACGGGTGGGGAGGGTTCCACTCCGCGATCATGTGGCAACCGGGAGGGCGCTTCACCGAGCAGCTCGTCCACGACTGCGAGCTGGACTCGTGGCGCGCGGAGATCCTCATGTTCTCGGGCGCCAACTACGCCTGGACCGGGCGCGTCGAGCGCAACCTCATCCACGATTCGCTCGGATCGATGGTCTGCATCGCCGGCACGCTCACCATCGCGGACAACGAGCTCTGGAACGGCTCCAACGCCATCGAGATCTACCACTACCAGGGCGACGTCACCGTGGAGCGGAACTGGATCCACGACAACGTGAAGGCGGTGACCGGCGGAGGCAACGTGCCGATCCCGGATCCCTACGGGACGTTCGTGATCCGCCACAACCGCTTCCGGAACAACCAGCGGGGCGCGGTCGGCTTCATCGGCCACGGCAAGAACTACGTCATCACGGACAATCTGTTCACGGACGGCCCTGGTCAGGTCGAGCGATACGACGTCCACTTCGGCTCCCTGTACGGCGGCACCCCGGAGAACATCGTCATCGCGCGCAACGACTTCCAGGCCGACCGGCGCAGCCCGTGGTGCGCCATCTGGCTCACGGGGGGGCTCCAGCGCGTCACGGTCGAGGACAACAGGTACTCGCAGACCGCGTACGCGGCGGGTCGAGGCTTCCGGGTCCAGCACAGCTTCCGCCACGCGCTCACGCCGGGGGCGACCGTCACCGTGCGGAACAGCGACTTCACCGGCGCGGCCTTCCAGCCGTCGATCGGACCCGACCTGCCGGCCTGGCTCGCCTCCGGGGGTCAGATGCCGTCGTTCGACGAGTCGAACCGCTACGCCCTGGGCGGGTACTTCGTGGCCGGAGGCGGAAACACCGCCATGGACGCCATCGCCCCGGTCGCCCCGGTCATGACCCTCGCCGGCACGGCCGACGATCGCTACGGGACCGTGAAGGGCCTCCGGACCGAGGGCATCCCCGATCAGCAGATCGTCAAGTTCGTGGCGAGCTCGGCGCGGCGGCCGGTCCAGTTCCCGGCGAGCGGCGCCGGATTCCGCCTTCGCACCGCGCGCTTCCTGCGCACCTGGGACTACGCCAACCAGGTCTGGATCAAGCTCCGGTTCGACGCGGCCGCGAAGCTCTGGCAGGAGTATGAGGTCGGCCGGGACCGCGACGGGATCGCCGCGATCTTCCCCGGGGAGCAGGACCGCGCCGAGCACTTCTTCCTCCAGGGGGAGACCGCCGACACGGTGGCTCCGGTGCTGAAGTTCTACGGCCAGCGAGTCCTCTCCCTCGCTCCTGCGCAGGAGCGGGTGTTCTCGGAATTCGCGGACGCGCCGTTCGACGAGCTGCTCGTCGTGGAGCTGGGACCGAAGGCGTCGGTCGGCCCCTCCAAGACGGTCCGGCTCGCAGGCGACCAGCCCTTCGGCTCGAAGACGGGGGGGGTGGTCACCTTCGTCCGGCCGCGGGGGCGCGACGCGCTCTACGAGGTCTCGCGCCACCCCTACTGAACGTCGGCGCCGCGGGGACGCGTCGCGCCGGACGCGGCCGCCTGCTGCTGCTCGGCGGCGCGGGCGCGCAGCGCGAGGATGTCCACCGCGTACGCGGCGCGGTCGGCGCCCGGGATCGCCGCGGCCAGCTCGAGCGCGGCGATCGCGTCGTCGAAGCGGGTGGCCGCGGCGCAGAGCTGCGCCACCTCCCGGAGCGGCCCCTCGGCGTCGGGCATGGCGCCCACGGCGGCCCGCGCGCTCTCGATGGCCTCGCCGAGGCGGCCCTGTGCCGCGAGCGCGTGCGCGACGAGCTGGTACTTCCGCGCCGCCTCGCCCGCGGAGCGAGGCGCGATCTCCTCGGCGAGCCGCCGGGCGTCGGTGAAGCGTCCCTGCGCCAGGGTGCGCTCCACCAGGATGCCGAGGAGGGAGGCGGATCCCGGGATCCGCGACAGCCCGCGCCGCAGCGTGGCGGCGGCCCCCTCGTCGTCCTCGAGCTGGATGAGGGCGTAGGCGTCGAGCTCGTAGCCGTCGGGCTCGGCGGGCGCGCGGGCTATACGGCGCTCGGCCAGCTCGGCCGCGGCCGCAGCGTCTCCGAGCGCGAGCCTGGCGCGAGCGAGCAGCGCGACGGCGCGCTCGTCGCCGTACTCGGCGAGGACGCGCTCCAGCACCGCCGCGGCGTCCTCCGGCCGCTCCGGCCCGAGCGCCCGCGCGAGCGACAGCAGGTGCTCG
>DATIWK010000087.1:0-7046 GCA_035519395.1 Anaeromyxobacteraceae bacterium | reverse complement strand
CATCCGCCTGGCCCTCTGCTCGATTCGTCTCACGTCGCGGGGCGTTCGCCCCTCGGAAAGCTTGACCCACGGGGCGCCCGGCGCCACAAAGAGCGGCCGTGACACGCCCCGCCCTCGCGCTCGCCGCCGCCGCGCTCGCCGCTGGCTGCGCCGGCGCCCACCGGAGGTCCCCCCCGATGTCCGCCCCCCTCCGCCCCGACGCCTCCCGCGAGCTCTCCGGAACGCCCGACGCGTTCGCCGCCGGGTGCCGCCGCGACATGGAGCGGGCCCGCGACCTGGCGGCGCGGTTCAAGGCCTCGGCGTCCGGTCTCGGCCGCGACGCCGCCCTCGACCTGTTCGACGGCGCGTTCTCGGCGCTGTCGGAGGCGGCCTCCCGCGCCAGCCTGGCGCGCAACGTCCACCCCGACCGCGCCGTCCGCGACACGGCCGAGACCTGCGAGCAGGAGGTCGACGCGCTCTCCACCGAGCTGTCGCTCGACCGCGGCCTCTACGACGCGCTCGCGGCCGTGAAGCTCGACGGCGCGGACGGCGCGACGCGCTACCTGGTCGAGAAGAGCCTCCGGGACTTCCGCCGCGCCGGCGTGGACCGCGACGACGCCACCCGCGCCCAGGTGAAGGCGCTCCGGGAGGACCTGGTCCGCATCGGCCAGGAGTTCGGGCGCAACATCAAGGACGACGTCCGCCGTCTCGACGTCGAGCCGGCCGACCTCGACGGGCTCCCGGAGGACTGGCGCCGGGCCCACCCGACCGGCGCGGGCGGCAAGGTCACGCTCACCACCGACAACACCGACTACGTGCCGTTCATGACCTATGCCCGCAGCGACGCGGCGCGGGAGGCGCTCTGGCGGCTGTACCGGCTGCGCGGCCACCCCAGGAACCTGGAGGTGCTGTCGCGGATGCTGTCGCGCCGCGACGAGCTGGCGAAGCTCCTCGGCTACCCGGACTGGGCCGCGTACGTCACCGAGGACAAGATGATCGGAACCGAGAAGAACGCGTCCGACTTCATCGAGAAGATCTCCGACGCGGGGCAGGCGCGGATGCAGCGCGAGTACGCGCAGCTCCTGGCGCGCAAGCGCAAGGACGTCCCCGGCGCCGCGCGCGTCGATCCCTGGGACTCGGGCTACCTGCAGGAGCGCGTCAAGGCCGAGGAGTACGGGTTCGACTCGCAGTCGGTCCGGCCGTACTTCGAGTACGCACGCGTCAAGGACGGGCTGCTCGCCGTCACCGGCGACCTCTTCGGCCTGACCTACCGGCGGGCCGCGGACGCACCGGTGTGGCACCCCGACGTCGAGGCCTACGACGTGCTCGAGGGCGACCAGCTCCTCGGGCGCATCTACCTCGACATGCACCCGCGCGACGGCAAGTACAAGCACTACGCCCAGTTCACGCTGGCGTCGGGCCAGGCCGGGAGGCGCCTCCCGGAGGGCGTGCTGGTCTGCAACTTCCCGCGCCCGGCGCCGGGCGCGCCCGCGCTCATGGAGCACGGGGACGTGAAGACGTTCTTCCACGAGTTCGGCCACCTCCTGCACCACGTCCTCGGCGGGCGCACCCGCTGGGCCGCGCAGTCGGGGGTGGCGACCGAGTGGGACTTCGTCGAGGCGCCGTCGCAGATGCTGGAGGAGTGGGTCTGGGATCCGAAGGTGCTGCAGTCCTTCGCGCGGCGGACCGACACCGGGGAGCCCATCCCCGCGGACCTGGTCCGGCGGATGAAGCGCGCCGACGAGTACGGCAAGGGGCTCATGGTGCGCCAGCAGATGTTCTACGCGGCGACGAGCCTGGAGCTGCACCGGCGAGACCCCGCCCACCTCGACACCACGCGGCTCGTGTCCGAGCTGCAGGAGCGGTACACGCCGTTCCGGCACGTGGACGGGACCTACTTCCAGGAGTCGTTCGGACACCTCGACGGCTACTCCGCCATCTACTACACGTACATGTGGTCGCTCGTGATCGCGAAGGACCTCTACGGCCAGTTCGACCGGTCGAACCTCCTCGATCCCGCCCCGGCGCTGCGCTACCGGCGCGCCATCCTCGAGCCGGGCGGCTCCAAGCCGGCCGCCGAGCTGGTGAAGGACTTCCTGGGGCGTCCATATGGGTTCGACGCGTACCAGGCGTGGCTGAACGCCGAGTGACCGGGTCCCGCTCGAACAGGGCCGTGCCGGCCGCCCGCCCCGGTGGTGGGAGGCCCCACGCCCGCCTGCTCTCCGCGTGGCCGGGGCCGCGCGGCGTGGCTATCGGAGACATGCATGGCCGACGCGACCCGCTCCCTCATCCCCGCCGTCATGACGCGCGACCCCGCCGTCGGAAAGGACGGGGCCCCCCGCCGGCGCATCAAGGAGATGGAGGCGATGGTGGCGGACGTGGTGGTGGAGACGCCCGACACGGTCACGCTCGTGCTCTTCACCGGGAACGAGCGGCTCGAGTACCAGCCCGGCCACTTCCTTACCATCGACCCGCACCAGTTCCAGGAGCTGTCGCGGTTCATCGCGTTCTTCGAGGACGCCAAGTCCAGGAAGGAGGCGCCGCGGGCGTACTCGCTGGCGTCGGAGCCCGGCGAGCGCTACCTGGCCATCACGGTGAAGGAGGAACGCTACGTCTCCGGCGGGACGAAGTACCCGCCGCTGCTCTCGCCCCTCCTCGTCCACGGCATCCCCCGCGGCACGCACATGGTGATCACCGGGTTCACCGGGCCCTACGTGCTCCCGCCCGATCCCGAGCAGAAGACGGACCACCTCGTGCACCTGGTGGCGGGGTCGGGCTCGGTGCCGAACCTGTCCATCCTGAAGCACGCGCTCCGCGAGTACCCGCGCATCCGCCACACCGTCGTCTACTCCAACAAGACCTGGGCCGACGTCATCTACCGCGACCTGCTCCACAGGCTGCAGGCGGAGCACCCGGATCGGCTCCGCGTCGTCCACACCCTCACGCGCGAGGAGCACCCGGAGCTCCACGGGCCCGGCGTGCGCAAGGGGCGGATCTCGGGCGCGCTTCTGCGCGAGGTCATCCCCGACCCCAAGGCGTGCCTGGTGTACGCCTGCGGCCCGGCCGTCGGCCCGCTGGAGCGCGAGGCCGCGAAGGCGAGCGGCGTCCCCCCCGCGCCGCGGTTCCTCGAGAGCGCGCTCGCGGCGGCGCGCGACGCCGGCGTGCCGCTCGACCGCGTGAAGCGCGAGTCGTGGGGCTGATCGACGGGCCGTGCTCCGCGCTCGCGGCGCGCGCGCCCCGCTCAGTGGCGCGCCGCCGAGGTGTCGTGGATGCAGAGGATGTTGCCCTCCGTGTCCTTGAACCAGGCGGCACGCTCGGCGCCGAGCACGCAGACGTGCTGCACGGTCTTGAGGTCCGGCAGGTCGTAGTCCTCGAACCTGACGCCGCGCCCCTCCAGGTCGCGGACCTCGCGCGCGACGTCCTCCACCTCGAAGCTCAGGGCGGTGTGCTTCGCCGTGGTCGGCTCCGCGCGCGGCGAGAGCGCCACGTGGGCCCCTCCCACCTCGAACAGCACGTCGCCCATGCTGCCGGCGCGGCCCGGGCCGAGGCCGAGCTGGTCCTCGTAGAACCTCCGCGCGCGCTGCACGTCCACCACCGGAAGGATGGTGGTGACCTGCGTCCCTCTCAGCATCGGTGCCTCCGGCGTGGTGGCGCCGGCGGAACCGCCGGCGGTGGGCGGGACATACCGGCCGGCCCGGGCCGCCACCGCCCCCTCGCGGGGACGGCGGGTCGGCCGCCGGCGGGTGCGGCCCGGGCCTCGAGGAGCGCCCGCGCCGCGCGGGCGGGCCGCTCGAACCCGCGGCGAACGGACGTGGGCGAGCCGCGCCGCCATGCGTTAACCTCTCGCCGTGTTCCGCTCCCTGCGCGCCTTCCCCGCCCTGCTCCGCGTCGGCTTCGCCGAGGCGGTCGCCTACCGCGCCGAGTTCGTGGTGTGGCTCCTCTCCACCACCATGCCGCTCGTGATGCTGGCGCTCTGGACGGCGGTGGCGCGCGACGCCCCGGTGGGCCGCTTCGGGGAGAAGGACTTCGTCGCCTACTACCTCGCCACGCTGGTGGTGCGGCTCCTCACCGGCGCCTGGGTGATCTGGGAGATGAACATGGAGATCCGGGACGGGTCGCTCGCGTTCCGCCTGCTCCGGCCGCTCCACCCCATCGTCGCCTACGCCAGCGAGAACGTGGCGGCCATGCCGCTTCGCATCCTCCTCGCGCTTCCCATCGCGGCGACGCTCCTCCTCGCCGTCGGCGGCGAGAAGCTCACGCACGACCCCGTGCTCTGGGCGCTCTTTCCGGTGACCGTGTTCGGCGGCTGGCTCATCACCTTCCTCGCCATGGCGGCGGTGGGCTCGCTCGCCTTCGTGATCGGCTCGGCCGGCTCCCTCTTCGAGATCTGGCTCGGCCTCTTCGGCGTCTTCTCCGGCTACCTCGTGCCGCTGGAGCTGTTCCCTGCCTGGGTCGGGACGGCCGCCCGGTTCCTGCCGTTCCGGTACATGCTCGGCTTCCCGGTGGAGATGATCACCGGGCTCACCTCGCGCGGTCAGGCGTTCGTCGAGCTCGGGATCCAGTGGGCGTTCGTCCTGGGGCTCCTGCTGGTGGTGCGCACCGCCTGGCGCCTCGGCCTTCGCCGGTACTCGGCCTTCGGAGGGTGACCGGGTGCTGCGCTACCTGCGGCTCCTCGGCGTGCAGCTCCGGGCCTCGGCGGCGACGGCGATGCAGTACCGCGTCGAGTTCCTGGTGGAGGGGGCCCTGGCGCTGTTCTGGACGGCCTGGTCGCTGGTGCCGCTCCTGGTCGTCTTCGGGCGGCGCCCCAGCGTCGCGGGCTGGACGTTCGACGAGGCCCTGGTGGTGATGGGCTGGTTCACGGTGATGAAGGGCGTCCTGGAGGGCGCGGTGAACCCGTCGCTCACCACGGTGGTCGAGCACATCCGCAAGGGAACGCTCGACTTCGTCCTGCTCAAGCCCGCGGACGCGCAGTTCCTCGTCTCCACGGCGAAGTTCGAGCCCTGGCGCGTCGTGGACGTGCTGGGCGGCGTCGCGATCTTCGCGGTGGCGTTCCACCGGATGGGGCGTGCGCCCGGCGCGGGCGAGATCGCCATCGCGCTGGTGCTCCTCGTCTGCGCCTCGCTCGTCCTCTACTCCCTCTGGATCCTGGTGGTCGCGTCCGCGTTCTACGTGGTCAAGGTGGACAACCTCTCCTACCTGTTCGTCTCCATCTACGACGCCGCCCGGTGGCCCGTGTCCGTGTTCCGGGGCGTGCTCCGCCTGGTCTTCACCTTCGTGGTGCCGCTCGCGCTCATGACCACGTTCCCGGCGCTGGCGCTCCTGGGGCGGCTCTCGCCGCTCTCCGCGGCCCAGGCGTTCCTCGGCGCGCTGCTCTTCGCCGTGCTCGCCCGCATGGTATGGGTGCGCTCGATCGGGAAGTACACGTCCGCGAGCTCCTAGAACGGCGCGAATGCTCCGCCTCACCTTCCTCGGCACCTCGGCCGCCGCGCCGACCATCCAGCGAAACCTGTCCGGGCTCGCGATCCGCCGCGAGCGCGAGATGTTCCTGGTGGACTGCGGGGAGGGGACCCAGCGGCAGATGATCCGCTTCGGCACCGGCTTCGACGTGGCCGCCATCTGCTTCACCCACTTCCACGCGGACCACTACCTGGGCGCCATCGGCTTCCTCCGCACCCTCTCCATGCTCGGCCGCGAGGCGCCGCTCGACCTCTACGGCCCCCGTCCCGCGAAGCGGCTCCTCGACGTGATGCTCTTCACCGGCACCGAGCGGCTCGCGTTCGAGGTGCGAATCCACGAGGTGACCGCCGGGGAACGGATCCGCCGCGACGGCTGCGACCTCGTCGCCTTCGCCACCGAGCACCGCACCCCCTCGGTGGGCTGGACCCTCGCCGAGGACGCGCGCCCCGGCCGCTTCCACCCGGAGAAGGCCGGGGCGCTGGGCGTGCCCACGGGGCCGCTCTTCGGCGCGCTCCAGCGCGGGAAGCCGGTGACGCTCGAGGACGGCCGCACGGTGCGGCCGGAGGAGGTGGTCGAGCCACCGCGGCGCGGCCGGAGGGTCTCGGTCACCGGCGACACGCGCCCGTGCCGCGGCACGGTCGAGGGGGCGGCCGGCGCGGACGTCCTGATACACGACTGCACCTTCGGCGACGCGGAGCAGGCGCGGGCGGAGGACACCCAGCACTCGACCGCGCGGGAGGCGGCGCGGGTGGCGCGCGCGGCGGGGGTGCGGCGGCTCGTCCTGACCCACCTCTCCACCCGTTACGATCGCGAGTTCGAGCCCCTCCTCGAGCAGGCGCGCGCCGAGTTCGCCCAGGTCGAGGTCGCCCACGACGGCCTGGAGATCGAGGTCCCGCTGCCGGAGTAGCGGCCGGGCCAGAGGAGCGCGGGACGATCCGCGCGGCGCGCCCCCGCCCGGCCGGCGCGCCCCGACCGGCTGCGGCGCCGTCGCCTCGCGCCACCCATGCTCCTCCCGTCGCCGGGGGGAAGGAGCGCGCCATGCCGAGCACCCGTTACCTCATCGTCGGCGGGGGGATGACCGGCCACGCGGCCGCGGCCGCGATCCGGGAGGCGGATCCGGGGGGAACCCTGGCGATGATCTCCGGGGAGCGCCACCCGCCCTACGCGCGGCCGCCGCTCTCCAAGGGGCTGTGGGCCGGCAAGCCGCGGGAGAGCGTGTTCCTGCCCGAGGTCGAGGGGCTGGTGCGCCACCCCGGACGCCGTGCCGTGGCGCTCGTTCATCGCGAGCACGCCCTGCGCGACGACCGCGGCGAGGAGCACCGCTACGAGCGGCTCCTCCTCGCCACCGGCGGCCGCCCGCGCCGGCTCGCGGTGGGCGGCGACCGCGTCGTCTACTTCCGGACCCTCGACGACTACGACCGGCTGCGCGCCTCCGGCCGCTCGGCCGTCGTGATCGGCGGCGGCTTCATCGGGACCGAGATCGCCGCGGCGCTGGCGACCGCCGGCAAGGAGGTGACGATGGTCTTCCCGGAGTCCGCGATCGGCGCGCGCAGCTACCCGGCGGACCTGGCGCGCTTCGTCACCTCCTACTACGAGCGGCGCGGCGTGCG